>NZ_QOWC01000031.1 GCF_003574465.1 Methylobacterium crusticola
ACCCGAGCAGAAGGCTCTTCACGAGCTTCATCGAGACCTCCAAAAGTTTCGGACCTATGAGGGCGAGCGGCTAACTTCCGCGGGTCAGCATCGATCCCGCGGCTTTGCCGATCTTGTCCCTCTAAGTTCGGCCTCCTCGCAGCACCCGGCCAAACTGCGTCGGAATCATCCTGGCGCCAGACCACCATGTTGGAAGTTGCGAAGCCCATCAATGACTATTCCGACTCATCTGGCGCGCCGCCGTTGGTAGCTGTGTGTTGTTGCAATAGAGCAACAAGCGTTTCTACCATGTAAACTGTGACTATACAGAAATTGTGAACGAATGTTTCTGATGCACAGCCTATAGGCAGATCAGAAGGCATCGGGAACGGTGAGACGTGCTTTGCTATGCTTCAAATCCGGGGCAGCCATGCCGTTCGCGGCCGTGCGGTGAAGCTGCATGCATGCTAGGCAGTTCGCGGCCCGGGAGCGGCCACGGAGGCGCGGAGGGCGGAGGCCTCGCTCGTGCGCCGGCTCGCCGCGTCCGGTTCACGCGCCCCGTCGCGTTCGCGTCGCGCGCTGTCGCGAGACCTGGCGCGACCAGCAACGCGTGTCGGTCCCTGTTCGCACGCCGCGCCGCCTCGTCGGATGACGCATTCGCCGGCCGGTCGCCGGACGTCGGTCGAGCGCGCGTGGCGTCGGGGGTGTCGGGAGAGCGGGGGTGCGATGTCGCCTGTGGATCTGGATTTGTCCGGCGTTCCGCTCCCGCTCAAGTCGTGCCTGAAGCCGTGGTTCGCCGTGATCGAGATGACCTTCGACCTGCGAGGGTCGCTGCTGAGCGACTTCGTCCGCTCCGAGGCGCGCGTCGAGGTCGCCGCCCTCAGGAGGTGGATCGTGCTCACGCCCAGCCTCGCCGGCGCCATCGAGGATGCGTTGATCGCCTCGATGTCCCTGGCGATGGCCCTCGACCGGGAGACCTGCCTGGAGCCGGCGCGGCGGGGCGCGCTCGGCGCCCTGGCGGTCCTGGTCGAGCAGCTGCGGTGGGCGCGCCCGAACAAGGCCGCGCAGGATTTCGGATTGCTGTGGTGGACCTCCGACGTCGCGTGACCGGGCCCTCCCACGGGGTGGTGAGGCCGAGGGCCGGGCGCGGCCCGCGGCGCCGGCCGGGTGGCGGAGGCTCCTCAGGGTCGCCGGAGCGGAGCCCTCCCGCCGGGTCCCCGGCGATCGCCCGTCCGCCGCCTCACGGCCCGGCGCCCGCCGCCGCGGCGATCCCGGCGACGCAGTCCCGCATCGCCGCGAGGATTGCCTGCGCCGGCACCTCCTCGAACCGGTATCGCGGCAGGCTCACGCTGATGCAGCCCAGCACCCGCCCGCCCGGGCCGCGCAGCGCGTGCCCGTAGCAGCAGATGTCGAGCTCGTTCTCCTGCCGGTCGAGCGCGTGGCCGCGGGCCCGCGTCGCGGCGACCTCGGCGCGCAGCGCCTCCCGGTCGGTGATGCTGCCCGGGGTCAGGGCGACGAGGACGGCGCGCGCGAGGACCGGCTCCAGCTCCGCCTCGTCGAGGGTCGCCAGCCAGGCCTTGCCGACCGCGGTGGCATGCAGGGCGACGCGGGTCCCGATCCGGGAGGCCATGCGCACGGTGCGCCGGCTCTCGAGCTTGTCGACGTAGACCATGCCGCCCCGGTCGTGCACCGCGAGGTGCACCGTCTCGTCGAGGCGGTCGCGCAGGCGCACCAGGTGGTCCTGCGCCACCTGCCGCAGGGTCGAGCCGTCCCAGGAGCGGAAGGCGAGGCTGATCAGCCTCGGGCCCAGGCGGAGGCGGTTGCCGGATCCCTCGGCCAGCATGCCCTCGGTCACGAGCGCGGCCGCGATGCGGTGCACCGTGGGGCGGGGAAACCCGGTGATGCGGCAGAGCCCGGCCACCGTCATGTCCCCGGGCGCGTCGGCGACGGCCTGCAGCACCCGCATGAACTTGCCGAAGGCCGCCGTGCCCGGGATTTCGGCGCGTCCGTTCCCATCCTCCGTGCGCTCGGTCGGCATGGGTGTTCGGTCTCCGGTGCGGGGGCTCTGCGACGCGGCCGACGCCCGCGACGCCGCGGCCACCCGGCTCAGGCGACGAGGTAGCCGCCGTCGACCGGCAGGACGACGCCGGTCACGAAGCTCGCCGCCGGGCTGACCAGGAAGCAGACCGCCCCCGCCACGTCGTCCGGCGTGCCCCAGCGCGCGAGCGGCGTGCGGGCGAGGATCGGCTGCGCGCGCGCCGGGTCGTCCTGGAGCGCCCTGGTCAGGGGGGTGGCGATCCAGCCCGGCGCGACGGCATTCACCCGGATGCCGTCCGGCGCGTACGCGAGGGCCAGCGACTTGGTGAGCTGCGCCACGCCGCCCTTGCTCGCGCTGTAGGCCGGCACCAGGCTGCCGCCGAAGAACGACAGCATGGAGGCGGTGTTGACGATGCACCCGCCCGCCCGGGCCAGCTTGGCGCGCGCCGCCGTGCAGACCCGCATCGTGCCGGTCAGGTTGATGGCGAGCACCCGCTCGAAGACGTCGAGCTGGTGCTCCTCGACCCGCCGGATCACGCCGGCGCAGTTCACCACGATGTCGATCCCGGGGCAGGCCGCGACCAGGGCGTCGACCCCGGCGCCATCGGTGACGTCGAGCTCGTGCGCCGCGACGTCGAGCCCCGCCGGAGGCCGGTAGGCCTCCGCCCCGAGCCCCACGGCCACGACCCGGGCGCCGAGCCGGCCCAGGGCCTCGGCGACGCCGGCGCCGATGCCGGTGGTGCCGCCGGTGACGATGGCGGTCTTGCCCGCCAGCAGATCGGCCGCGAAGGTCATGCGAGACGCTCCCGAGGTTCCCGCCGCTCCGTCGCCGCGCGGGGCCGGCGCGCCGGCGGCGGGTATGCGGCGGCGGCCCGATGGCGGCGGCAGGACCGCCCGGTCGCGACGCCCCGCATGCGGGGCCCCCTCCCCCCGCGAGCGTGGCGGGACACGACGGAGCCGCCGGGTCGCGTGCCCGCCCGGGCTCGGCCCGCGACCGCTCGCGGCGGGCGGCGCGCGCGCGCGGGTTGCGACCGCGGCGCCATCAGCGCACGAACTGGTTGGCGTAGTCGGCCCCGAGCCCCACCGCCTCGTAGTGCGCGCGGCACATCTCGAGCTTGGTGAAGACGTCCTCGTAGCCGGTGTGCCGGCCCCACGGGTCGACGTAGTACATGCAGCCGTTCACCTGGAAGAAGGTGATCATCTCCTCGACGCCCTCGTCCACCACGAGGGTGTGCGTCTCGCCCGGCGGCTCGAAGGCGTAGGAGCCCTCCGTCGCCACCCAGTCGTGCTCGAGATAGCGCCAGCTCCCCTTCAGCACGAAGGCGTGGACCGGGCCGGGATGACGGTGACGGCTGAGGATTCCGGACTTCTTCACCTTCAGGAGGTTCATCCAGTAGCCCGAGGAGACGTTCAGGCAGAGCGGGCGGAACCAGACGTTCTCGGCCTGCGGCACCCAGACCCGGTCGTCGGCCGGCATCGCGGGCGCGACGACGAGGTCGGGCAGGCACTCCGCCGGCTGCGGGAACTGGTACGGCATCCGCTTGAGCGTGGCGGCGTCCAGCCCCGCCGCCGGATCGGCGGGCGGCATCGCGTCGTTCATGAGGCGTCTCCCGATGATCGTCCATATTGTGGACGGCTTGACCGCATCGTGGATAGTCCGCGACTGGGGCGACGCTGTCAAACTCCCCTCCCCCTGGCGTCTGCACCCGGCGACGCGCGGGCGCACGCGTCCCGACCCGGTGACGCAGGCCGCGTGCCTGCACGACGTCATCGCGGACGCAGGGCGCCACGCCCGACGCGTTGCGCGAGGCCGGCCACGCGGAGCGGTGATCGAGAGGGTGCGGCGGCTGATGAAGCCCGCCGGGCCGGCCGCCTACGAGGAGCGCATCGCGGCGCTCGCTCGAAGCGGCACCCTCGGCGCCATTCTGATCACGCCGTCGGACGACGAGGGCAACGGCGATCCGGCCCGCGCGCCGCACGAGGATGCCGGCGTCTCGCGGCGCGCGATGCGGCGTCGCTGGTCCGGCAGCGCGGCGCCGCGCAGGCCCTCGGGTACACGGGACCCTGAGCGACGCCGTGAAGCCCCGGCTCGGCCCCGGCACGACGCGCGCCCCGGGGGGGTGGCCGCCGGTCCCGGCCCTGCCGGGTGACGGGGCCCCTGCCCTGCGCCGGGTTCTCGGGCCCGGACGCCCCGACATCCTCGCCCGCGGCCGTCCGGCGCGACCGCGCGTCCGGCCGGCCGCGTCGATGATCCCGGGGAGCCCGGCCGAGGCCCCGGGGCCCTACGCCTTGCCCGCCCGGTAGGCCGCGAGGATCTCCGGCAGCCGGTCGGCGAGGTAATCGCCGAATCCCGGCGCGACGCTCTCCGCCACGGTCAGGCGAAGGCCCATCGCGCTGCGCTCGACCCGGGCGAACTTGACGCCGTGTCCGTCCTTCAGCGACTCGGCCCGCGGGCGCACCTTCGACTTCGATGTCCCCGAGAGCGCCGCCAGGACGGCGGCGAAGCGTTCGTCCGACGACCTGCCGGGCAGGCCGGGAGACGCGAGGGCGGCGGCGATCTCGTCCGGGCGCGCACTCCTGATCCGGTCCGCGAGCGTGACCCAGCGCGGCCGACCGACCTTCGGGGCCGGCCCGATGGCGGCCAGCATCTCGGCCGGGATGCTCTCGGCGACCGTGAGGTAGCGGGACAGGTCGCCCTTGTCGGTGCCCATGGCCCGCAGGATGACGTCGCGGGCGACCCCGGCCCGCGCCATGTTGTGCGCGAAGTGGGCGCGCTCGATGTAGCTGAGGTCCTGGCGGGCGAGGTTCTCGGAGCCCTGGGCGACGACAAGCTCGGCATCGCTCAGGTCGCGGACGATCGCCCTCACCGTGCGGCCGAGGGCCTTCGCGACCCGGGTCCGCCGGCGCCCGTACGCGATCTCGTACCGGCCCGGGTCGGCGGGCTTCCGGCGCACCAGGATCGGCGTATGCTGGCCCTCGTCCCGGATCGCCAGGGCGAAGCGCTCGAAGCCCGCATCCGTGGCGTCCGGCACCCGGTCGGCGATGGCGGACGGGTCGCACAGGTCCGGATCGAGCTCGACCACGGCGCCGTCCGCCTCGGCCGTCCCGGCGGTCGAGGCGATCCACATCGCGGCCATCGAGCGGGCCGCGCCGGAGCGCTTCTCGGGCGTGGCCGCGGGCCCGTTGGCATCTGCCAACGGGGTGTAAGGCGTTGATGTCTCAGGTGACGGACGCTGCGGCTCGTCGGACAGGACCGGTGTGCCCATGATGGCGCTGAGGCGCTTCCTCTGGCTCATGCACGCCCCCAGGCCCGGCGGATGAGGCCCTCGATCTCGCCGTTCACGGCGTCGAGCGCGTCGAGCGCCCGGCGGTAGGTGGAGCCCGTCACCTCGTCGCGGCGCAGCGGCGTCTCGTACACGGTCTGGCCGCGCAGGCCCGAATTCGAGATCGCGGCGGATTGCAGCATCGCCTTCGTCAGGACGCGCTCGCCGAACAGGCCGCGCAACATCGCCACCACCTCGGTCTGGGGCGTGTCCTGCGGCTCGAACCGCGTGACGAGGTAGCGGAACCAGTCGTGGGTCGGTGCCGCGCCCTGCTCCCGCACGGGCTCCATCAGCTCGTCCATCATCGTCAGGAACTGGCGCATCGACGAGACGTCGAGCATCTGCGGGTGGATGGTGATGAGGAGCGAGGTCGCCGCGCACAGGGCCGCGATCGTGAGGTAGCCGAGGCGGGGCGGGCAATCGATCACGACCATGTCGTAGCGGTCCGCGACTTCCGTCAGCGCCATGGCCATCCTGGCGAAGAACGGCGGCTCCGGGTCCTTCGCCTTGCGCCGCGCCGAGGCCATCGGGGCCTCGAACTCGAACACCTCGAGCTCGAGATCGGCCGGGACGAGGTCGAGGCCGGTGAAGTAGGTCTGCCGGATCACGGCGCTGAGCGGGCGCCGCTCGGCGCCGTAGCGGATCGCGTCGTAGATGGTGGGGTAGGGGGTCAGCTCGCTCTCCGGCCGCACGCCGAGCAGCGTCGAGAGGCTCGCCTGCGGGTCGAGGTCGATGGACAGGACCCGGTAGCCGCGCAGGACCAGCGACTGCGCGAGGTGGGCCGCGGTCGTGGTCTTGCCCGAGCCGCCCTTGAAGTTCACGCAGGCGATGACCTGGAGATGCTCCCCCGCCTCCTTGTTGCGGTGGGGCAGGTAGTGCCGCCCGACCCGGTCGATCTCGTCGAGATGCGCGCGCAGGGCGTGGATGTCGGCCAGGGTGTAGAGGCGCCGGCCTCCGGGCGCGATCTCCGGCTCGGAGACGAGCAGGCTCGGCGAGAGCTGCCGGATCCGGCTGTCCGTCACGCCGAGGATGCGCGCGACCTCGCCGGAGGTGAAGCGGCGCAGCGTCTTGGCCACCGCGGGCGAGAACACCACCGCGGCGATCTCGCGGAGCTTGGCCCCGAGCAGGCGCGCGTCGTGCCCCGCGGTCTGGTTCGACGCGGCCACCAACGGCCCTGCATGCTGAACGTGCTGGTTCATCGACTCTCCTCGCTCACGGTGGAACGGCTGATTCGACCATAGCACCGCAAGCGAGAACAAAAGATCAATCCGGGGGAGGGGCCGCGGATCACGCAAGCTCCGCGCAAGCCCGGCCGGGCCCGTGTCTCTGGCGGTCGGGCGCCCGCGCGCCGAGGTTCGGCGAGAGGGCGGGCCGGGCGGGGAGGGGGTTCGACGCCCGGCGGGCTCGTCCATCCAGCCCCGGGCCGGCAGCCCCGGGCGGTGTGGACGGCGGCGTCAGGCCGCCAGGATGCCCTCGACGATCTCCTGCACCTCCAGCGCTTCGGCGAGCGTGGCGAGGTGGTGCGGCTCGCCGCGCGTCATCCGCGCGACACCCTCGAGCTGGCGCCGCAGGGAGACCATGCGCGCCGCCTCGTTCGGCGTCGCGTCGGGTGCCGGCTCGAAGCGCCCGTCGGGCAGGCGCCGCTCCGCGACCGCCCAGTCGCGCAGCCGGATCGTCCCGGCGTCGCCCTCCAGCGTCCAGGTGTTGTGGTCGTCCAACCCGGTCCGGCCGACGTGGCCCGTCAGCCGCACCGGCACCTCGCCCGCCCGCAGCGTGGCCTCGACGGACCGCTCGGAGCGGCCGGGCACCGGGAAGTCGGCCCGGGCGCGCAGCCCGTGCAGGGGGCCGAGCAGGCGGCGGCTGAGGAACAGGAAGTGCGAGACGACCTCGCGCACGAAGCCGCCCTCGGCCCGGGCGTCGAGCCAGCCGGCCGCGTCGGCCTGCCACGGACGCGGCCAGGCCGCGAACGCGACCTCGACGGTGAGGCGTTGCGGCCGTCCGACCGCACCGGCCGCGATCCAGCCCGCGAGGGCGGCAACGCCGGGCGACGAGGCGAACGGAAAATTCACGGCGCCGCGCACCCCGGCGGCGGCCACGAAGGCCCGCGCCGCCGCGACGTCGACGGCGAGGGGCTTCTCGCAGAAGACGCTCCGGCCGGCCGTCACGGCCGCGTGGGCATGGGTGAGGTGCGAGGCGGGCGGCGAGGCGACGTACACGCAGGCGCTCGCCGCCACCACGGCCGCCGCGTCGGCGACGCGCGGCACGGCCGGGAATGCGGCGGCCATCCGCGCCAGGGCGGCCGGCGCCGGGTCCCACACCGCCGCGACCCGGACCGGCGCGCCGTCCTGCCCGAGCACCGCGTTGAGCATGCGCTCGCCCATGATGCCCGCGCCGATGATCCCGAGGGCGAGACGTTCGTCGACCGTGCGCATCGTGGCTCCTCGTGCTCGAACCTCCCCCTCATAGAGGCAAGGCGCGCCGCCGCGAAAGGTCGCCGGCCCCGGGCCCGATGCTCCGTCGCGGGGTCGGCCGGCGGCCGCGAGGTCGCGTCGCGGCGGGTCGTGCCGGTCTCTGCGCCCGCGCATCGCCGCGCCGGCCAAGGCCACGGCGGTCGCTTGACGCGAGAATGAGTGTTCATTATCTCGGCGGAACTCGGCCGTTCGGCGACGGGCATCCGGCCTGGCGCGCAGCCGGCGGCTCGCGAGGAACGAACACCGTCAGGCTCGCTCACAGCTCTCCCGTGCCGGCGCCACCGGAGCCTGGGGGGTACCGGGACCGCTCGGTCCGGACGCGGAGCCCGGGACGCCGGCCGGCCCGGCGATCCGGCGTCCGCGCGGGCCAGGAACCTGTCCGGGCGCCCCGCTGCCAGCCTCCCGGCCCGTCGGCCCGGAGGCGCTCAAACCCGTTCGTTCATCAAGACGTTTGGTGAGTCAACGGCTTAGACGCCATCGGACGCCGCGTGAGGCGTCTACAGATCCCCGCGCCACCCGGCGCGGGTGGCGGCCCGACGGCAGGCCCCATCGCCCCTCGCCGGAATCCCGGCCCGCGAGCGCCTTCCTCCGTCATCGCTGTGGAGCGAACGTGACCTCCCACTCGCTGAGCGCACTGCACGGCCTGGCTCTGGCCGATCTTGCCGACGATGTCGGCGCCCCGCTCCCGCTGCATGCCGACGGCGGCGCGCGGGTGCGCGGGGGAGCGAGCCTCGAGACCGCCGAGCCCTGGCACGTCGCCTACATGGATCACTCCCGCTACGCGGCGGCCCTGCGCGACACCCGGGCGGGCGTCTGCATCGTGTCGCAGCGCTTCGCCCACATGGTCCCGTCCGGAACCGCGGCGATCGTCGTGCGCGACCCCTACCGGGCCTACGCCAAGCTCCTCGCCCGCCTGCATCCCGAGGAGATGCGGCCGATGCCGCAGCGCGGACGGGACAGCCCGCCCCTGGGCTGCTTCGTGCATCCGACCGCCCGGGTCGCCCCCGGCGTCGTGCTCGATCCCGGCGTGGTGATCGGGGAGCGGGCGGTGATCGGGGCCGGCACGGTGATCGGGACCCACGCGAGCGTGGGTCCGGACGTCGTCATCGGCCGCGACTGCTCCATCGGCGCGAGCGCCACGCTCGTCCGGTGCACGATCGGCGATCGGGCGATCCTCCACCCCGGCGTGCGCATCGGCCAGGACGGCTTCGGCTTCGCCATGGGGGCGTCCGGCCACCTGAAGGTGCCCCAGCTCGGCCGGGTGGTGATCGGTGCGGATGTCGAGATCGGCGCGAACAGCACCGTCGACCGCGGCAGCGGCCGCGACACCGTCATCGGCGACGGGACGAAGATCGACAACCTGGTCCAGATCGCCCACAACGTCCGGATCGGGCGCCTCTGCGTGATCGTCGCCCAGGTCGGCATCGCCGGCTCGACGGTCCTGGAGGACGGGGTCGCGGTCGGCGGCCAGAGCGCGATCGCGGGCCACCTCCATATCGGCCGGGGGGCCCAGCTCGCGGCGGCCTCGCGGGTGATGCGCGACGTTCCGGCCGGCGCGCGCTGGGGCGGCATGCCGGCCAAGCCCCTGCGCGAGTGGTTCCGCGAGCAGACGACGCTCAAGGCCCTCGCCCGACGCCGCGGCGCGCCCTGACGCCGAGGGCCGCTCCCGCGGGATCGGGAGATCCCGGGTGCGGCGGGCCGGGGCAGGGGGTGTCTCAGGCCCGGCTCAGGCCCATCTCAGGCTCTTGCCGTCCGCCGCCAGGACCGTGTCCACCGCCCGCACGATCTGGGGCTTGGCGGCGTAGTGGATCATGTGGCCGAGACCCGGGAGCAGCGTCAGCGTGCTCCCGGCCACCTCCTCGTGCAGGCGGCAGGATTGCCCGGCCGGATTCACGATCGCGTCCGCGTCGCCGCTCAGGATCGCCAGCGGCACCCGCAAGCCGCCGTAGCAGGGCCGGAGCTGGGCCGCCGCGGCGTTCATGCTCGCCGTGTCCTCCGCGCTCGCGCGCGCCTGGGTCGGGTGGATCGAGAGGCCGACGGGGAAGCGGGCCTGGAAGCTGGCCGGAACGGATTGCGGCCGGAACACGTGCCGGAACACCTGCGGGGCGAGCAGGTGCCCGATCGCGGCCGGCATCAGCGAGCGGGCCGCATCCCCGACGCCCGGGACCGCCAGGGGCGCGAGCAGCGCCACGTCGGCGCGCCGGGCCGCGTAGTAGTACCCGGACAGGAGCACGAGGCCCCGCACCGCGTCCGGCGCCTGGGTGGCGACCGTCAGGGCCACGAGGGTGCCCCAGGAATGCCCCACGAGGACGGGGCGCTCGACGCCGAGGCGCTCGAGCACGCGGCGCACGAGCCGGGCCTGGGCGGCGGCCGTCCAGATCCGGTGGCGCGGCCGCTCGGTGTGGCCAAAGCCGGGCCTGTCGATGGCGATCACCCGGTAGCGCTTGGCCAGCCGGTCGACGAGGCCGCAGATCACGAAATCCTCCGCCATGGTGCCGTTGCCGTGGATCAGGACCACGGGCCGGCCCTTGCCGCGGGCGATGTAGTGGACCTGCAGCCCGTCGACGTCGACGAACTGTCCCGAGGGACGGGCGGCGTCGGCACCCGGCGCCGCCCTCATGACCGTCACGGCGTTGCCGACCTGGCGCGCCGCCTTGCGGCCCTCGCGGGCCGCGGCCCCGGTGAGCTCGGCACCGGATCTCAGCAGCTTGGTGACGCTGTTGGCGACGGTCTTGGCGACGCCGGAGGAGACGCGGCGGGACACCCGCTTGGAGGCGCGCCACTGGGCAGTTGGGAGCACGATGGCTTCTCCGGATGCGGCCCTGACCAGGGCACGCCGCTGCGGCGGGGCGCAGCGGCCGAACGGACGAGGACGGGCCGGCACCGGAGCGCGGCCTCCCGCCCGCGCAGTGTCTCCCGCGCCGCAATAACGTGGCGTTACGCCCGGCGTTGCGCGACCGGGATCGCTCGCCCGCCGCACCGGGCGGATGCGAGCCGCCCCGGCGTGCCGGGACCTTCCCCACCGCGCGAAAGGGGACGCGGCGGTCCCGGGAGCCCGGCACCCGGTCGAGCGTCCCGGCCCTTGCCGGGTCGTCAATGACCGGCTCGCGGAGGCGCCCGTCCGCGCGGGCGACGAGGCCCGGCGGCCGGCCGGCGCGGTCGGGGAGGGGAGGGGCCGTGCGCGGCACGAACGCGGCCGCCGCGAGGCCGGGGGGGCGGCGGCGCTACGGCGCCCTGCGGGGGCGGTACTCCTCGGGCGGCTGCGGGTTGTTGGCCGGGTTCGTGTCGTGCTTCGACAGGCGTTCGATCAGCCCGCCGACGAGGGGCCTCAAGTCCGCCTCGAGGGCGTCCGCCTCCGCCTTGCCGTAGATTTCCCGGCCCCCCACGTGCAGCGCGAAGGATTTCAGGTGCTTGGCGCGCTTCACCGGATCCTCGATCGTGGCTTTGGTCCAGGCATAGAGCGGGAACTCGTCCACCCCGTGCGTCTCCGCTGCCGCGACGTAGTCGGAGAAGGCGTCGAACTGGGATTTGATCGCCGCGCCGTGCTTCGTCAGGACGGCGCCGAGCGGCGCCAGCGCGGGACTGCCGGGATCGCTGCGGGCGTCCTCGACGAGGGCGTCCGGCAGGTAGAGGCGCAGTTGGTACTGCCAGTCGTCGCGCATGGAGCAGCCCATCCGGGAACGGAAGCGGGCCGCGACGGTGGGCCATCGCGGGCGCCCGGTCAATCGCGCGTTGCGCGCCCGCGCGCGCGGTGCACGCCCGCGGCGGCGCCGGTGCGACGCGGCGCGGCCGGCGCGGCGGGGCACCGGGCATGCGCCGGCCGCAGCCCTGACCGGACGTGCAACGGACATGATGCCCGTCGCGTTTCCTGTATCATGATGATTGTCATGATTGCGTCGGTTCGGGGCGGGAGGTGATGCGATGCGCTACCGGGTGTTCGGTCGGACGGGTTTGCGCGTGTCGAGCCTGGCGCTCGGAACCGGGGTGTTCGGGACGGGCTGGGGCTACGGTTCGGAGCGTCCGGAGGCGAGGTCCGTCTACGACGGCTACCGCGCCGCGGGCGGCAACTTCATCGACACCGCCGACCAGTACCAGTTCGGGCAGTCGGAGACGTTCCTCGGCGAGTTCATCGGCGCGGACCGCGACGACGTCGTGCTGGCGACGAAGTTCGCGCTCGGCGCCTCGCCCGGGGCCGGGCTCCAGGGCACGGGCAACAGCCGCAAGGCCATGATCCAGTCCGTCGAGGCGAGCCTGAGGCGGCTCGCGACCGACCGGATCGACCTTCTCTGGGTGCACATGCCGGACGGCGTCACCCCGGTCGAGGAGATCGCGCGCGGGTTCGACGCCCTGATCCGCTCCGGCAAGGTCCTGTATGCCGGGCTGTCCGACTTCCCGGCCTGGCGCGTCGCCACAGCCGCGACGCTCGCCGAGGCGCGCGGCTGGGCGCCGATCTCGGCGATGCAGACCGAGTACAGCCTCCTCGAGCGCACGCCCGAGGCCGAGCTCCTGCCGATGGCGGCGGCGTTCGGCCTCGGCACGGTCGGCTGGTCGCCCCTCGGCGGAGGGCTCCTGACGGGCAAGTACCGCTCCGGCGAGACGGGCCGGGCGCAGGGGCTCGGCGCCGTCATCCATCAGGAGCGCGACGCCCGCTCGACCGCGATCGTCGATGCGGTGCTGGCGGTCGCGGCGGAGCTCGGCGTGCCGCCCGGGCAGGCCGCCATCGCCTGGGTCCTGGCGAAGGGCGTCCTGCCGATCATCGGGCCGCGGACCCGGGCGCAGCTCGACGACAACCTCGCGTCGGCGGAGGTCGCCCTGAGCGCCGCCCAGGTCGCGCGGCTCGACGCCGCGAGCGCCGTCCCGCTCGGGTTCCCGCACGACCTGGTGGCGGCGCCGCGCGCCCGCGACCGGCTGTTCGCCGGCAGGCTCGACCGGGTCGACGGGCTCGGCGCCCCGGTCCGCTGAGAGGCCGCGCCGGCGCTCGTGCCGGCGGGCGACGACAGGAGAGACGTCGAGATGAGCACGCGTGAGATCGTCCTCGCGGCCCCGGTCCGGACCGCCATCGGAACCTTCAACGGCAGCCTGAAGGGCACGCCGGCGACCGCACTCGCGGCCGTCGCCGTGCGCGAGACCCTGCGGCGGGCCGGCCTCGACCCGGCGGCGGTCGGCTCCGTGGTGATGGGCAACGTCATCCAGGCCGGCAACCGGATGAACCCGGCCCGGCAGGCGGCGATCGGCGGCGGCGTCCCCGTCTCGGTGCCCGCCATGACGGTGAACCGCGTCTGCGGCTCGGGGGCCCAGGCCGTCGTCACGGCGGCCCAGCAGATCGCGGCCGGCGAGATCGGCCTCGCGGTCGCGGGCGGCACCGAGAACATGGACCGCGCGCCCTACCTGATGGCCGGCGGCCGCTGGGGCCACAGGATGGGGCCGGCCGAGATCCTCGACAGCCTGCTCACCGACGGGCTGAACGACGCCTTCTCGAACGAGCATTCCGGCTGGCACACCGAGGATCTCGTGACGCGCGCGCGCCTCACCCGGGAGGAGCAGGATCGCTTCGCGGCCCGCTCGCAGCGGCTCTTCGCGGCCGCCCGGGAGGCGGGCCGGTTCGTCGACGAGATCGTCGCCGTCGAGGTGCCGGGGAAGGCCGGCCCGGTCCGCTTCGCCGCCGACGAGGCGCCGCGCCCCGACACGACGGTGGCCTCGCTCGCGCGGCTGAAGCCCGCCTTCCGGCCCGAGGGCACCATCACGGCCGGCAACGCGCCGGGCCTGAACAGCGGCGCCGCCGCGATGGTCGTGGCGGATCGCGGCGTCGCCGAGGCCGCGCGCGTCGCGCCCCTGGCGCGGCTGGCCGGCTACGGCATCGCCGCGGTCGAGCCCGGGCTGTTCGGCCTCGGCCCCGTGCCGGCGGTCGGGCGGGCGCTGGAGCACGCCGGATGGCGGCTCCCGGACGTGGAGCGGATCGAGATCAACGAGGCGTTCGCGGCCGTGCCGCTCGCCGTCGCCCGGGAGCTCGGCCTGCCGGAGGACATCATCAACGTGGAGGGCGGAGCCATCGCGCACGGCCACGCCATCGGGGCGACCGGCGCCGTGCTGGTCACGCGCCTGCTCCACTCGATGCGGCGCGACGGGCTCAGGCGCGGGATGGTCACCCTCTGCATCGGCGGCGGCCAGGGCATCGCGCTGGCCCTGGAGATGCTCTGAGCCCGCCTGCCGGCGGCCTCCCGCCGCGCGCCGGGACCGGCCCGGCGCGCCACGGGGCCGGGGAGGGGGCCGGGCCGCCTCCCCGGGCGGCGGGGCCGTGCCTCAGGGCAGGGCGGCGGCTTCCCGGATCCCGGCCGGGACGGCGGCGACCGAGACCGTGTCGCCCTCGCGGCTGATCGCGACGGCGCGGGCCGCGAGGCCGGCCTGGCGGGGCATCGAGACGATCACGCGCTGGCCCGGGGCGAGCACGGCCTCGAACCGCACCGCGGGAGCGGCGGCCCGCGGCGCGAGCGTCACGACGACGTGGTAGCCGTCGGGCGCGACCGTGTAGTAGCCGACCCCCGCGAGCGGCCCGAGGTCGACGGGGGCGGCCTGGGACGGCCGGATCGCGTCGGCGGAGGCCGCGCCGGCGAGCGACGAGGCGGCCGCGGCCGCGAGGAGCGTCGTGCGGAACGTCATGATGCGGGTCCTTCCTTGCGGGGCGCGGTCCCGGCCCCCTTGCCTTCGCCCCATATGCGGTGCAGTGCAGCATGGATCAAACAGATCGCATCGATAATGACTATTGATCACATCGATCTGGCGGGCGTCGATCTCAACCTGCTGGTCGCCCTCGACGCGCTCCTGTCCGAGCAGAGCGTCACGCGCGCGGCGGCGCGCACGGGGGTCGGGCAGTCGGCGATGAGCGCGAGCCTCGGGCGGCTGCGCGCGCTCTTCGGCGACAGGCTGCTGACGCGGGCGCCGGAGGGCATGCGGCCGACGCCCCGGGCCCTCGCGCTCGCCGGACCGGTACGGTCGGCGCTGCGGCAGGTCCAGATGCTGGTGCGGCGCGACGAGGCGTTCGATCCCCGGACGGCCGAGCGCACCTTCACGGTCAGCCTGCCCGACAGCACGGAGGTCCTGCTCGGGCCGCGGCTCCTCGCGGCCCTGCGCGCCGAGGCGCCCGGCATCAGCCTGCTCCTGCGCTCCATCGACCGCGCCCACCTCCTCCAGGAGGTCGATGCCGACCGGATCGATCTCGCGATCGACCTGTCGTTCCGCGGGCAGCTGCACCACAAGCAGC
This sequence comes from Methylobacterium crusticola, assembly GCF_003574465.1. Classification (GTDB taxonomy): domain Bacteria; phylum Pseudomonadota; class Alphaproteobacteria; order Rhizobiales; family Beijerinckiaceae; genus Methylobacterium; species Methylobacterium crusticola. The sequence continues at coordinate 15,069 of NZ_QOWC01000031.1, forward strand.
GCGTGCTCTACCGCGACAGCTACGTCTGCCTGTTCAACGGCGCGCTCGTGGGGCTGACGCCGCCGATCTCCCTCGACGACTACCTGCGCTTTCCCCACGTGCTGACCAGCCTCAAGGAGACCGCCCACGGGGTCGTCGACGATGCCCTGGCGAAGCTCGGCCGGCGCCGCACGCTCGCCGTCACCTCGCCCCGCTTCCTGGCGGTGCCCTTCCTGGTGCGCGAGGCGCCGGTGCTGACGACCATGCACGCCCGCCTCGCGCACGTGTTCGCCGACGCCCTCGGCCTGACCGTGAGCCCCGCGCCGGTTGCCCTTGAGGACGTCGCGATGTCGATGCTGTGGCACGCGTCCTACGACGCGGACCCGGCCCATCGCTGGCTGCGGACCCTGCTGCGCCGGATCGCGCACGACCCGGCGCGTGCCCGGGCCGACGCGTGACCGGCGCCGCCATCCGCTGCCCGGGCGCCGGGTCGCAGCCGCCGGGCGAGGCCCCTCGCCGGAGCCTCGCCCGGCGGACCGACCGCCGCGTCGCGCGGACCCGGGCGCGGCGCTACGCGGCCGGCGCCAGGACCGTCGCGGCCCCGACGAGGTGGTAGAAGCGGCCGTCGAACAGCTTCATCACCTCGACGGTCGCCGCGTGCGATTCCGGGCGGATCGGGGACGCGAGGCAGGCGTCGATCGTCGCCTGGTCGGGAAAGTCCATCTCCAGGATCATCGCGATGGGGCGGGCGTCCTCGTCCCTCGCCTGCATGCGCTGGACCCGCACCGCGGTGACGCCGGGAAACCGGCGCCAGAGCGGCTCGAGCTCCTCGCGCACCCGCCGGAAGAACTCCTCCTCGCGGCCGTCCCGTATCGTGCCCTCGTAGATCGCGGTCCTCGTCAGCATCGGGCGTCCTCCAGCCATGGCGCGGGCGCGACGATAGCGCATCGCGGCCGGTCGCGAACCGCCGGCCCGGCGGCGGGAGAGTGCGGCGGCCGTCCGTCCGGCCGCCGGCGGCTTACGGGCCGCGCGTCCGCACCGTCACGCCGAGGAGCGCCTCGAACGGCAGCACCATCGCGCCCTTGTCCCGGTCGCCGTGGCCTTGCCGGAGCGCCGTCTGGTAGGTCGCCGTGGCGGCGGCCGTCACCGGCATCGGGAAGCCGCGCTCCGAGGAGAGGGCGGCAGCGCTCACGAGGTCCTTGTAGGCCTTGGCCATCGGGTAGCCCTCGTCGAACCGGCCCTGCAGGATCCGCGGCACGAAGTACTGCGCGGCGTAGCTGCGGCTCGTGCCCGTGGTGACGACGGTCGCGAGCTGCTGGGGATCGAGCCCCATCGCCACCGCCATCGGCAGCACCTCCGCGAGGGCCGCGATGTTGATGTCGTAGAGCACGTTGTTGATCGTCTTGGTGAGCTGGCCGCTGCCGAGCGGCCCCATGTGCAGCACCTGCGCGCCGATGCGGTCGAGGAGCGGCTTCACCGCCCGGAAGGTCTCGGCCGCGCCGCCGCACATCACCGTGAGCGTGCCGGCCTCGGCCCCGGCCGGCGCGCCGGAGACGGGCGCGTCCAGGAACGCCCGCCCGCCCGCCTCCAGCGCGCGGCCGATGCTCACCGCCTTGGCGTGCGCGATGGTGCTGAGGTCCACCACCGTCGCGTCGGGCGCGAGCCGCGCGGCGAGGCCGTCCGCCCCGAACAGGACCGCCTCCACCACGTCCCCGTCGGGCAGGCAGAGGAACAGCACCTCGGCGCCCGCGACGGCGTCGCGGTCGGTCGTGGCGACGAGCCCCGGCGCGTCGAGCCCGGCGAGGCGCGCCGGGTCGGCGTCCACGGCCGTGATCCTCTGGCCGGCCCCGCCGCCCTTGCGGGCGAGGTTGAGGGCGATCGGGCGGCCCATCTGGCCGATGCCCATGACGGCGATGTGCGAGGTCATACTGTCTCCCTTGCGAGCGGCGTCCCGACACGAGGATTCCCGGAGGCAATAGCACGCCGCCGGGGCGCGGCGTCGGGGCCTCGCCCCGGCCGGTGCGCCGGGGCGGGCGGCCCCGGACGCGCAAGGCCCGGCCTTGCGGGCGGTTCCCGGCTGGCACTCGGCCCCGTTCGCTTCTAAGGGGCAGGTGCGCGCAGGCGGCCGGCCGGCCGCCCGTGTCCCCGCGCGGCCGGCAACCAGGGGGTTTTCGCGCGGCGCCGGCCCGGACCGGTGCCGCGTGTGAGCCTCCGGCGCGCCCGACCTGACCTGGAGTGCTCTCCCGTGAACCCGTGGGTCCTTCTCGACACCGGCGCCGTGCCGGGCACGGACGGCGTCATGCGCCTGATGCAGCGCGGCGACGTGTTCGCGATCTGGGTCGATACGGTCGAGCTCATGAACAGCGACCGCAACGGCTCGGAGCGGGCGCTCGCGACGCTCGGCTGCGCGCGCCTGCGGGAGCGCCCGCGGGCCCGCGTGCTCATCGGCGGCCTGGGTCTGGGCTTCACGCTGCGGGCGGCCCTGGAGGCGCTCGGTCCGGACGCCGCGGTCGTCGTGGCGGAACTCGTGCCCGCGGTCGCCGCCTGGGCGCGCGGCCCGCTCGCGCACCTCTTCGCCGGGAGCCTCGACGACCCGCGGGTGCAGGTGCAGGAGACCGACGTCCACCGCCTCATCCAGGCGGGTCCGGAGCGCTACGACGCGATCCTGCTCGACGTCGACAACGGCCCGAGGGGCCTGGTGCGGCGGGCGAACGATCGCCTGTACGACATCTGGGGCCTCAAGCGGGCGCACTGGGCGCTGCGGCCCGGCGGCGTCCTCGGCGTGTGGTCCGGCCGCCCGGACCGGAAGTTCAAGGCCCGGCTGGCGCGCGCGGGCTTCGCCGTCGAGGAGCACCGGGTCCGGTCGCGCGGGGGCGAGGGCGGCACCCGGCACATGCTGTGGATCGCCACGCGCCCGCCCGGCGCCGAGCCGCTCCCCTCTGCACAGGCCCGGTGATCGCGCCGGGGCGCAGGGGAGCCCCCCGCGCGCCCCTTGCACCCGCCCGCGCCCGGGGGGGTGTCACGGTTAACGCTCCCTTAAGCTATTTGTCCGACTGAGACAGTTGTCCACGACATCGCCCTCCACGAACGACGAGGAACCACGATGAGCGACATGGCGGCCGGTACGGCCCATCCCGCGACCGGCGTGATCGCGCACGTCGCCGACATCGTCTCGGCCTACGTGTCGAACAACGTCATCAGGTCGGCCGATCTGCCGGAGCTGATCGCGTCCATCCACGCCTCGCTGACGACTCTCGGCCAGCCCGCCGTGCCCGAGCCCGAGAAGCTGACGCCCCCGGTGCCGATCCGCAAGACCGTGACCCCGGACGCGATCATCAGCCTGGAGGACGGCAAGCCCTACAAGTCGCTCAAGCGCCACCTCTCGGGGCGCGGCCTCACCCCCGACACCTACCGCCAGAAATGGGGCCTGCCGCACGACTACCCCATGGTGGCGGCGAGCTACGCCTCCCAGCGCTCCGAGCTCGCCAAGAGCTTCGGCCTCGGCCGGGGCCGGAAGCCCGCGGCGGCGTAGAGACGATACGCCCGCCCAAGACCCACGGGCGGGGAGGGGACGAGCGGCGCGGGGCCCGCCGCGGGCTCAAGCCTTCGGGGGCGCCGCGCGAGGGCCGGGCAGTCCCTTGCGCGCAGGCGGTCCCTTCCGAGCAGGCGGTCCCTTCCGCGCAGGCGGTCCCTTCCGAGCAGGCGGTCCCGCGCGCGTGCGCTGCCGCACGCCGCCGCGCATCGCGACCGCCTTAAGGATGATGCTCCGCCGCGCGCCGCCGCGCAGGTCCCGCTCGCATCCCTCGAGAGCCTCGCGGCGGTGCGGGACGGCAGCAGGAGAATCATGCATGGGAGTTGCGGATCACGCGTGGGACGCCGGCATGGTCGAGGCGGCCCTGTTCCGGTCGGGTGGCGTGAAGCAGGCGAGCTACCGGTACGGCCCCGCCACGAACCCCGACCCGGCCGCCGGATTTCGCCACTACAAGCCGAAGGGCGTCGGGCACGCCTTCGTGCACGTGGCCGGCGCGGGCAGCGACCTCGTCGGGCACGGGGCGGGCCTGGCGAAGAAATCCCGCTACGCCGACGAGCCGACCGCCATCGCGGTCATCGTCGAGATCCTGAACACTGCGCAGGGCCTGGCGGCCCTGCGGCGGCTCGACGCCAATCCCGGCAGCACGGAGTGGCTGCACGGCGCCACCGCGGTCCCGATCACGGGAGCATGGTACGGCTACGCGCCGAACGAGACCGGCCGGCGCAAGATCCTGACCGCCTCCATCAACCTGAACAGCCACGGCGAGGCGCTGTTCATCCACTCCTCCTACCCGGAGGGGTTGCAGGCCGCCACGCCCCCGGCGGCGCCCGCCGGCCCGGCGCCCTGAGAGGCGCGCGGGAGCCCGCGGCGCTCCTCGGACCGGTCGGTGCGAGGCGCCGGGCGCGGCGCGTCGCCGACGTCGACCCGGACGCCCGTCAGGACCTGCGCCGCCCGGCCCCGAGGGCCGCGAGCGGCACCTCGGCGCCCGAGAGCAGCGGCAGGAGCTCGGCGGCCGGGCGCGGCCGGCTGATCAGGTAGCCCTGCACCTCGGTGCAGCCGGCGTGGCGCAGCTGCGCGAGCTGCTCGGGGGTCTCGACCCCTTCCGCCGTGGTGGTCATGCCGAGGCTCGCGCCGAGGCTCGTGATCGCCCGCACGATGGCGACGGCGTCGGGCCGGACCGCGAGGTCCGCGATGAACGAGCGGTCGATCTTGATCTTGTCGAACGGGAAGGCCCGCAGGTAGCCGAGCGACGAGTAGCCGGTGCCGAAATCGTCCATCGCGATCCGGACCCCGAGCCGCTTCAGCTGGTGCAGGATCGCCAGGGTGGCCTCGCTGTCCTGCAACAGCACGCCCTCGGTGATCTCGAGCTCGAGGCGGCGCGGGTCGAGGCCCGCCTCGCCGAGCGCCGCGACGACCGTGAGGGCGAGCGCGGCGCTCCGGAACTGCACCGGCGAGAGATTGACCGAGATGCCGATGTGGTCCGGCCACCGCGCCGCCTCGCGGCAGGCCTCCCGGAGCACCCATTCGCCGAGGGTGACGATCATCGCCGTCTCCTCGGCGACCGGGATGAACTCGGAGGGCGCCACGAGGCCCCGGGTCGGGTGGCGCCAGCGCACGAGCGCCTCGAAGCCCGAGATGCGGTTGTTGCCGAGCGCCAGGAACGGCTGGAAGTGCAGCTCGAATTGCGGCTCCGCCAGGGCCGCCCGGAGGTCGAGCTCGACCGTCCGCCGCGCCTGGACGGCCGTGGCCATCCAGGCCTCGAAGAAGCGGTGGACGCCCCGTCCCTCGCCCTTGGCGCGGTAGAGCGCCATGTCGGCGGCGCGCAGCACGTCCTCGGGCGTGCGCCCGTCCGTCGGCGCGAGCGCGACGCCGATGCTCAGCCCGACGTTGATGTGCTTCCCGTCGATGTCGTAGCCGCGCCCGATGGCGGCGATCAGGCGCCTGGCGAGGTCGTCCGCATCCCGGCGGCAGGTCCGCGGCAGGACGAGGGCGAACTCGTCGCCGCCCAGGCGCGCCAGGAGCGCCCCGTCGGAGCCCGGGCCGCCGCGGATCTGGCCGTTGAGCCGTGCGGTCACCTGGCGCAGCAGCGCGTCGCCGACCGCGTGCCCGAGCGTATCGTTGATGGTCTTGAAGCGGTCGAGGTCGAGGCAGAGCACGGCCGTCGTGCCGGCGGGCCGCGCGAGCGTCTCGTTCAGGCTCTCGTGGAGCATGGTCCGGTTGGGCAGGCCCGTCAGCGCGTCGTGGCTCGCCATGTGGACGATCTGGGCCTCGGCGCGCTTGTAGGCGGTCACGTCCTCGTGCACCGTCACGAAGCCGCCGTCCGGCGTCGGCGCGTACGTGACCGCGATCGTGCGGCCGTCGACGAGCGGCTGGTCCAGCCGGTAGACGGTGCGGCTGGCAAGGCGCTTCGAGACCTGCGCCCAGGCCTCGTCGGGGTCCATGCCCGGGAAGTTGCCGACGGCGGCGCGCTCGCGGATCAGCTGCTCGGCCGTGATGCCCGGGCGCACCACCCCCGCCGACAGGTTGTAGAGGTCCAGGAACTGCTGGTTGAGCACCGTGACCCTGTGGTCGGTATCGAACAGGACGAGGCCGTGGGACATGTGGGACAGGGCGGTGTCGAGCCGGCGGTTCTGCTCCGCGAGCCGGGCATCCGTGCGCTTGCGGTCCGTCGCGTCCTCGTGGATCACGATGAAGCCGCCGTCCGGCGTCGGCGTCAGGGTCAGCGCCACCGAGCGGCCGTCGGCGAGCTTCCGCTCGATCCGGGTGACGACGCGGCGCGCGAGGTGCCCGGCCGCGGCCGCCCAGGCCTCGTCCGCCGTCATGCCGGAGAGGTGGCCCCGCGCCGCGCTCGCCCGGACCAGGGTCTCGGCGGCGGTCCCCACCCGCACGATGTCGGGCCCGAGCCCGTAGAGGTCGACGAAGCGCTGGTTGAAGGCCGTGACCCGCAGGTCCGCGTCGAGCACGTTCAGCCCGTGCGCCATGTGGGCGAGCACCGCCTCGAAGCGCTGGCTCTGCCGGGCGAGGTCGGCCTCGACGCGCCGCGCCCGCGCGGCGCGCGCCCGCTCGGCCTCGTGCGCGGCGGTGATCTCGGCGCAGGTCCCGCGGAACCCCTGGAACGACCCGTCCGGGGCCAGGAGCGGCGCCCCGCCGAACCGGAACCAGCGGATCCGGCCGTCCGGGTGGCGGTGGCCCGCCACGACGTCGCGGAACGCCTGCCGCCGCGCGAGCAGCGCCGGCCCGACGGCCTCGCCTCGACCGCCGTCGAGGCCGGGCCAGGGGCGGCCGATCGCCTCGGCGGCGGGCCGGCCCGTGAGCTCCTCGTGGCGGCCCCGGAGAAACGTCAGGCGCAGGTCCGCGTCCGTCTGCCAACACCAATCGGCCGAGATCGCAGCGAGGTCGTCCAGGAGCATGAACCGGCCTTCGTTGAGCCCCGGGACGATCCCATTGATTCACTGAGATTTTGTTAGCCGTCCCGCTGGGATCCGCCGCAATTCTGCCCGCGGCCGGCGCCCTCGCGCCGGGGCGGCCGGCCCCCTCACGTCGCCTGATGCCGCGGCTGCCAGCGCAGGAGGTAGGCCTGCATGCGCTGGATCCCGGCCGACAGCACGATGCCGACGGTCATCAGCACGAAGACCGCGACCATCATCCCGGCCGCCTCGCCGCGGGCCTCGGACTCGATGATCAGCCGCCCGATCCCGAACTCCGCGCCGATGAACTCCCCGACGATCACGCCGATGAGCGCGAAGGACACCGCCGGAGTCAGCGAGGCGAACACCCACGCCATGGTGGAGGGGATGATCACCGTGCGGGTGATCTGCCACTCCGAGGCGCCCAGCAGCCGGGACGCGTTGACGTAGTCGGGGTCGACCGAGCGCGCGCCCTCGAAGGTGTTGAAGAACACCAGGAACACCACGACGATCCACGACGTCGCGATCTTCGAGGCGTCGCCGATCCCGAAGGCCAGGATGATGATCGGCGCGAGCGCGATGCGCGGGATCGAGTTCACCGCCGTGACGAACGGCGCGGCGATCTCGGCCGCCCGGGGCGAGCGGCCGAGCACGAGGCCCAGGACCACGCCGCTGCTGACCCCGGTCAGGAAGCCGAACAGGGTGTTGCGCAGCGTCACGTAGGTGGCAAACCAGAGGTTGTTCTCGTAGCGCGTGGTGCAGGCCGCGAAGGCGGTGGTGCCGGGCATGGCCCACTCGCCGGGCCTGGGGTGCAGGCAGCTCAGGCGCAGGAACTGCCGCCAGATCTCCGAGGGACGGGACACGAAGTAGGGGTCGAAGATGTCGGGCACCGCCCACGGCGCCAGCGGCTTGAGGCTCCAGGCCCATTGCCAGAGGGCGAGCCCGACCAGCACGATCCCGATCTGCCAGCACAGGTTGGACAGGCGCCGTGTCATAGGCCGCGTGCCTTCTTGAACTCCTCGCCCAGGGAATGCCAGATGCGCGAGAACAGAGCCGCGTATTCCGGCGTCTCCCGCATGGCGACGCCGTCCCGCGGGCGGGGGAACGGCACCGCGAAGCTGTCCTTGATCCGGCCCGGCCGGGCGGAGAACAGGATGATGCGATCCGACAGCGTCAGCGCCTCGCCGAGATCGTGGGTGACGAACAGCACCGTCTGCTTCTCCCGCTCCCAGATGCGGAGCAGCACGTCGTGCATGTCGAGCTTGGTGTGGGTGTCGAGCGCCCCGAACGGCTCGTCCATCAGCAGGATCTCCGGCTCCTTGACGAGCGTGCGCATCAGCGAGGCGCGCTGGCGCATGCCGCCCGAGAGGGAGGCGGGGTAGGCCGCCTCGAACCCGCCCAGGCCGACGCGCGCGACCGCGCGGGCGACCCGCTCCCGCCTCTGCGCCGCGTCGAGCCCGGCGAGTTCCAGGCCGTACCCGATATTGTCGGCGACCGTGCGCCAGGGGAACAGCGTGTCCTTCTGGTAGACGTAGCCGACCTGCGGCACGGTGCGGCCCGCCACCACGGGCTGGCCGTCGATCAGGATCGTGCCGCTCGTCGGCGCGAGCAGGGTCGCGATCATGTTCAGCACGGTGCTCTTGCCGGAGCCCGAGGGCCCGAGCAGGGACACGAACTCGCCCTGGCGCACGGTGAACGACACGTCCTCGACCGCGTCGATGCGGCGGCCGTGGAGGGCGAAGGACTTGCCCAGCGCGCGCACGTCCACCCGGGTGCGCAGCGCCGCGTCCTGCGAGGGCACGGGATCGGCGATGGCGAGCATCAGGCCGGGTACTTCGCGGCGGCCTTCTGGGCGAAGCTCGCCGCGTAGACCTCGCTCAGCTGCAGCTTCTGCACGCCGGTCATCTCGCGGAACCAGACCTTCGCGCCGCGGTCGAAGGCCGCCTGGTCGATCGTGCCGGCCGGGTTGCCGACCGCCTTGGTGGCCCGGATCTCGATCAGGTTCGACTCCCGCGAGGTGCTGCCGACGAAGGGCTCGATGGCGCCGTAGATCTCCTCGGGAGCGTGCCTGTCCACCCACTGGGCGGCGCGCAGGACGGCGTTGGTCCAGGCCTGGACCATCGCCGGGTCGCGGTCGATGCGCGATTGCAGGCAGTAGTTCACCGTCACCGGCACGGTGCCGCCGATCACCTGGTCCCAGTTGCGCGGGTCGGAGCCGTCGTACAGCAGCTTGCCGTAGCCCTGGCTCTCGACCTCGCCCACGAGCGAGTAGGTGTTGATGAGGATGTCCACCTGCCGGGTCTTGAGCGAGCCGAGCATGGTGTCGACGTTGCCGACGCCGAGCCAGGTCACGGCGCCGTCGTAGCCGAGCTGCTCCATGAAGTAGGTCGCCCAGACGTGGGTCGTGCCGCCGATCGAGGAGACGCCGATCAGCGGCTTGCGGCCGTCCGGGCGCTTCCAGGCGACGAACTTCGCGAGGTCGGTGAGGCCCTGCGCGTAGAGGTCGGCCCGGATCATGAACTGCAACCCGGCGGCGATGCGGTCCACCGCCGTCAGCGCCTTGCAGGGCCGGCCCTTGTTGGTGAGCAGCATCGGGTGCACGAAGTCGGCGAGGGCGAAGTCGCCCTGGCCCGAGGCGATGATCTCGCGCGTCTTCACGCCGCTGCCGCCCTGGACGAGGCGGCTGTCGAGCCCCTCGTCCTTGAAGTAGCCGAGGCCCTGCGCGGCGAACACCACCATGTAGCTGCAGGTCGCCACGGGATAGATGCCCTTGGCGGACGCGGCCGCGCGGGCCCCGCGCGACGAGGCCAGGGCGGCGCCGGCCCCCAGCGCCGTCACGACGGCGCGCCGTGTCAGGATGGACGTCATGGCGGGCGCTCCCTCGTGCTTGTGTCCGGGGTTGTCGGTCTCGTCAGGCGGCGAGGCGCTCGAGCGAGGCCAGCACGGCGTCGCCCATGGCGGCGGTGGAGAGGGCGGCCTGCCCGGGCTCGGCGATGTCGGCGGTGCGGGCTCCTCTCGCGAGGGCGTCGGCCACGGCGCGCTCCAGGAGGGCCGCGTCGTCGGGCTGGCCCAGGGTCAGCCGCAGCATCATGGCGACGCTCAGGATGGAGCCCAGCGGGTTGGCGATGCCCTTGCCGGCGATGTCCGGGGCGCTGCCGTGGACCGGCTCGTACAGGGCCTGCCGGCGCCCGCGCGTGTCGGCCGGGCCGAGGGAGGCGGAGGGCAGCATGCCGAGGGAGCCCGCCGCCATGGCGGCGCAGTCCGACAGGATGTCGCCGAAGATGTTGTCCGTCACCATCACGTCGAACTGCGCGGGGTCGCGCACGATCTGCATCGCGGCGTTGTCCACGTAGAGGTGCGACAGCGCGACGTCCGGGAACTCGCTCGCGTGCAGGGCGACGACCTCCTCCCGCCAGAGCACGCTCGCTTCCATCACGTTGGCCTTGTCGACGGAGCAGAGCCGGCCGCGCCGGCTCCGGGCCAGCCCGAAGGCGAAGCGGGCCACGCGCCGGACCTCCTCGGCGGTGTAGCTGTTGGTGTTGAAGCCGCGGCGGCTGCCGTCCGGCCCGGTCTCGATGCCGCGCGGCTCGCCGAAGTAGATGCCGCTCGACAACTCGCGCACGATGATGAAGTCGACGCCCCGCAGCACGCGCTCCTTCAGGGGCGCGGCCTCGTAGAGCGCCGGGTCCGTGATGATGGGGCGCAGGTTGGCGTAGAGGTCGAGGGAGCGGCGCAGCTTGAGCAGGCTGCCCTCCCGGCGCGCCTCGGCCGGGACCTCGGCGGTCTCCGGGCCCCCGGTCGCGCCGAACAGGATGGCGTCCGCCCCGTCGATCGCCGCCCGGGTTTCCGGCGGGATCACCTTCCCGGTGCGGCGGTAGGCCTCGAGCCCGAACTCCGCGTCCTCGAGCGTGACCGGCAGCCTGCGGCGTTCGGTGAACCAGGACAGGACGCGTCTCGCCTGCCCGGTCACCTCCGGCCCGATGCCCTCGCCGCCGATCACGGCGACGCGCATCATGTTGGTCCCGCTCATGCCGGATCTCCCGTGACGTACACCCAGGGGCGCCGCTGCCTGTCCCGGGCCTGGAAGCCCTCGATCGCGGCCGCCTGCCTGCGGGTGGCGCCGATCTCGTCCAGCCCCTGCAGCAGCGCCTCGCGCCGCCGCGCCTCGACCTGGAACGGGTGGCGCCGCCCGGCGGGCGAGACGACGACGCAGTGCTCGAGGTCGACCGTGACCCGGCCCGCGCCCTGGCTCTCCTCGACCTCGCGGGCGAGGCCGCTCACGACCGCCTCGTCCAGCACGACCGGCAGGATGCCGTTCTGGAAGCAGTTGTTGAAGAAGATGTCCCCGAAGCTCGGCGCGATCACGCAGGTGACGCCGCGCTCCTGGAGCGACCACACGGCCCCCTCCCGGGAGGAGCCGCATCCGAAGTTGCGGCCCGCGATGATGATCCCGGCCTCGCGGTAGGGCGGCCGGTTCAGGACGAAGCCGGGATCCTCTGACCCGTCGGGCAGGTAGCGGAGCGCGCCGAAGCACCAGGGGGCGAGGGTTCCGCGGATGCCGTTGCCGACGAGCCGCTCGATCCGGATGATCACGTCCGTGTCGATGTTCTCGAGCAGGATGGGGGCGGCGACCGCCTCGAGCCGGGTGAAGCGCCTCATGCCGGTCTCCGCACGTCCGTGATGGCGCCCGCGAGGGCGGCCGCGGCGGCGACCGCCGGGCTGGCCAGGTGGGTCCGGGCGCGGGGGCCCTGGCGGCCCACGAAGTTGCGGTTGCTCGTCGAGACGGAGCGCTGCCCGGGCGGCACCACCTCGCCGTTGGCGGCCAGGCACATGGAGCAGCCGGGCTCGCGCCACTCGAAGCCGGCCTGCGTGAAGACGCGGTCGAGGCCCTCCGCCTCCGCGTCGCGCTTCACGATCTCGGAGCCCGGCACCACCCAGGCGCGCACCCCGTCCGCCACCCGGTTGCCCCGGGCGACGCTCGCCGCCTCCCGCAGGTCCGACAGCCTGCCGTTCGTGCACGAGCCGATGAAGACCCAGTCGACCTTGGTGCCGGCGATCGGTCCGCCCGGCTCCAGCCCCATGTAGGCCAGCGCCGCCTCCATGGCGCGGCGCCGCACCGGGTCGGCCTCCGCGGTGGGGTCCGGGATGGTGCCGTCGACCGCGACGACGTGCTCCGGGCTCGTGCCCCAGGTGACCTGCGGCGCCACGCCCGCGACGTCGATGGCGACCTCCCGGTCGAACGCCGCGTCCGGGTCGCCCGGCAGGGTGCGCCAGGCGGCGAGCGCGTGCTCCCACGCCTCCCCCTTCGGCGCGTAGGGCCGGCCCTGCAGGTAGGCGTAGGTGGTCTCGTCGGGCGCCACGAAGCCCATCTTGGCGCCGAGCTCGATCGACAGATTGCAGATCGTCAGGCGCCCTTCCACCGGCATCGCCGCGATGGCCGATCCGGCGTACTCCACCGCGTAGCCCGTCCCGCCCGCCGCGCCGATCACGCCGATCAGGTGCAGGATCAGGTCCTTCGGGAGGACGCCGGGCCGCAGCGCGCCCTCGAAGCGGACCCGCATGGTCTTCGGGCGGCGCTGGACGAGCGTCTGGGTCGCCAGCACGTGCGACAGTTCGGACGAGCCGATGCCGAACGCGAGGGCGCCGACGCCGCCATGCGTGCAGGTGTGGCTGTCGCCGCACACGATCAGGGTGCCGGGCAGGCTCAGCCCGAGCTCGGGCCCGATCACGTGCACGATGCCCTGCCCGCGCTGCCCGACGTCGAAGAGGCGGATCCCCGCCTCGCGCGTCTCGGCCCGCAGGGCGTCGAGCAGGCTCCAGCCGGTCTCGGTGGTGCCGGCCCGGCCCGCGGCGCTCGAGATCGCGTGGTCGGGCGTGGCGAAGGTCAGCTCGGGGCTCTGGACCGCCAGCCCGCGCTGCTTCAGGTCGAGGAGGCCGCGCGAGCCGCCGAGGTCGTGCAGGAGATGCCGGTCCACGTGCAGCAGCACCGCGCCGTCGCCGAGGTCGCTGACGACATGGTCATCCCATATCTTCGCGAACAGCGTTCTGGCTGCCATCCCGGTTCCTCCCTGCCGCGCGGCCTGCGCCGCGTTCGATGCGCCTGCCTCCCTTAGGGGGAGCGGGCGTCGGCACCGAGACTAGGGACGGCGCGCCGCGGGGCGAAGCGCCGGTTGGGCATGACGCCGTCTCGTTTGGCGATGGCCGCTCCAGGTAGCCGACCAGCCGGCGCGCCGGCAGCGAGAGGGTCGCGGTGTCGCGCACCACGATGTTGAGCGGCCGGATCCGCCAGGGATCCTCCAGCGCGAGCGCCACCAGGTTCACCCGCCGCAGCTGGCCGTCGAAGACCTGGCGGGGCACGATCCCGATGCCGAGGCCGCTCTCGATGAAGCGGAGCTGACCCTCGAAGCTGCCCACGCGCACGCGGATCCGCACCTCGCCGCCGAGGTCGCTGGCGGCGCGCCGGCACAGCGTCTCGATCGAGCTGCCCGTCTCCAGGCAGACGAAGTCGTGCGCCAGGAGGTCGGCGAAGGCGATCGAGGACCGGTCGGCCAGGGGATGCCCGAGGGGCAGCACCGCGATCAGCTCGTCCTGGCGGTAGGGCACGATGTGGAGGCCGGGCGCCGGGACGTTGCCGCCGAAGATGCCGATATCGGCGCCGTTGCTGGCGACGAGCTGCACGATGCTCGGGCTGATGCCCTCCTCGAGGTCGATCCGGATCAGCGGGTGCAGGGCGAGGAAGCCGGCGAGCTCCATCGGCAGCGATTCCATGATGGCGGACTTGTTGGCCGCCACCCGGATCAGCCCGCGCAGGCCGCTGGCGAAATCCCGCAGCTCCGCCTCCATCAACGACACGCTGCCGCGGATCGTGCGCGCGTGATGCAGCAGGACCGTCCCGGCCTCCGTGAGCTCGATGCCCTTGGAGTGGCGGATGAACAGCTCGGTGCCGAGCATGGCCTCGAGCTCCGAGATGCGGCGGGAGATCGCCGAGGCGGCGATGTGCGCCCGCTCGCCGGCGGCCGCGATGCTCTGCTCCTCGACGACGGCGATGAACAGCTCGAGGGTGAGGAGATCGTACCGGTGCACCTTGGATCCCCCCGCCCGAAGCTCTTGGGGGCCGCCTCGCGCGCGGCGCGGCTCCCGGTCCGGTGCCCGGATGGTAGCGCGGGAGCGACCCGGCACAAGGCGTGCCCGCGGGCCCGGGCCGCGGAGCGCGTCACACCGAGGACGCAGAGCGCTCCCCGCCGGGCACCGGTCCGGCGCGGGGGCGCGCCTCAGAACGAAGGCCGGGACCGGCTCCCCGCGTGCGACGCGGCCGGGCGCCGCCCTAGATCACGGTCGGCACCTGTGCCCCGTCCATCGTGATCGTCACGCCGGTCAGGTAGCTCGCCTTGGCGGAGGCCAGGAACACGATGGCGGCGGCGATCTCCTCGGGATCGGCCATGCGGCCGAGGGGGATCCGCTCGACCGCCAGCCTGTGCGCCTCGTCCAGGGCGATGCCCTTCGCGGCCGCCTCGGCCTGGAGGCCCTCGGCGACGCGGTCGGTGCGGGTGAGCCCCGGGTTCACGCCGAGGACGCGCACGCCCCGGCCCGCGTAGGCGTGCGCCAGCCCGGCGGTCGCCAGCATGAGCGCGGCGTTGGCGGCGCCGCCCGCGAGATGCGTGGCCGAGGCGACCTTGCCGCCGTTCCCGATGACGTTGACGACGACGCCCGAGCCCCTCTGCGCCATGCGCTTGACGGCGGGATCCATGATGTTCACGTAGCTGAAGAACTTCGCATCCAGCGCGGCGCGCCAGTGGCCGGGGGTGAGCGCGTCGGGCGGCGTGCGCCGCGCCGCGCCGGCGCTGTTGACGAGGACGTCGACCGGCCCGAGCGCCGCCTCGACCGCGTCCAACGCCGCGAGCGCCTGCTCCGGATCGACGAGGTCGGCCGCGTGGCCGAGGACGGTGCCGAGCTCGCCGCAGGCCCGCTCGAGGGTGGCCTGCGAGCGCGAGATGATGGCGACGCGGGCTCCCTCATCGCGGAACGCCCGGGCGCAGGCGAGGCCGATGCCCCTCGATCCGCCCGTGACGACCACGACCTTGTCCTTCAAGCCGAGTTCCATGACGCGCCTCCCTCTGCCCCGATCGGCCGGTTCCGGCTCCCGCCGTCCCAAAAGCCCCCGCGCGGCCCCGGCCCCTCCCTGCGGGCCGGTCGGGGAGACCCGGGCCGGCGCGGGGGAGGGGGTCGCGGCCGCTCGTTCTAGCGGCCCTGGAAGTTCGGGCGGCGCTTCTCGTTGAAGGCGAGGACGCCCTCGCGCCGGTCCTGCGTCGGGACCATGCGGTTGTAGGCCTCGATCTCGAAGGCGAGCCCGTCCCCGAGGGACATCTGGAGCCCGCGATGCACGGCCTGCTTGGCCTGGCGCACGGCGACCGGGGCGTTGCGGGCGATGGCGGAGGCCGTCGCAACGGCCTCCGCGACGAGTTCGGCCGCGGGCAGCACCCGGTTGGCGAGGCCCCACGCCTCGGCCTGCGCGGCCGTGAACGGGCGCCCGGTCAGGATCAGCTCCTTGGCGCGGCGCTCGCCCATGGCGCGGGGCAGGTTCTGGGTGCCGCCGGCCCCGGGCATGATCCCCAGGGTGACCTCGGTCAGCGCGAAGCGGGCGTGCTCGGCGGCGTAGACGAAGTCGCACGCGGCCGCGATCTCGCAGCCGCCGCCGTAGGCGGCCCCGTTCACGGCCGCGATCACCGGGACCGGGCAGCCCATGAGGGCGCGAACCATGCGCTCGAAGACGAGGTGCTGGCTCGTCCAGGCGTCGTCGGTCATGCCGCGGCGCTCCTTGAGGTCCCCGCCCGCGCAGAACGCCTTCTCGCCCGCGCCGGTCAGCACGATCGCCCGCGCGGCGGCCGGATCGAGCGCCACGGCCTCGAAGAGCGCGACGAGGTCGTGGCCCATCTGCGTGTCGAGGGCGTTCGCGGCTTCGGGACGGTTCAGCGTCACCAGGAGCACGTCCGGATCAGGCCGCGCGACCAGCAGGGTGACGGACTCGGTGATCATGGCATACCTCGCGGTCACCCGACGGGTCTCGCCCCGCAGACGCCGGGGGAACTCCCCTTAGAGCAATCTCTCGACGACGTGGAGACCGGTTCGTCGCGACGACGGGGGGCCGCGACCGGTCTCAACCGGACCGGGCGCGGCCCCCGTGCCGGGAGCACGGGGCCCGATGCCGGGAGTGGCGCGCCTCGCCCCCGGGCCCCGGACCGGACGGGCCCGGCGCCGGGCAAGGCTCTGAGAGCCAACAACTTGTTAATGAAGTCGATCCTATCGTGACCAGGGACGGCCGGCAACGGAATCGCGTGCGGGCACGTCGGGAACGCTCATGCATCCAGCGGCTCAGATCCGGCACGAACTGCAAACCCTGCTGCCGCAGGCCACGCTCGTCCGCAACCGCTCGATCGCGGTCCTGCTGCCCTGCCTCAACGAGGAGACGACGATCGGGGCGGTGGTGGCGGAGTTCCGCCGCGTCCTGCCCGGGGCCGCGATCTACGTCTACGACAACAACTCGACCGACCGGACCGCGGAGGTCGCGGCCGCCGCGGGGGCGATCGTCCGCCGGGAGCGCCGTCCCGGCAAGGGCAACGTGGTGCGCCGCATGCTCGCGGACATCGAGGCGGACCTCTACGTGCTCGCGGACGGCGACCTCACCTACGATGCCGGCGCGGCCGGCCGCCTCATCGATGCGCTGGTGGTCGAGCAGGTGGACATGGTCGTGGGCATCCGCGACGGCGCCGAGGGCGCGTTCGCGCGCGGCCACCGGTTCGGCAACTGGCTGTTCAACCGGCTGGTGAACGCGCTGTTCGGGCCCGGCTTCACCGACATCCTGTCGGGCTACCGGGTCGTCTCGCACCGCTTCGCCAAGTCGTTCCCCGCCACCTCGTCCGGCTTCGAGATCGAGACCGAGCTGTCGGTCCACGCCCTCGACCTGCGCCTCGCCGCGATCGAGATCGCGCTCCCCTACGGCCCGCGGCCCGACGGCTCGTCGAGCAAGCTCAGCACCTGGCGCGACGGGGCCCGCGTCCTGTGCAAGATCGCGTTCATGTACAAGGCGGTGCGGCCGCTGCAGTTCTTCAGTGCGCTGGCGGCCCTCTTCGCGCTGGCGGGCCTCGCGCTCGGGCTGCCAGTCGCCACGACCTACCTGGAGACCGGCCTCGTGCCGCGCCTGCCGAGCGCGATCCTGGCGGCGGCCCTGATGCAGCTCGCCTTCATGAGCCTGACCTGCGGCGTCATCGTCGACGCCATCGGCACGAGCCAGCGGGAGTTCAAGCGGATGCGCTACCTCGCCCTGCCGGCGCCGGGCGGCACCGGGGCGCCGTCGCCGTGACCGCCGCCCTGGTCGATGCCAAGTACTACGAGGCCGCCCCGCCCCGGTCGCTCGGCGAGCGCCTCGCGGCCGCGGCCCGGGACCGGATCTACGCGGATTTCCTGCGCCTGTGCCGGCCGGGGCCCGGGGCCGAGATCCTCGACATCGGCGTGTCGGACGTGGTGAACGACGCCGCCAACGTCCTGGAGCGTCGCTACCCCCATCCCGGCCGGATCACCGCGGCGGGCCTCGGCGCGGGCGAGGCCTTCCGGGCGGCCTACCCGGAGGTGGCCTACCGCCAGGTCGCGGCCGATTGCCGGCTGCCCTTCCCGGCGGGCCGCTTCGACGTCGCGACCTCGAACGCCGTCCTGGAGCATGTCGGCAGCGCGGACAACCAGCGCCTGATGGTGCGCGAGATGCTGCGGGTGGCCCGGGTCGTGTTCCTGACGGTGCCCAACCGCTACTTCCCCGTCGAGCACCACACGGCGATCCCGCTCCTCCACTACGGCGACGCCTCCTTCCGCTGGGCCTGCCGCCGCCTGGGCAAGTCGGCCTGGAGCGACGAGCGCGAGCTGATCCTGATGACCCGGGCGCGGCTCTCGGCCCTCGTCCCGCCGGGACGGCGCGCGCGGATCGGGCATACCGGCCTCTCCCTCGGCCCGGCGAGCTCGAACCTCTTCCTCTTCATCGACACCGACTGATCCCGTGCGGGACCGGAGGATCGCGATGCCCGGTCTCATGGCCGACCGCCGCCTGCCGACGATCCTGGGCCTGGCGCTCGCGGCCCTGGGGCTCGCCTGCGCCCTGCCGGTCGTCGCGACGTACTACTGGCCGGCGGGGGGCGGGCTCGACGTCACCGGTCACCAGATCGGGCGCGACTTCATCAACAACTGGGTCGGCCCGCGCCTCGCCTTCTCGGGCCGGGCCGCGACTCTGTTCGACCTCGGCGCCTACCACGCCGCGATCGGCACCGAGTTCGGGGCCCCGCTGCCGTTCCACAACTGGGGCTACCCGCCGTTCACGCTCCTGCTGCTCTGGCCGCTGTCGCAGGCGCCCTACTTCGTGGCCCTGGCGCTCTGGACCGCGGGGCTGTTCGGCGTCTTCGCGGGCGTGACCCTGAGCCAGGTCCCGCCGGGGCGCCGGACGCGCGCCCTCCTCATGCTGGCGGTGGCGCCCGCCTGCCTCATCAACGCGGTGGGCGGCCAGAACGGGTTCCTGACCGCGTCCCTGTTCCTCGGCGGCCTGCTCGTCCTCGATCGCCGTCCGGTGCTCGCGGGCATCCTGTTCGGCCTTCTCACCTGCAAGCCGCATCTCGGGCTGGTGCTGCCCTTCGCGCTCCTGGCGCTCGGCGCCTGGCGCACGATCGCGAGCGCGGCCCTCACGACCGGCGTGCTCGTGGCCGCCTCGGTCGGCGTGCTCGGGACCGAGCCGTGGCGCCACTACCTCGTGGAGACGAGCGCCTACCAGTACTCGCTGCTGGAGCGGTTCTCCGGCTTCTACCCCTGCATGATGGCGTCGGTCTTCGCCGGCGCGCGCATCCTCGACCTCCCCATGGCGACGGCCTGGGCCCTGCAGGCCGCCGTGTCGCTCCCGGTCCTCGCCCTGGCGGTCTGGGCCGTGCGGCGCACGCCCGATCCGCGGCTGCGCGCCGGCGTGCTGGCGGCGGCCGCCCCGCTGCTGACGCCCTACGCCTTCAACTACGACCTCACGGCGCTCACCGCCGTGCTGGTGTGGCGGATGTTCACCCTCGACACCGCGAGGCTTCCGGCCCCGGTCGCCGCCGGCGCGTGGCTCCTGCCGATCCTGATCATGCCGATGCAGATGTACGGGTTCGGCGGAGCCTCGCTGATCCTGATCGCGCAGTTCGCGGTGCTGGTGCGGGAGGCCGCGTACGGGACTCCTCAGGCCGCGTCCCCGGGGAGGCGGCCGCCCTCGGTGAGCGCGAGCGCGGTGGCGGCGAGCATCACGCCCATGCCCAGCGCCTCCGGCCAGCCGAAGGCCTCGTGCGCGACGGCGACGCCGACGCCGACCGCCACGATCGGGCTCACGAAGGCGTAGAGGCCGGCCCGGAAGGCGCCCCAGTCGCGCACCAGCCAGAGGTAGATCGAGAAGGCGCAGAGCGAGCCGCCGAGCACGAGGACGCCGAGCCCCAGGAGCGCGCGGCCGTCGGCGAGGGCGGCGAAGCGCGCGGGGTCGTAGCCCTCGACGAGGAGCGACACCGGCACGAGGCCGAGCGCCCCGAGGCTCGTCTCCCAGAAGGCCAGGGCGAGGGGGTGCATCGTGCGCATCAGGGGCCGGCTGACCACCGCCCCCCAGGCGTAGCTGAGCGTGCCCGCCGCGACCGCACCCAGGCCGAGCAGCGCCCCGTCCTGGGCCGTGCCCACGCGCCCGGAGAAGAGCAGGACGAGGCCCGCGATGCCGAGGCCGATCGCCCCGAGGCGGCGCGCCGTGATCTGCTCCTGCCCGTAGAGCGCGCCGACGAGGATCACGAAGATCGGCAGGAGCGCCAGGTTGACGATCGCCGACAGGCCGGTGGGCGAGCGCGCGACGCCCCAGAACACGAGGCCGTAGCAGCCCGTGCTGATGAGGAGCGAGGCCGCGACGACCCGCCCCGGCTGCTCCAGCCCGAGCGGCACCCCCCGGGCCCGGACGAGCGCGGCGTAGCAGAGCCCGGCGAGCGCGAAGCGCGTTGCGGCCAGGAAGATCGGCGGCACCACCTCGGAGGCGAGCTTCATGGGCAGCCAGGTCAGCCCCCAGATCAGCGCCATCAGGGCGAAGGCCGCCATCCGCCCCGCCCCGGCGCCGTTGCGCTCGTCCATCGTCTCACCCGGCCGCCCCGTCGTGGCGCCATCCTAGGGAGGGCGGCGGGCGGGGGAAAGCGCCCGGCGGTCCGGCCGGGGCGGCGCGAGCGGGGCGGCCCCCGCTTGACCCGCGCCCGCGCGCGGCCCTATGGACGGGGATCGTGACGGCGGCCCGCCGCGTCACCGTAAGCGTTAACGTCACGCAACGCGCCCACGTCCGGTCCGCTGGCCTTCGGCGGGGATCGATACCCGCACGCCCAGGCGCGGATCCCCGATTCCCGCCTGAACGTGCGGGGACCGGCCCGAGAGGCGCATGCCCATGAGTGACCTCGCCCACCGCACCGGCGCCGCCGCGCCGCCCCCGCTCGGCGCCGCGGCGGGCCTCGCCCCGCTCGTCCTGATCGTCTTCCTGGGCTTCCTCGCCGTGGGGGCGCCCCTCCCGGCCCTCGCCCTCTACGTCCACGACGAGCTCGGCTTCGGCGGCGCCGTCGTCGGCTGGAGCATCGGCCTGCAATCCCTGGCGGCCGTCCTGACCCGGCATCGCGCCGGCACGATCAGCGACGCCAGCGGGCCGCGCCGCGCCGTCCTGCTCGGGCTGCCGCTCGCGGCGCTCTCGGGCCTGCTCTACCTCGCCTCGGCCTGGGCGCCGCTCGCCCCCGGCGGGCGGCTCGGCCTCCTGATCCTCGGCCGCCTCATCCTCGGGCTGGGCGAGAGCCTGTTCCTCACCGGCACCATGAGCTGGGGCATCGCCCGCCTCGACGCGTCCCGCACCGGCAAGGTCATGTCCTGGCAGGGGATCGCCATGTACGCGGCCATCGGCCTCGGTGCGCCGCTCGGCCTCGCCGTGCACGCCGCGGCGGGCTTTGCCGGCGTCGCCGCCCTGGCGGCCGGCGCGCCGCTCCTGGCGGTCGCGGTCGCCCTCGCGCTGCCCGGGGTGCCGGCCTCCGGCGGCGGCGAGCGCGTCGGGGTGGGGCGCGTGCTCGGGCTGATCTGGCGGCCGGGCCTGGTCCTCGCGCTGGCGACGGTGCCGTTCGCCGCCATGGCGGCCTTCCTGGTCCTGGACTACGCCGACCACGGCTGGAGCGGCGCCGGGCTGGGGCTGGCGGGCTTCGGCGCGGGCTACATCCTGGTCCGGCTGCTCGGCTCGCACCTGCCCGACCGCCTCGGCGGCGCCAGGATCGCGGCCGCCTCCCTGGGCGTCGAGGTCCTCGGCCAGCTCCTGCTCTGGCTCGCGCCCGGCCCCGGCCTCGCGGCGGCCGGGGCGACGGTCACCGGCCTCGGCTTCTCCCTGGTCTTTCCCGCCATGGGCGTCGAGGCGACGCGCCGCGTGCCGCCGGAGCTGCGGGGCCGCGCCGTCGGCGGCTTCATCGCGTTCTTCGACGTCGCCATGGGGCTGACGGGCCCCGCGGTCGGGCTCGTCGCCGGGCGCTTCGGGTTCGCGTCGGCCTTCCTCGTCGGGGCGGTCGCGACCCTGGCGGCGCTCGCCCTGCTGACAGCCCGGCGCCGCGCCGGGACCGCCGCGTGAGCGCACGGGGCGGGGGCCGGGGCTTCGACCCGCGCGTGTGGCTGCTGGCGCTCGGCACCTTCGCGATCGGCACCGACGCCTTCGTGGTGTCGGGGATCCTTCCGGCCCTCGCCGACGATCTCGGGGTCGGCCTCGACGTGGCGGGCCAGGTCGTCTCGGCCTACGCCCTGACCTACGCGCTCGGGGCGCCCTTCCTCGCCGCGCTGACGGCCCGGCTGGCGCGCGAGCGCGTCGTCCTCGGCGCGCTCGGCCTGTTCGTGCTCGCCAACGCGCTCTGCGCCCTCGCGCCGAGCTACGGATTCCTGATCGCGGCGCGCGTGCTCGCCGGGGTCGCGGCCGCGCTCTACACGCCCACCGCCTACGCCCTCGCCGCCTCGCTCGCCCGGCCGGAGCGCAGGGGCGCGGCCCTCGCGGCGGTCGCCCTCGGTCTCACGGCCTCCACGGTGCTGGGCGTGCCCCTCGGGGCCCTGATCGGCCACGCCCTGAACTGGCACGCGACGTTCTGGATGGTGGTCGTGCTCTCGGCCCTGGCGGCCGGCGTTCTGGCCGCGCGGCCGCCCCGGGCCGCGCCGGACACGCGGCCGGCCGGGCTGGCGTCGCGCTTCGCCCCGCTCGCGCGCCCGCGCGTGCTGCTCGCCCTGCTGCCGAGCCTGATCTGGTGCACGGGCAACTTCACGAGCTACACCTACCTGGGCGCGGCGCTCGCCGGCCGCTACGCGCCGGGGGTCGTGGCCGGGCTGTTCCTGGTCTACGGCCTCGGCGGGCTCGTCGGCAGCCAGCTCGGGGGGCGCCTCGCCGACCGCTTCGGCGCGACCGGGCCCATCCTCGCGTGCCTCTGCGTCGGGGTCGCGAACCAGCTCCTGCTCGGCGTCACGGGCACGCATCCCGTCGGCGCGGGAGCGGCGCTGCTCGTCTGGTCCTTCTGCGGCTGGGCGACGTTCGCGCCCCAGCAGAGCCGGCTCCTCGCCATCGCGCCGAACGACGGTCCCGTGGTGATCGCCCTCAACAACGCCACGATCTACCTCGGATCCGCCCTGGGCGCGGGCCTCGGCGGCCTGCTGATCGGGGCCGGCACGCCCGCGACCGGCCTGCACTGGGCGACCGCCGGCCTGCTCGCCGCCGCGCTCGCCGTGGTCCGGGCGGGCCGGATCGGCTGAGGCCCGGTCGCCCCGATCCTGCCCCGCCCCGATCCTGCCCCGCCCCGCCCCGGCATCCCGCGGGTCAGCGGAAGTCCCGCGTCCGGACCCGCAGCCGCCCGTCCGGAGCCGCGCGGGCGTCGCGTCCGCCGTAGCGCGCCTCGTCGCCCCGGTTCGCGGATGGCGGCAGCGTCGTGCCGCGGCCGCCGACCTGCGCCAGCAGGTCCGACAGGTCGATGAGGTGGTCGGCCACGAGGTGGACCACCCGCCCCTCGCGCTGCACGCGCCCCCGGGCCCCCATCATGCTGGCCGACAGGATCAGGCTGCGCTGCCGGGCGAACAGGGAGGGCCACACCACGAGGTTGGCGACCTCGCTCTCGTCCTCCAGGGTGACGAACATCACGCCCTTGGCCGAGCCGGGCTTCTGGCGCACCAGCACCAGCCCCGCCACCGTCAGGCGGGCGCCGTCGCGGGCCCGGGCGAGGGCGCCGCACGCCACCATCCCGTCGCGGGCGAGGTCGGCCCGCAGGAAGGCGACCGGGTGCCGGCCGAGGCTCAGGCCGGCGGCGCGGTAATCCGCCACCACGGCCGCGCCCTCGCGCAGGGGCGCCAGGGTCACGGCGGCCTCGTTCCACTCCGGCGCGGCCCCGCCCGGGTCGAGGGCCCGGAACAGCGGCAGCGGCGCCGGGGCGAGGCCGCGGATCGCCCACAGCGCGTCGCGGCGGCCGAGGCCGAGGGACCGGAAGGCGTCCGCGGCGGCGAGCTGCCGGAGCGCGGCGAGCGGCACGGCGGCCCGGCGCCAGAGGTCCTCGACCGAGCGGTACAGGTCCGCCTCGCGGGCCGTGACGAGGCGCGCCCCGTCGCGGTTGGGCAGGCCCCGCACGAGGCGCAGGCCCAACCGCACCGCGAGCTGCCCGCCGCCCGGCCCCTCCAGGGTGCAGTCCCAGCGCGACGCGTTGACGTCCACCGGGCGGAAGGCGACGCCGTGCCGGCGGGCGTCGCGCACGATCTGGGCCGGGGCGTAGAAGCCCATCGGCTGGGAGTTGAGCAGCGCGCACGCGAAGACCGCCGGGTGGTGGCACTTCAGCCAGGACGACGCGTAGGCGAGGAGCGCGAAGGAGGCGGCGTGGCTCTCCGGGAAGCCGTAGGAGCCGAAGCCCTCGAGCTGCCGGTAGGTGCGCTCCGCGAAGTCGGGCGCGTAGCCGTTGCGGATCATCCCCTGGATCAGCTTCTCGCGGTAATGCGCGACCTTGCCGGACTGCTTGAAGGTCGCCATGGCGCGGCGCAGCCCGTCGGCCTCGGCGGCCGAGAAGCCGGCCGCCACGATCGCGACCTGCATCGCCTGCTCCTGGAACAGCGGCACGCCGAGGGTGCGGCCCAGGGCCTTCTCGAGGGCCTCGGTCGGGTAGGAGACGGGCTCGCGGCCGCTGCGCCGCCGCAGGTAGGGGTGGACCATGTCGCCCTGGATCGGGCCGGGGCGCACCAGCGCCACCTCGATGGTGAGGTCGTAGAGGCTCGCGGGCTTCATCCGCGGCAGCATCGCCATCTGGGCGCGGCTCTCGATCTGGAACACCCCGAGCGTGTCGGCGGCCCGGATCATCGCGTAGGTGGCCGCGTCGTCGTGCGGGATCCCGGCGATGTCCCGGGGCGGGTCCCCGGCCCCCCGGTGCTCCTGGAGCAGGGCGAAGGCCCGGCGCAGGCAGCCCAGCATGCCGAGGCCGAGCACGTCGACCTTCATGAACCGGAGCACCTCGATGTCGTCCTTGTCCCACTCGAGGGTCTGGCGCCTCTCCATCGTGGCCGGGACGATGGGGCAGAGCTCGTCCAGGCGGTCGAGGGTGAGCACGAAGCCCCCCGGGTGCTGGCCGAGGTGGCGCGGCGTGCCGATCAGGGCCCGGGCGATCTCGAGGGTCAGGCGCAGGCGCCGGTCCGCCAGGTTGAGGTTGAGGGCGTGCGCCTCCCGCTCGCCGACGCCCTCCCGCGACCAGCCCCAGACCAGGCGGGCGAGGGAGCCGGTGACGTCCTCGGGCACGCCCAGCACCTTGCCGACCTCCCGCACCGCCCCGCGGGCGCCGTAGCGGATCACCGTGGCGGCGAGGGCGGCGCGGTGCCGGCCGTAGGTGGCGTAGACCCACTGGATCACCTCCTCGCGGCGCTCGTGCTCGAAATCGACGTCGATGTCGGGCGGCTCGTCGCGCTCCTCCGAGATGAAGCGCTCGAACAGGAGGGATTGCTGCGCCGGGTCGATGGCGGTGATGTGCAGGCAGAAGCAGACCGCCGAGTTCGCCGCCGAGCCGCGCCCCTGGCACAGGATGCCCTGCTGGCGGGCGAAGCGCACGATCGCCTCGACGGTGAGGAAGTAGGGGGCGTAGGCCTTCTTGGCGATCAGGTCGAACTCGTGCCGGAGCAGGCGCCCGACCGCGTCCGGCACGCCGCCCGGATAGCGCAGGGCGGCCCCCTCCAGGGTCAGGGCCTCGAGCCGCTCCTGGGCCGAGCGGCCGTCCTCCCCGACCTCGTCCGGGTAGCTGTAGGCGAGCTCGTCGAGGGAGAACCGGCAGGCCCGCGCGATCGCGCCCGCCCGCTCCAGCGCCGCCCCGTGGCGCGCGAACAGGCGGACGGTCTCGGCGGGCGGCTGCAGGTGGCGCCCGGCATGGCGCTCGCGGGAGAAGCCCGCCGCCTCGATGGTGCGGCCGAGGCGGATGCAGGTGACCACGTCCTGCATCAGGCGGCGCTCCGCCGCGTGGTAGAGCACGTCCCCGGTGGCCACGGTGGGCACCCGCGCGCGCCGCGCCGCCGCCGCCAGCGCGTCGAGCCGCAGGTGGTCGTTGACGCCGTAGCGGCGGGTCAGCGCGAGGGAGCCCCGCTGGCCGAAGACCTCCGCGAGCCGGGCGAGCCGGGCCGCCAGCCCCTCGTCGGCGTGGTCGCCGAGCAGCACCGCGAACAGGCCCCCGCTCCACTCCGCCACGTCGCTCCAGGCGAGGTCGCAGCCGGTCTTGCGGTCCGGCCCCTCCCCGGCCCGCGCCTTGCCGAGGGTCAGGAGGCGGCAGAGCCGGCCGTAGGCGGCCCGGTCGGTCGGGTAGACGAGGAGCGCGGTGCCGGCATCCGGGCCGGCGAGGTCGAGGCGGCAGCCGACGATCAGGCGGCAGCCCGTCTCCCGCGCCGCCGCGTGCGCCCGCACCAGCCCGGCGAGGGAGTTGCGGTCCGTGATGGCGAGCGCGGAGAGGCCGAGGCCGGCCGCGGTCGCGAACAGCTCCTCGGGCGAGGAGGCGCCGCGCAGGAACGCGTAGTGGCTGGTGGCCTGGAGCTCGACGGCGCCCCTCGGCGGATCCGCCCTCATGCCTCGCCGAGCCCGTGCAGCCACCAGCGCCCGCCCTCCGCGGCGGGCGCGTCGCGAAACAGCCAGTAGCGGGCGCCGGTCTCGTCCTCGACCCGGTAATAGTCGCGGGAGGCCGAGATCTCGGCGTCGCTGCGCCACCACTCGCCGAAGACCCGCTCCGGGCCGTCGGCCCGCGCCACGCGGCAGCGCCGCCGCCGCCAGGCGAAGCTCGCCGGGGGCGCGTCCGGCAGCAGGGCCAGGGCCTGGACGGGCTCGGGCGGATCGAGGAGGCGGGCGGGGCGCGGCAGGCCGGCGGGCCAGGTCAGGCCGGAGGCGGGGGCGAGCGGCGCCACGCGCCGCGCCGAGCGCTCGGGCCACTCGCTCTCGACCGGGGCGGCCCGGTAGAGCCGGCGCGGGCCGAGCCGCACCGCCAGCCGGTCGATGAGCTCCGCCAGCGCCTCCGGCTCGCCCCCCTCCGCCGGGCCGGCGGTCCCGGCGAGCTGGCGGGCCCGCAGGGGCTCGACCCGCGCCGCGATGAGCCGCGCCGCCTCGATGCCGTAGCCGGGATCGATCAGCGCGAGGCGGTCGGCGAAGAGCCGCGCGAGGTGGCGCGGGCTGCGGCTCGGCCGGGCGAGCCCGACGCTGAGCGATTGCGGCAGGCCGTCGACGCGCTGGCAGACGAGGTCGAGCCGGCGCGCCCCGAGGTCCCGGTGGCCGAGGTCGGCGGCGAGCGCCGCCGTGAGGCCCGCGACCGCCCGGGCCAGGGTCTCGGCGCCCCCGATCGGCTCCGGAAAGGCGAGGCGGACGGCGAGGGTCTCGGGCGGCGCCAGGTAGGTCAGGGGCTCGGGGGCGTGGCCGAGCGCCTGGTCGAGGCGCGTCAGCACGGCCCCGCCGAACCGCAGCCGCACCGGCGCGCGGGCGAGGCCCGCGAGGTCGGCGACGCGCTCGACCCCGAGGGCCGCGAGCCCCGCCACGGCCTCGGCCTCGAGGCGCAGGGCCGCCAGCGGCAGCTCCGCCAGCTCCCGTCCTTGCGCGCCCGGCGGGACGAGCCCGCCGCGGGTCTCGTCAGGCCCGCCGCGCGCCTCCTCGCGTGCCGGGTCGCGCCCGTCGCGCCCCCGGCGGCGCCCGAAGCGGGCGACCGCCCAGGCGGCCCCCGGCGTGTCGGCCACCGCGGCGCGCACCGCGAAGCCGCCGGCGGCGATGCGCCGGGTCAGGTCGCGGACGAGGCCGGCCTCGCCGCCGTGCAGGTGGGCCGCGCCCGCGATCTCGATCCAGATCCCGTCCGGCGGATCGGGCGCCACGAGGGGGGCGTAGGCCAGGCACCAGGCGGACAGGCGCGTCAGGCCGGCCCGGTCCGCGTCGGGCGCCGCCTCGGCCAGCACCAGGTCGACCACCATCCCCTGCGCCTGCGCCACCGGCATGCCGGGCCTGAGGCCCCGCGCCCGGGCGGCCCGGTCGACCGCCGCGACGAGCCGGCGCGGCCCCTGCGCCGCCACGGTGACGAGGGGGCTATCCGGGGGCGGCCCGCCGTGCCGCCGGCGCCAGCGGTCGGTCGGCCAGGTCGGCAGGAAGACGGAGACGACCCTTCGCATCAGGAGCCTCGACGATCCAGGTCTGGGGGGCGGCGCCCCGGGCGCGCAGGAGCTCGACGGTCCAGCGGGCCCGCAGCAGGCCCGGGCCCGGGGGCGAGGGGGAGGGGGCCGGGCGGATGCGCCAGCGCGTGAAGGCCGCGCTCGGCTCCGGCTCGGCCTCGGCCCGCCCGCGCCGCAGGGCGAGGGCGAAGCCGCCGCTGCCCGCGGCCGCGAGGTGCAGGCGGCGCGAGGCGGTCAGGCCGAGCCGGCTCAGCTCGCCCACCACGGCGGCGAGGCCGCGCTGGCGCAGGCCCTCCTCCATGGCGGGCAGCACCTCGGCGTCGCGCCAGGTCTCGGCGTAGAGCACCCGGTCGGGATGCAGGCCCACCGCCGCGAGGCCCGGCGCGAAGAGGTCGCGGCTCGCGAGGCACCACAGCACCGGCCCCGGCAGCCGGGCCACGAGGCTGGCCGCGAACAGGGTCGCGAGCGCCGCCTGCGCGTCGTTCGCGCTCGCCTCCACGATCTCGTGCAGGGCGCCCCGGCGCAGGCCGCCCCCCGGCAGGTGGCGGTCGATCGGCCCGACGCCGAAGGCGAGGACGGGCGGCGGCTCCCCCCGCCCGGCCTCGAGGCCGCCGAGGCTCCGTCGCAACGCTGCGAGCCGCTGCTCGCGTCCGGCCTGCCGCATCGGCTCGCCCACCCATTTCCCGACATCGGGATCGTTCTTGTTTTGTTCCAAAGCGCGACCGAGTCAATCGAGCTCGTCCGGGTTGTGGGCTCTGAACCCGCAACCTGTGGAGAATTCCTCGCCGCGGGGGCTCTCGGGTGGAGGAGGCGGTCCCGGGCAAACGGGTCCGCGGCCGGCGCGGAGCACCTGTCGGGCCGGGCCGCGGCTCTCACCCGGGGGCGCCCGGGCCGCCGGAATCCGGACGCCGCCGCACGGCTCCGCACCGCACGGCCCCGGCGGGCCGCCGCGGCGTCCGGGTTCCGGCCGAGACCGGGCGAAGCCGCCCGTGGCGGCGCGCCGGGGCCTGAACGAGCCTGGGCTTGCGGCCGGACAAGCCCGGCCGCACCGGAGGTCTGCCCCATGTCCCTGCTCGTCTCCCGCGCCGTCCCGGGCGGCGCCCGCCCCCGCGGCCCCGTCCCGCGCGGCCCCGTCCCGCGCGGCTCCCGGCCGGGCGGTCCGCGCTGGTGCCCGGCGCCCGCGCCCGCGCCGCTCGTCCTCGCGCTCTTCGCGCTCCTCGCGTCCCTCGCCTCGGCCCTGGCGCTGCCGGCGCCGCCCGCCGGCGGAAGCCTCGTCCTGCGGGCGCCGGAGGCCGGGGCGAGCCCCGTCGAGGCGCCGCTCCTGAGGACGGATGTCGCCGTCGAGGTCAGCGGCCCGACCGCCCGGGCCGTGGTGACCCAGGCCTTCCGCAACACGACCGACCGCTGGGTCGAGGGCACCTACGTCTACCCGCTGCCCGAGGACGCGGCCGTCGACGGCATGACGCTCGTCGTGGGCGGCCGCGTCGTCGTGGCGGGGATCGCCGAGCGGGCCGCCGCGCGCCGGACCTACGCGGCGGCGCGGGCCGCCGGCCAGTCCGCGGCGCTGACCGAGCAGGAGCGGCCGAACGTGTTCACGAACACGGTCGCCTCCATCGGGCCGGGCGAGACGGTGCTGGTGCAGATCGCCTATCAGCAGACGGTCGCGGTCTCGGGCGGCGTCCACAGCCTGCGCCTGCCCCTCGTGGTCGCCCCGCGCTACAGCCCCGCCCCGCCCGCCGTCGACCTCGCCTCCGGGGCGCCCGCCGCCGATCCGGTCCCGGACCGGGGCCGGATCGCTCCGCCGGTGCTCGATCCGGCCCGCCACGCGCCCGTCAACCCCGTCACCCTGAGCGTGCGGGTGCGGGCGGGCTTCCCCATCGGGGCGATCGAGAGCGCCAGCCACGCCCTGCGCGTCGAGGATCTCGGGCCCGATGCGCGCCGGGTCGTCCTCGCCGACGGGGCCGTCCCGGCGGACCGCGACTTCACCCTGACCTGGCGGCCCGCGCCGTCCCGGGCGCCCGCCCTCGGCCTGTTCCGCGAGCGGGTGGGCGAGGAGACCTTCCTGCTCGCCACGGTGACGCCGCCGGACGCGGGCGCGATCCCGCGCCGGCCCCGGGACGTCGTGTTCGTGATCGACAATTCCGGCTCCATGGCGGGCGCCTCGATGCGCCAGGCCAAGGCGAGCCTGCTCGCGGCCCTCGCCCGGCTCGACGCCCGGGACCGCTTCAACGTGATCCGCTTCGACGACACGATGGATGCCGCGTTCCCCGACCTCGTGGAGGCCGACCCCGCCCATCGGCGCGCGGCCGAGACGTTCGTGGCGGCTCTCGAGGCGCGCGGCGGCACCGAGATGCTGGCGCCCCTGAGGGCGGCGCTCGCCGACGCGCACTCCGAGGAGGTCGGGCGCGTGCGGCAGGTCGTGTTCCTCACCGACGGCGCCATCGGCAACGAGGACGCGATCGTCCGGGCGATCGCGCAGGGGCTCGGGCGCTCGCGCCTGTTCATGGTCGGCATCGGCACGGCGCCCAACGGCCACCTGATGCGGCACGCCGCCGAGCTCGGCCGCGGCAGCGTCACGGCCATCGGCTCGGTCGAGGAGGTGGCCGAGCGCACCCGGGAGCTGTTCGCCAAGCTGGAGAGCCCCGCGGTGACCGACCTCCGGGCGACCTTCTCGGCGGACGGCGCCGACGTGACGCCGACGCCCCTGCCCGACCTCTACCGGGGCGAGCCCGTGGTCCTCGCGGCGCGCCTCGCCGACGCCGCCGGCACCCTCACGCTGAGCGGGCGCCTCGGCGACCGGCCCTGGCGGCAGACCCTCGATCTCGCCGCGGCCGCGGACGGGCACGGCATCTCGAAGGTCTGGGCCCGCCGGAAGATCGGCGAGGCCGAGACGGCCCGGATCACCGGGCGCGCCGCGCCCGAGGCGGCGGACGCCGAGATCCTGCGCCTCGCCCTCGCGCACAAGCTCGTGACCCGGCTGACGAGCCTCGTCGCCGTCGACGCCACGCCGCGCCGCCCCGCCGGCGCGCCCCTGGCGGCGGCCGACCTGCCCCTCAACCTGCCCGCCGGGTGGGACTTCGCCCGCCTCGTCGGGCCGGGCAGCGGGCGGCCCGCGGTCCCGGACGGGTGGCGCGCCGCGGCCGAGGTGCCGGAGGCGGCGGGCGCCGCCGTCCCGCTGCCCCAGACCGCGACCGGCTTCGCGCCGCGCCTGCTCGTCGGGATCGTCCTCCTCGCCCTCGGCCTGCTGGCGGGCCGCCCCGTCGTCCCCGGCCTGCTGGCGGGCCGCCCGGCCCGGCGCGCCCGGTGAGCCGCCGGACCGGGGGCGTGCGGGGGAGGGCGCTCCTCGCCGCCCTCCTGCTCGCGGCCGGGCTCGGCATCGCCGGCGAGGCGGTCCTGGTCCCCGCCAAGGCCGTGCTGGCGCAGTGGCTCCTGGAGCGGGCCTTCGCGGCGAGCCTCGCGGCGGGCCGCCCGGTCCGTCCCTGGCCCTCGGCCGACACGGAGCCGGTCGCCCGACTGACCTTCGCGGGGCGGAGCGTCGTCGCGCTCCGCGGCGCCAGCGGCCAGGCCCTCGCCTTCGGGCCGGGCCACCTCGCCGGGACCCCGGAGGCCGGCGAGGCCGGGACGGCGGTCTACGCCGCGCACCGCGACACCCACTTCGCCGGGCTCGGGGCGCTCCGCCCCGGCGACCCCGTGGCGGTGACGCGCCGCGACGGCCGGACCGTCGCCTTCCGGGTGACGGGCCGCCGGGTCGCCCGCTTCGACGCCTCCGGCCTCGATCCCCGGGCGCCCGGCCGGCACCTCGCCCTCGCGACCTGCTGGCCCCTCGACGGGCCGGCGCGGGGGCCGCTGCGCCTGATCGTGGAGGCCGAGGCCGTCGACGGCCCGTAGGCGGGCGCCGGCGGGGCGCGCTCCTTGCGGCGCGCTCTTGCCCAAGCGGGGCGCGCTCCTTGCGGCGCGCTCTTGCCCAAGCGGGGCGCGCTCCTTGCGGCGCGCTCTTGCCCAAGCGGGGCGCGCTCCTTGCGGCGCGCTCTTGCCCAAGCGGGGCGCGCTCCTTGCGGCGCGCTCTTGCCCAAGCGGGGCGCGCTCCTTGCGGCGCGCTCTTGCCCAAGCGGGGCGCGCTCCTTGCGGCGCGCTCTTGCCCAAGCGGGGCGCGCTCCTTGCGGCGCGCTCTTGCCCAAGCGGGGCGCGCTCCTTGCGGCGCGCTCTTGCCCAAGCGGGGCGCGCTCCTTGCGGCGCGCTCTTGCCCAAGCGGGGCGCGCTCCTTGCGGCGCGCTCTTGCCCAAGCGGGGCGCGCTCCTTGCGGCGCGCTCTTGCCCAAGCGGGGCGCGCTCCTTGCGGCGCGCTCTTGCCCAAGCGGGGCGCGCTCCTTGCGGCGCGCTCTTGCCCAAGCGGGGCGCGCTCCTTGCTGCGCGCTCTTGCCAGGCCGGACGCGCTCCTGCGGCGCGCTCTTGCCAAGATGTGCGGCTTTGTGCGGATCTGTGCGCCCGTGATCCGCGAAAGGCCCGTGCGTGACCGAGACCGCGTTGCCCGACACCGAGAGCCGCGCCGTCGCGACGGCGGTGCGCGAGGCTCTCGCCCGCCGCCGCATGTCGCGGCAGGCCCTGGCCGACGCGGCGCGCATCAGCGTCTCGACCCTGGAGAAGGCGCTCGCGGGACGCCGGCCCTTCACCCTCGCGACCACCCTCCGCCTCGAGGAGGCCCTGGGCCTGCCCCTGCGCGAGGCGCCCGCGGCGCCCCCGGGGAGCGTGCGGCACGCGCCCGAGGAGCTCGGCTCCTACTCCCGCGAATCGGCGGCCTGGCTCGAGGGCCGCTACCTGACGCTGCGGCCCTCCTTCGGGACCGCCGGCGCGATCTTCTCCTACCGCACCGAGATCGCCTGGGACGCGGTGAGCGCCCGCCTGGTGTTTCGGGAGGCCGAGCGCCTCGACGCGCCCTTCGCGCAGGCGGGCTGCGTCTCGGTCCCGAACCTGTCGGGCACGATCTACCTCGTGACCAACTGGCAGGGCCAGCACCGCCTCGCCATCCTGGGCCGCCCGACGATCCAGGGCGAGATGTACGGCGTGCTCACCACGCTCCACGCGGGCCGCGGCGCGCACCTGACGCCCGCCGCCTGCCCGCTCGCCCTGATCCCCGACCGCGACGGCCCGGCCGCGATCGAGAGCGGCCGGATCACGCCGGAGATGGGGGCCTACCCGCTCTGCCGCCGCCATCTCGGCCGGGCCTGCGAGGACGGGTTCGCGGCGTTCTTCGCCTGCCCGGCCTGATCCGGCGGCGGGGCGCCGGGCGCCGTGCCGCGAGAACCGCCTCCGAGAACCGCCGCCCTGGAGTTGCCGCCGATGACCCACGCGCTCCTCGATCCGACCCCGGAGGTGCGCGATGCGCTGCGCGCGGGGGCGCCCGTGGTGGCGCTCGAATCCACGATCGTGACCCACGGCATGCCCCATCCCGAGAACGTCGCGACCGCCCGCGCGGTGGAGGCGGCGGTGCGCGCGGGCGGGGCGGTGCCGGCCACCATCGCGGTCGTCGCGGGGCGCATCCGGATCGGCCTGCCGGACGAGGTCCTCGACTGGCTCGGCACGGCGAGCGAGGTGATGAAGCTCAGCCGCGCCGACCTTCCCTACGCGGTCGCGGCGGGGCGGCACGGCTCGACCACGGTCGCCGCCACGATGATCTGCGCCCACCTCGCCGGCATCCGGGTGTTCGCGACGGGCGGCATCGGGGGCGTCCACCGGGGCGTGGAGGCGACGCTCGACGTCTCGGCGGACCTCGACGAGCTCGCCCGCACGCCCGTGGCCGTGATCTGCGCCGGGGCCAAGGCGATCCTCGACCTGCCCCGCACCCTCGAGTACCTGGAGACCCGGGGCGTCCCCGTCGTGGGCTACGGCACCGACCGCTTCCCGGCCTTCTGGAGCCGCGACAGCGGGCTCCCGGCGCCGCTGCGGCTCGACACGCCGGAGGCGGTCGCGGCCCTGGTGCGGGCCAAGGACGCGCTCGGGCTCGGCGGCGGCGTCCTCGTGGCGAACCCGGTGCCGCAGGCCGACGCGATGCCGGCCGCGGAGATCGCCGGCCTGATCGAGGCCGCCGTGGCGCAGGCCCGGAGCGCCGGGATCAGCGGCAAGGCCGTGACGCCCTTCCTGCTCTCGCGCCTCCTCGACCTCACGGGCGGCCGCAGCCTCGCCACCAACATCGCGCTCGTGAAGAACAACGCGGCGCTCGCCGCCCGCCTCGCCGTGGCGCTCGGCGCGCCGTGACGCCGGGCGAGGGCCGCCCGGCCGGCGGGCGAAGGCCGCCTGGCCGGCGGGCGAAGTCCGCCGGCGGGAGCCCCGCTCACAGCATGCTCGCGCTCGACGCCGAGACCGTGCCGGCGTCCGGACGCCCGGGCTGCGGCCCGCCCCCGTTCGCGATGACGGGCAGGCTGTCCTGCCCGCGGCCCGGGACGACGACGAGGCGCTGGACCTCGCCCCGCAGGTAGGCCTGCAGGAACCTGTCGTAGTCCCGGAAGGACACGCAGCCGTTCGAGGCGCCGCTCGGGCCCAGCATGTAGGTGTGGGCGAGGAGGCCGGCCCGGCCGTGGATGGCGGCGCTGCCGCCGAGGGGCGTGAGCCGCAGGGCGCGCACGCCGTGGAAGGTTTTCTCGCGCTCCGTCAGATCGTAGGTCCCGGGGGGCGTCGGGCCGCGCATCCGCACGTGCACGTGGCGCGGGTCGTCCATGCTGTCGCCGAGGCCGGAATGCGCCTCCAGCTTCTCGCCGTTCGGCATGGAGACGATGCGGGCGCTGATGTCGTAGATGGCGGTCCCGCCCCCGCCCGACGGGTTGGGGACGGGGCCGAGCCGCCGGCCGGGAGCGACCGGGACGAGGGGGCTCTCGAGCGAGCTGTAGGCGAGGGCGGGGCCGGCGGTGTCCGGCGTGCCGAACAGCTTCTCGAAGAAGGACCGCGTGTCCTCGGCGGAGGCCGGGGCGGCCACGCTCCGCGCCTGCCGGGCGGCCTGCCGCTCCGCCCTGCGGGCGGGCTCGGCGAGGCCCGGGCGCCGCAGCTCGGGCGGGCGCGGCACCGGCAGGGGGACGGGCTGGGGCAGGGGTTGGGCGAGCCGCGCCGGCTCGGCGGCCTGCGCGTCGACGGAGCGGGCCGGCTCCC
>NZ_QOWC01000032.1 GCF_003574465.1 Methylobacterium crusticola
CGGCGGCCTCGGCCTCGATGCCGAAGCCGGGCTCCGGCAGCGCCCGCCGCGCCGCGCCGGCCCAGGCGGGCTCGCGCCCGCCGCTCCGCAGCGTGTCCCCCGCACCCCTGATCGTCATGCTGCCCTCTCCCGGAGCTTGGGCGAGGCAAGCGGCAGGCCAGCGGCCCGCGCCGCCAAGGCGCTGGGGAGGCACGGCAAATCCGGGCGCCGCGGCACCCGGTCCCGCGCCCGCCGGCGCGATCCTGCCGGGTCCCCGGCAGGAATTGCCGGCACGGATCCGGCGCCGAGCGCCCTGGCAGAAACACCGCCGGATCGCTATAGACTCACCCGCCGGCGCCGGAACGATCGGGGCGGCCGCCGCGCGAACCGCCTCCGTTCCGGTCGGAACGGGCGCGGCTCCCGGGCCCGGATTGCGTCGCATCGCCGCGCCGGGCCGCCCGTCGCCGGACGATGCTCATCGAGAAACCCCGCCGCACGGTCATGAACTCGCTCGATCTGCCCAAGGCCCCGCAGGACACCCGCGTCGTCGTGGCGATGTCCGGGGGCGTGGATTCCTCCGTCGCCGCCGCCCTCCTCCAGCGCGAGGGCTACGACGTGGTCGGGATCACGCTGCAGCTCTACGACCACGGCGCCGCCGCCCACCGCCGGGGCGCCTGCTGCGCCGGGCAGGACATCCACGACGCGCGCCGGGCCGCCGAGACCCTCGGCATCCCGCACTACGTGCTCGACTACGAGGACCGCTTCCGCGAGGCGGTGATCGACCGCTTCGCCGACGGCTACCTCCGGGGCGAGACGCCGATCCCGTGCGTCGAGTGCAACCGCTCGATCAAGTTCCGCGACCTCCTCGCCACCGCCCGGGACCTCGGCGCCGACGCCCTCGCCACCGGGCACTACGTCGCCAGCCGGCCGCTTCCGGGGGGCGGGGGGCGCGCCCTCTACCGCGCCCACGATCCGGCCCGCGACCAGAGCTACTTCCTGTACGCGACCACGCCCGAGCAGCTCGCCTTCCTGCGCTTCCCCCTCGGCGAGCGCCCCAAGGACGAGACCCGGCGCCTCGCGCAGGCGTTCGGCCTCGCGGTCGCCGACAAGCCCGACAGCCAGGACATCTGCTTCGTGCCGCAGGGCCGCTACCGGGACGTGATCGCCCGCCTGCGCCCGGACGCGGTGCGGCCGGGCGAGATCGTCCACCTCGACGGCCGCAGGCTCGGCCGGCACGAGGGCATCATCGGCTTCACGGTCGGGCAGCGGCGGGGCCTCAAGCTCGCGACGGGCGAGCCGCTCTACGTCGTGCGGCTCGATCCCGGCGAGGCCCGGGTGGTGGTGGGCCCGCGCGAGGCGCTGGCGACCTCCATCATCCGGCTCGGCGACCCGAACTGGCTCGGCGACGCGCCGCTCGCGGACCTGCGGGACGCCCCGGTGGCGGTGCGGGTGCGCTCGACGCGCGAGCCCCGCCCCGCCACCCTGACCTGGGATCCCCGGGCCGGCTGCGCCGAGATCACCCTGACGGCGGCGGAGGACGGCGTGTCGCCGGGCCAGGCCTGCGTCATCTACGCCGACGACGGCCCCCGGGCGCGGGTTCTGGGCGGCGGCACCATCCTGCGGGTCGAGGCCGAGCGCCGCGCCGCCGCCTGACGCCATGCGGACCCGGTCCGCGAACCTGGAGAGCGATCCTACATGCTGAGCGAGCCGCGGGAGGCGGGACCCACCACCGCCTTGATGCGCAAGGCCTACGCCCGCTGGGCGCCGGTCTACGACGTGGTCTACGACAAGCTGACGGAGCCCGCGGCCCGCGACGCCGTGGAGGCGGCGCTCGGCAACGGCCGGCGCATCCTGGAGGCCGGCGTCGGCACCGGCCTGTCCCTGGGCTACTACCCGGCCGACGCCGAGCTCTACGGCGTCGACCTGTCCGAGGACATGCTCCGGCGCGCCCGCCGCAAGGTGCTGCGCCGGGGCCTCTCCCACGTGAAGGGGCTCCAGGTCATGGACGTCTGCCGCCTCGGCTACGCCGACGGCAGCTTCGACGCCGTGGTGGCGCAGTTCCTCATCACCCTGGTGCCGGACCCCGAGCGGGCCCTCGACGAGTTCCTGCGCGTGCTGCGGCCCGGCGGCATGATCGTGCTCGCCAACCATTTCGGCCAGGCCGACGGGGCGGTCGCCCGCGTCGAGGAGATCGTGGCCCCGCTCTGCTCCAAGATCGGCTGGAGCTCGGACTTCAAGGCGTCCCGCATCGAGGCCTGGGCGCACCGCAACGGGGTGACGTTCATCGGCGTGCGGCCGACCTTCCCGGGCGGCTTCTTCAAGATCCTGCGCATGCGCAAGGCCTAGGTGGGCGAGCCCCCCGGGGAGCCGCCCGTCTCCGGCGAAGGTCCCGCGCGCCCCGCGCCGGAGGCCGGGCCCGCCGCCGTCGCGGCGCCGGCCTGGCGGGGCTGGCTGCGGCTCCTGCCGCTCGCGGTCCTGGTCGCGGTCTCGGCCGGCCTGCTCGCGGGCGGGGTCACCCGGTGGTTCAGCCTCGACCAGCTCCTGGCGTCCCGGGCCTGGGCCAAGGGCCTCGTGGCCGAGGATTTCTGGCGCGCGCTGCTCTGCACCTACCTGGCCTATGTCGGCACCGTGGTGGTCTCGGTGCCGGTCTCGGTCGTGATGACGACGCTCTGCGGCTTCCTGTTCGGCCCCGTCACGGGCGCGCTGCTGGCGATCGCCTCGGCGACGAGCGGCGCCGTCGTGGTGTTCTCGGTCGGGCGCACCTCCGCCGGGGAGTTCCTGCTCAAGCGCACCGGCTCGCGCCTGCGCCGCCTCGCGGAGGGCTTCCAGCGCGACGCCTTCTCGTACGTGCTGTTCCTGCGCCTCCTGCCGATCTTCCCGTTCTGGATGACGAATCTCGGCCCGGCGGTGTTCGGCGTCCGCCTGCGCACGTTCGCCCTCGCCACCCTGATCGGCATCAGCCCGGGCGCCTTCATCTACGCCTCGGCCGGGGCCGGCATCGAGACCGTGGTGGCCGCCCACCAGGAGGCCAGGGCGGCGTGCCTCGCCGCTGGGGAGGCGGCCTGCGACGACGCGCTGTCGCTGCGCGCCGTGATCACGCCGGGGCTGATCCTGACCCTGCTGGCCCTCGGGGCGCTCGCCCTGCTGCCGGTGGCCTGGCGGCGCCTGCGGGGCGGCGGGCGGCGCCTGCCGACCGGCCCCTGATCGCCGCACGGCGCCGGCGGCAGGACGGGGGCCGCGCGGGCGCCCTTACCCTGCCCGACGGGCGCTCCTATCTAGGCGGTGCCCGACGCCGCCGCGCCGGAGGCCTCGCGGGGCGCGAGAGGCCTCGCGGGGCGCCGGAGTGAGACCTTGAGACAGTCGCGCGCGGGCGCGGCGCGGCGCACAATGCGGCCGGGTGCGCCGCATGCGGGAGGGCCGACGATCGTGCGTTTCGCCGATGCCATGCGGGGGCGTGGCGCCCTGCGGGGCATCGCCGACCGGATCGGGCTCTCCGGCCGCCTGCTGCTGCTCACGATCCTGTTCGTGCTGCTCGCCGAGGTGCTGATCTACGTGCCGAGCGTCGCGAACTTCCGGCGCAACTGGCTCTCGGACCGGGTCGCGGCCGCGCAGGTGGCGGCCCTCGTCCTCGACGCGGCGCCCCAGCAGCGGGTGTCGGACGACCTCGCCCGCCGCCTCCTGACCGGCGTCGGCGCCCGGGCGATCGCCCTCAAGGCCGGGGGCGCCCGCCGCCTCCTCAACCTCGCGGCGATGCCGCCGGAGGTCGGCGAGTCCGTCGACCTGCGCGAGGCCGGCTGGCTCGAGCTCATCGCCGGGGCCTGGCACACGCTCTCGCACCCCGCCGATGCTCCCCTGCGGGTGGTCGGCCACGGCATGGACGGCGTCGACTTCGTCGAGCTCATCCTCGATCCCACCCCCCTGCGCGAGGCGATGATCGCCTTCTCGTGGCGCATCCTCCTCACCTCCCTGGTGATCTCCGGCATCACCGCGGGCCTCGTCTTCCTGGCGCTGCAGCTCTCGATCGTGCGGCCGGTGCGGCGCCTCACCCGCAACATCGCGGCCTTCGCGGACGATCCCGAGGACGCCTCGCGGCGCATCACGCCCTCGTGGCGCAACGACGAGATCGGCGTGGCCGAGACGGCGCTCGCCCGCATGGAGGCGGTGCTGGCCGGCGAGCTGCGCCAGAAGCGGCGCCTCGCCGAGCTCGGCCTCTCGGTCAGCAAGATCAACCACGAGTTGCGTAACCTCCTCACCACCGCGCAATTGCTGGTGGACAGGCTCGAGCACACCGCCGATCCCGGCGTGCAGCGCGTGGCACCGCGCCTCGTGGCGACGCTCGGCCGGGCGATCCGCTACTGCGAGGCGACCCTGGCCTACGGCCGCGCCGCCGAGCGCCTGCCCGAGCGCCGGCGCACCGCCCTGCGGCCGATCCTCGCCGACGCCCTCGACCTCGCCGGGCTCGTGCCGGGCGCGGCGGTGCGGATCGAGGACCGGACGCCCGACGACCTCCTGGTCGACGCCGATCCCGACCAGCTCTCGCGGGTGCTCGTCAACCTGGTGCGCAACGCCGTGCAGGCGCTGGGGCTCGCCGGCACCGGCGACGGGGCGCCCCCATGCGTGACCATCGAGGCGACGCGCCGGGGCGGCACGGTCACGATGGTGGTGAGCGACAACGGCCCGGGCCTGCCGGAGCGGGCCCGGGCGCACCTGTTCGAGGCCTTCCAGGGCGCCGTCCGGGCCGGCGGCACCGGGCTCGGCCTCGCCATCGCGGCCGAGCTGGTGCGCCTCAACGGCGGCGTGCTCGCCCTCGACGAGAGCGGGGTCGGGGCGCGCTTCCGCATCACCCTCCCGGACCGGGCGCAGACCTGAGCGCGTCGCGCCGGCCCGGCGCGACCGGACGCGATTGCCAATCGGGGGCCCCTTCGCCCATCGTGCCGGCATGTCCCTGTTGATGCACGTGCCCCTCTCCGCTGTGCGCTCCTTCGAGGCGGCCGCGCGCCGGCGCTCGTTCAAGGCGGCGGCGACGGAGCTGAACCTGACGGCGAGCGCGGTCAGCCACGCGATCCGCAAGATGGAGCAGGCGCTCGGCGTCGCCCTGTTCGAGCGCAACGGCCAGGGGGTGGTGCCGACCCCGGCCGGCGAGGCGCTGCTCGAGCATGTCGGGCGGGCCTTCGAGGAGCTCGACCGCGGCCTCCACCTCGTGGCGGCGCGGGGGCCGCAACTGCTGCGCCTGCACTGCGCGCCGAGCTTCGCGGCGCAGTGGCTGACGCCGCGCCTCGCCCGCTTCCTCGCCGCGCATCCGGGCTTCGAGGTGCGGCTCGCCGCCGGCATGGACTACGCCCGCTTCACCACCGACGAGTTCGACGCCGACATCGTGTACGGGCCGCCGCGCGGGGAGGGGCTCGTGGTGGTGCCGCTCTGCACCGAGACGGTGCGGCCGCTCTGCGACCCGGTCCGGGCCGCCGCCATCCGGGAGCCCGCCGACCTCCTGACGCAGGTGCTGATCCAGAGCGACAACAAGCAGGTGCGCTGGCCGCTGTGGTTCGCCCGCAACGGCCTCCCGGCACCCCGGCCCCTCGGGGTGCGCTTCGACCGCAGCTTCCTCGCCATCGCGGCGGCGGCGGACGGGCTCGGGGTGGCGCTCGAATCGACCCTGCTGGCCGAGCGCGAACTGGCGAGCGGGCGCCTCGTCGCGCCGCTCCTCGGGCGGGCCCGGGACGTCGACTACGTCGGCCACCACCTCGTCTTCCCGGCGGCGACCCGGCGGCGCGCGCCGCTGCGCACCTTCGCGCAGTGGATGGCGCAGGAGATGCGGATCGACCTCGCGGCGGACCTTGCGTGAGGGGCGGGCGCGACCGCCCGGCGCGTCAGATGAGCCGGATTCACTTGGCCCTGCAAACCGCGCGTTTGCCATCGCGGCGCCGGGACGGCAGGGTGCTGGCAACGATGTGAAGGGAGGACGCGCCCCGAGGCCCTTCAGGCCTCCGGGCGGCGCCAGGCGGCGACGGGCCGTCGCAGCGCCAGGACCTCCCTCTCGCGTCAGCGCCAGAGCGACGCCGGGCCCGCGGTAGCGGCCGCCCCGGGGAGGGACACATGCTTCTCACCGACAAGGTATGCCTGATCACCGGCGCGGCCTCCCAGCGGGGCATCGGCCGGGCGACCGCCCGCCTGTTCGCGGAGTTCGGGGCCAAGGTCGTGATCCTCGACCTCGATGCCGGCCAGGCCGAGGCGGCGGCCCGGGACATCGGTCCGGGCCATCTCGGGCTCGCCTGCGACGTGACCGACAAGGCCGCCTGCCTGGCGGCGGCCAGGGAGGTGGTGTCGCGCCTCGGGCGCATCGACGTCCTCGTCAACAACGCGGGCATCACCCAGCCGCTCAAGATCATGGAGATCGAGCCGGCGAACTACGACGCCGTCACGGACGTGAACCTGCGCGGCACGCTCTACATGAGCCAGGCGGTGATCCCGCAGATGCGGGCGCAGGCCGCCGGCGCCATCGTGTGCATGTCCTCGGTCTCGGCCCAGCGCGGCGGCGGCATCTTCGGCGGCCCGCACTACAGCGCCGCCAAGGGCGGCGTGCTCGGCCTCACGAAGGCGATGGCCCGGGAGCTCGGACCCGACGGCGTGCGGGTGAACGCCGTGACGCCCGGCCTGATCCAGACCGACATCACCGGCGGCAAGCTCACGGACGAGCTCAAGGTCGAGATCGCCAAGGGCATCCCCCTCGGCCGCCTCGGCGTCGCCGACGACGTCGCCAAGGCCTGCCTGTTCCTCGCCTGCGACCTCTCCGCCTACACCACCGGCGCGGTGATCGACGTCAACGGCGGCATGCTGATCCACTGACCGTCCGGTCCGTTCCCAGGGAGGACACATCATGCAGACGGCGCACGATTCGCCGCGCGCGGGCTCGAACGTCTCGCTGCCCGAGCGCGCCTACCGCATCCGCCGCAACGCGCTGCGGATGGGCGAGGTCCAGGGCCAGGGCTACATCGCCCAGGCCCTCGGCGTCGCCGACGTGCTGGCGGTCTCCTACTTCCACGCCATGCGCTTCCGCCCGGACGACCCGGAATGGGAGGAGCGGGACCGCTTCCTGCTGTCGATCGGGCACTACGCCATCGCGCTCTACGCGGCGCTGATCGAGGCCGGCATCCTGCCGGAGGACGAGCTCGAGACCTACGGCTGCGACGACAGCCGGCTGCCGATGTCCGGCATGGCGGCCTACACGCCCGGCATGGAGATCACCGGCGGCTCCCTCGGCCACGGCCTCGGCATCGCGGTCGGGATCGGCCTCGGGCTCAAGCGCAAGGGCTCGCGCAGCTTCGTCTACAACCTGTTCTCGGACGGCGAGCTCGACGAGGGCTCGACCTGGGAGGCGGCCCTGTCGGCCGGCTCCCACCGCCTCGACAACCTGATCGGCATCGTCGACGTCAACGGCATGCAGGCCGACGGGCCGTCGCTCGGGATCCTCAACTTCGAGCCGCTCGGGGCGAAGTTCGAGGCCTTCGGCTGGTTCGTCCAGCGGGTCGACGGCAACGACATCCCGGCGCTCGTCGCGGCCTTCGACGCCGCGCGCAACCACGCGGAGGCCCGGCCCCGCATCATCATCTGCGACACCACGATGGGCAAGGGCGTGCCCTTCCTCGAGGCCCGCGAGCGCAACCACTTCCTGCGCGTCGAGGCGGACGAGTGGCAGCAGGCCCTGAAAGTCCTGGCCGAGGGCAGGGACGCTTCCGAGGGGAGGACGCCATGAGGCGGTCGAAGTACGAGCGGCCCGCGCACCTGACGGGCGAGAGCGGCGGTCCCCGCCTCACCACCTCGGCGATGATCGCCTCCCTGGCGGCGCCCGGGCAGCGCACGCAGAGCGCGCCGTTCGGCCACGCCCTGGCGGCCCTCGCCCACGAGCGCCCCGAGATCGTCGGCCTGTCGGCGGACCTCGCCAAGTACACCGACCTGCACATCTTCGCCAAGGAGCACCCCGACCGCTTCTACCAGATGGGAATGGCCGAGCAGGTGCTGATGAGCGCCGCGGCGGGCCTCGCCCGCGAGGGCTTCCTGCCCTTCGCCACCACCTACGCGGTGTTCGCCGCGCGGCGCGCCTACGACTTCATCTGCATGGCGATCGCCGAGGAGGGGCTGAACGTCAAGATCGTCTGCGCCCTGCCGGGCCTGACCACCGGCTACGGCCCGAGCCACCAGGCCACGGAGGACATCGCGATCTTCCGCGGCCTGCCGAACCTGACCATCATCGACCCGTGCGACGCCCACGAGATCACCCAGGCGGTGCCCGCCATCGCGGCCCATCCGGGCGCGGTCTACATGCGGCTCCTGCGCGGCAACGTGCCCCTGGTGCTCGACGAGTACGGCTACACGTTCGAGGTCGGCAAGGCCAAGACCATCCGCGACGGCCGCGACGTGCTGATCATCTCCTCGGGCCTGATGACCATGCGGGCGCTCGAGGCCGCCGACGCGCTCAAGGCGGACGGGATCGACGCCGGCGTGCTGCACGTCGCGACGATCAAGCCGCTCGACGAGGCGACGATCCTGCGCGAGGCCGGGCGGGGCGGGCGCCTCGTGGTGGTGGCCGAGAACCACACGGTGGTCGGCGGCCTCGGCGAGGCGGTGGCGGCGACGCTCCTGCGCAACGGCACGGTCCCGCACGGCTTCCGCCAGATCGGCCTGCCCGACGCGTTCCTGGATGCCGGGGCGCTGCCGACCCTGCACGACCGCTACGGCATCTCGACGAGCGCGATGGCCGGGAGCATCCGCGCATGGCTGTGACGCCGGCCGTCACCTTCGTGGGCCTCGGCTCCATGGGCCTGCCGATGGCCCGCAACCTCCTGCGCCGCGGGTTCGAGGTCCGCGGCTACGACGTCCGGCCCGAGGGCCGCGCGGCCTTCGCGGATGCCGGCGGACGGACGGCCGGGACGATCGCTGAGGCGAGCGCGGGCGCCGGCATCCTGATCCTGATGGTGGTGAACGCCGCCCAGGGCGAGGAGGTCCTGTTCGGGGAGGGCGCCCTCGACGCCCTCGCGCCGGACGCCGCCGTGA
This sequence comes from Methylobacterium crusticola, assembly GCF_003574465.1. Taxonomy (GTDB): domain Bacteria; phylum Pseudomonadota; class Alphaproteobacteria; order Rhizobiales; family Beijerinckiaceae; genus Methylobacterium; species Methylobacterium crusticola. The sequence continues at coordinate 9,028 of NZ_QOWC01000032.1, forward strand.
TCCTGATGGCGACCTGCCCGCCGGGCGCCGTGGCGGCGCTGGCCGAGCGGGTGCGGGCGACCGGCCGGCGCTTCGTCGACGCGCCGGTCTCCGGCGGGGTGGTGGGGGCGGAATCCGCGACCCTGACCATCATGGCGGGGGCGCCCGCCGAGGTGCTGGCCTACGTGCGGCCGGCGCTCGACGCCATGGGCGACAAGGTCTTCCACGTCGGCCCGCAGGCCGGCCAGGGGGCGACCGTCAAGGCGGTCAACCAGCTCCTCTGCGGGGTCAACCTCGCGGCCGCCGCCGAGGCGCTCTCCCTCGCCGAGAAGGTCGGCGTCGACGGGGCGGTGGTGCTCGAGATCCTCTCGGGCTCCTCGGCCTCGAGCTGGATGCTGCGCGACCGCGGCCCCCGGATGCTCGAGGAGGCGCCGCGCGTCACGAGCGCCGTCGACATCTTCGTGAAGGACCTCGGCATCGTGCTCGAGGCGGGGCGCGGCGAGAAGGCCGCGCTGCCCCTCGCCGCCCTCGCCCACCAGCTCTTCCTCGCCGCCTCGGGGCGGGGCGAGGGCGCGGCCGACGACAGCCAGGTGATCGGCTCGTACCGGGCCCTGAACGGGACCTGAGCCGCGTCCCGCGACGCCCGCGACACGGCGCCCGGGGATCTGTCCCGGGCGCCGCGCCCGCCGCTTCGGCACCGGACGCCCGGCGCCGGATGCCGCGCGGGCAAACGAGAACACGAGGCCGGGCCACCGGCCCGCGCCACCGGCCCGCCACGCACGCCATTCCCAGGGAGCCCGATCATGCGCCAGTCCACCCCCCCGCGGCCGACCCGCCGCAGCCTCCTCGCGGGTGCCGCCGCGATGCCGCTCTGCGCCATCCTCAGCCGGCCGGCCTTCGCGGCGGAGTTCGAGTACAAGCTCGCCACCGGCCAGGACCCGACCCACCCGGTCAACACCCGGGCCCAGGAGGCCCTCGACCGCATCCGCGAGGCCTCCGGCGGCCGGCTCGACATCAAGCTGTTCCCGGCCAACCAGCTCGGCTCCGACACCGACCTGCTCTCGCAGGTCCGCAACGGCAGCGTCGAGTTCTTCAACCTCTCGGCCTCGATCCTCTCCACCTTCGTGCCGGCCGCGAGCCTCGCCAACACCGGCTTCGCGTTCAAGGAGTACGACGCGGTCTGGAAGGCGATGGACGGCGGGCTCGGCACCTACATCCGCGAGCAGATCGCCAAGACGCCGATCCTGACCGTGTCCAAGGCCTGGGACAACGGCTTCCGGCACATCACCTCCTCGACCCGCGAGATCCGCACGCCCGAGGACCTCAAGGGCTTCAAGATCCGCGTGCCCCCCTCGCCGATGCTGACCTCGCTGTTCAAGGCGCTCGACGCCGGGGCGGCGCCGCTCAACTTCAACGAGCTCTACTCCGCGCTCCAGACCAAGATCTTCGAGGGCCAGGAGAACCCGCTCGCCATCACGGCGACGACCCGGCTCTACGAGGTGCAGAAGACCTGCAGCCTCACGGGCCACGTCTGGGACGGCTACTGGATGCTCGGCAACAAGCGCTCCTGGCAGCGCCTGCCGGAGGACCTGCGGGCCATCGTGACGCGCGAGCTCGACCGCTCGGCCGACGACCAGCGCGCCGACATCGTGCGCCTGAGCGCCTCGCTGCGCACCGACCTGACCGCCAAGGGCATCACCTTCCTGGAGGTGGATCGCGCGAAGTTTCGCGATGCGCTCGGCCGCACGACCTTCTACAAGGACTGGAAAAGCAAGTACGGCGACGCGGCCTGGGACCATCTCGAGGCGGTTTCCGGCAAGCTGGCCTGAGGGAGGGCGACATGCAGGTCGACATCGCGACGGAGACCCCGGCGATGCTGTCTCGTGGCAGCAAGCGCGCGTGGGCGAAGACTCTCGACGACACCCTCGGCGTCCTCGTCGAGGTGCCGGCCGCCCTCCTGGTCGTGGCCGAGGTCCTGGTGCTGCTCTCCGGCGTGGTGAGCCGCTACGTCTTCCACGCCCCGATCGTCTGGTCGGACGAGCTCGCCTCGATCCTGTTCCTGTGGCTCGCCATGCTGGGCAGCGTGGTGGCCTACCGCCGCGCCGAGCACATGCGCATGACGGCGCTCGTCAGCATGGCCTCGCCGCGCGGGCAGGCCTTCCTCGAGGCGGTGGCGCTCGCCGCCGGCCTCGCCTTCGTGGTCCTGCTCCTCCACCCGGCCTACGAGTTCGCCAGCGAGGAGGTCTTCGTCCAGACGCCGGCCCTCGAGATCACCAACGCCTGGCGCGCCGCCGCCCTGCCGGTCGGCTTCGCGCTGATGTTCGTGATCGCGGCCCTGCGCCTGATCGAGTGCGCCGACTGGCGCCACGCCGTGGGCGCCCTGGTGCTGGCCGGGCTCATCGTCGGCGGGCTGATGCTCGCCGAGCCGCTCCTGCGCACGCTCGGCAACTGGAACCTGCTGATCTTCTTCGTGCTCGGCGTCGGCGCCCTCGTGTTCACCGGGGTGCCGATCGCCTTCGCGTTCGGGCTCGCCACCTTCGGCTACCTGATGCTGACCACCCGGGCGCCCGCCATGGTGGTGGTCGGGCGGATGGACGAGGGCATGAGCCACCTGATCCTGCTCGCGGTGCCGCTCTTCGTCTTCCTCGGCCTCCTCATCGAGATGACCGGCATGGCCAAGGCGATGGTGGGCTTCCTCGCGAGCCTGCTCGGCCACGTCCGCGGCGGCCTGCACTACGTGCTGGTCGGCGCCATGTACCTCGTCTCGGGCATCTCCGGCTCCAAGGCCGCCGACATGGCGGCGGTGGCGCCCGTGCTGTTCCCCGAGATGAAGAAGCGCGGCGCCAAGGAGGGCGACCTCGTGGCCCTGCTCGCCGCCACCGGCGCCCAGACCGAGACCATCCCGCCGAGCCTCGTGCTCATCACCATCGGGTCGGTGACGGGCGTGTCGATCACCGCGCTCTTCACCGGCGGCCTGCTGCCGGGCGTGGTGCTCGGCGTCACCCTCTGCGCGCTGGTCTGGTGGCGCTACCGGGCCGAGGATCTGAGCCACGTCCGCAAGGCCACCTGGGGCGAGATCGGCAAGACGCTGGTCATCGCCTTCCCGGCCCTGGCGCTGCCCTTCGTGATCCGGGCCGCCGTGGTGGAGGGCGTGGCCACCGCCACCGAGGTCTCGACCATCGGCATCGTCTACGCGATCTTCGCCGGGCTGCTGATCTACCGCCAGTTCAACTGGCGGCGGGTCTACCCGATGCTCGTCTCGACGGCCTCGCTCTCGGGGGCGATCCTGCTGATCATCGGGGCGGCGACCGGCATGGCCTGGGCGCTGACGCAGTCGGGCTTCTCGCAGAGCCTGGCCGTGATGATGAAGAGCCTGCCGGGCGGGGCGCTCGGCTTCCTGGTGGTCTCCGCGGTGGCCTTCGTGATCCTGGGCTCGGTGCTGGAGGGGATCCCGGCGATCGTGCTGTTCGGCCCGCTCCTGTTCCCGATCGCCCGCCAGGTCGGCGTGCACGAGGTGCACTACGCCATGGTGGTGATCCTCGCGATGGGCGTGGGGCTGTTCGCGCCGCCCTTCGGGGTCGGCTACTACGCGGCCTGCGCCATCAGCCGCATCCACCCGGACGCCGGCATCCGGCCGATCATCGGCTACATCGTGGCGCTGCTCATCGGCCTCGCCATCGTCATCCTGGTGCCGTGGATCTCGATCGGGTTCCTGGCCACGTAGGCCCCCGGCGGACCGGGCGCGCCCGGTCCGCCCCCGACGCGGGGATGGCGTCGAGCCGCGGGCCCTACTCCGCGGCGGCGGCGAGCGCCCTGTCGTAGGCGCCGGTCCGCAGCGCCTGCGTGAGCCAGGCGTCCACCGCCGCCTTGAGGGCGGGGTCGCGGGTCATCCAGTAGGCCTTGTCGGCGTGGTCGAACGAGTCCGGCACGGCGGCGGGGCAGAGCACGCCGGCGTGCCGGCGGGACTGGTAATCGACCTCGGCGCCGTCCGTGACCATCAGGTCGGCCCGGCCCTCCGCCACCTCCTCGAAGATGGTGCGGTTGTCGGGGTGCACCCGCAGGGAGGCGTGCGGGAAGTTCGCGTCGGCGAAGCGCTGGTTGGTGCCGCCGGGATTGACCACCACCCGCACCTCGGGCCGGTCGATGGCCTGGAGCGAGGTGTAGCGCTCCTTGTCGGCGCAGCGCACGATCGGGCGCTTGCCGTCGGTCATCACCGGCACCGAGTAGTCGGCCACGGCGGCGCGGTCGGGCGTCACGCTGACGCCCCCCATGGCGACATCGTAGCGGTCGCCCACGAGGTCGTCCTTCAGGGTCTTCCAGGTCGTCGGCACGATCTCGACCGTGACGCCGAGCGTCCGCGCCAGGTCCTGCGCCATGATCACGTCGGCGCCCTTCACGACCCCGTCCGGGCCGCGCAGGGAGTAGGGCGCGTAGTCGCCCGTCAGCCCGACCCGCAGGGTGCCCTCCTGCCTGATCGCCGCGAGAGGCCGGGCCGCCGCCGGCGCCGCCGCGCCGAGGCTGACCAGCACCCACAGAACCGTCGCACGCTTGCCCATCCCTGCTCCTCCCGTCGCCAGAACCGCTCCCATGCCTTAAGGACATCCCGCCGCCGCGGTAAAGCCCGGGCGGGCGGCCGGGGCGCCACAAAGCGGTTGACACCGGCCGCGGTTCGGCCTCGTTCGGCGCATGGGCGGCGAGGGCGCAGGGCGGGGACCCGCGGGACCGGATCCCGGAATCGGGAGCGCGCCGCGCGCATCCGCGGCGTCGCGGGTCCGCGCGGCGCTCGCCCGCCATCGGGCGCGGCTGATCCAGGCCGTGCGGATGACGGTGGCGAGCCTCGCCACGTTCTGGCTCGCCGACGCCCTCGGGCTGCCGCAGGGCTACTGGGCGGTGATCACCGCCCTGATCGTCACCCAGAGCAGCGTCGGGGGATCGCTCAAGGCCGCCCTCGACCGCTTCCTCGGCTCGGTCGTCGGCGCCATCTACGGCGGCGTCGTGGCCTACGCGGTCCCGCACCACGGCGGCGCCTCGACCCTGGCGGCCCTGACGGCCGCCGTGGCGCCGCTGTCGGTCGCGGCGGCGTTCTCGGCGGGCTTCCGGATCGCGCCGATCACCGCCATCATCGTGCTCCTCAGCACCACGGGCTCGACCCTGGGCCCGCTCGCCTTCGCGCTCGACCGCATCCTCGAGATCGGGCTCGGCTGCGTCGTCGGCCTCGCGGTCTCCCTCGTGGTGGCGCCCGCCCGGGCCGCCCGGGCCGTCACCGCGCAGGCGGCCCAGACCGCGCGCCTCCTCGCGGGCCAGCTCGAGGCGCTCGGGCGCCTGGAGGAGGACGAGGGGCCGGAGACCCGGGCCCTGCCGCTCGCCGCCCGCCGCAGCCTCGCGCGCCTCGAGACCCTGGCGGCGGAGGCCGCCCGGGAGCGGCGCAGCCGCCTCTCCGCGGCGCCGGACCCGGACCCGCTCGCCCGCACCCTGATGCGCCTGCGCCACGACGTCGTGCTGCTGCGGCGCGCCGTGCGGGAGGCGGAGGAGGACGTGCTGCGGGTCCACGTGGCGGAGGCCTGGGGGGCCGTCGCCGCCGCCGGCGCCGACCGGCTGCGCGCCCTTGCCCGCGCCCTCGCCGACCGCGCGGCCCCGGCGGGCGACGACGCGGCGCTCGCCGGGGCGATCGCCGCCTACCGGGGCGCGATCGACGACCTGCGCCGGCGCCACGTCACCCGGGACCTCTCGACCGACGGGGTCGGCCGCATCTTCTGGATCGCGTTCTGCCTGGAGCAGTTCCGGCGCAACCTCGACGACCTCGCGGCGCGGGCCGCCGATTTCGCGCCGGACGCCTGAGCGGGGGGGGCGCGTCACGACGAACCCGCGAGGGCGGGACCCGCGGGCAGCGCGGCCGGGCCGCGGGTCCTCAAGCCCCGACCGCCCGCCACACCGCCAGCGCCGCGCACGCGACGAGGCCGGCCGCGATGCCATAATGCATCCAGCGCCCGGCCCGGGCGAAGAGGTGGCGGCAGGCCGGGTGGGTGAACAGGAGACCGAGCAGGCCGAACCACGTCGCCGCCATGACGAAGACCGCGGCGCCCACGACCGGCAGGGCCCCCTGTCCCTCCGGCCGGGGGTGGGCGAGGAAGAAGCCGGCGAAGTAGGCGAGGCTGACCGGGTTCGAGACGGCCGCGAGGAGCCCGAGCCCGAAGGTGGCCGAGTCCCGCCCGGGCGAGAGGCGGTGCGCGTCGACGGCGGCCTGCGCCCGGCCGCTCAGGAGGCGCAGGGCGGCCCGCACCAAGAGGGCGGCGAACAGGGCGGTGCCGAGGCCGGTGACGAGCCGGCTCGTCGGCAGCAGCGAGGCGCACCCCGCCGCGAACGCCGCCGCGAGGGCGGCCCCGCAGGCGATCCCGAGGGCCGCGCAGGCGGGCCCGCGCCCGGGCGTCACCAGGCTCGCCCGCAGCACCACGAGCCAGTTGGGGCCGGGCACCGCCAGCACCAGGGCGTAGGAGGAGAGCAGGGTCGCGAGGAACCGCGGGAAGGGTTCGGCATCGAGCATCGGGCATCCCCAGGAGGGCGGGCCCGCCGGGACGGCGCCCCGCGGCGTGCTGCGACGCCCGTGGGATCCAGAGAGATGCCAGTGCTTCGCGGCGCGCATCGTCTACTTGGAGGAGGCCGCGTGCTCTGGCGCACGGGGCCGCTCAGGCGCGCTCGCGGCCCTGCGCGAGCGCCCGCCGCAGGGCCGCGAGGAAGAGCTCGGCCGCCGCCGGAAGCGTGCGGTTGCGCTTCGCCACGAGGCAGACCGGGCGCACGAAGCTCGGCTCGCGGATGGGCCGGGCGCGCAGGCCGGGCTCGGCGCGGACCTCCCGGGCCGAGCCCGGCAGGATCGTCAGCCCGAGCCCCGCCCGCACCATGCCCACGGCCGTCATCATGTAGGTCGCCTCGCAGGCCGCGGCCGGCAGCCGGCCCGCCGCCACGAAGGCGGCGTCGACCACGGCCCGGACGCTGGTCTCGGCGTCCATCAGCACCAGGGGATGCTCGGCCAGGTGCTCCAGGGTGACCTCCGGGACGCTCCCGATCGGGTGTCCCTCCGGGTAGACCACGTGCAGCGTGTCGGTGAGCCGGTCGAGCACCGTCAGCTCGGCATCCTGGACCTCCCCGCCCGTGAGGCCGAGGTCGACCTCCTCGCGGCGCACGAGGTCGATCACGCGCCGGGCGATCACGTCCTTGACCACGAAGGACATGCGCGGGTGCTCGGCCCGGAACGCCACGATCGCGTCGGGCAGGAGCCCGGCCGCGAAGGAGGGCAGGCAGGCGAGCCGCACGACGCCGTGGCGCCGGGCCGCGAGGTCGCGGGTGTCGACCACCACGGCGTCGAGCTCGCGCAGGACGCGCTGGAACACCGGCAGCAGCTCGCGGCCGATGCGCGTGAGGGCGACGCTGCGGCTGTTGCGGTCGAGGAGGCGCACGTCGAGCGCCTCCTCCAGCCGCTGGATCTGCACCGTCAGCGCCGGCTGCGACAGGTGCAGCAGGCCAGCCGCCCGCGTGAAGCTGCGCAGGTGCGAGACGGACACGAAGGCACGGACCTGGCGCAGGTTGAGATCCATAACGGACCGCTATCACTGCGATCCAAACTTATCAATTGCGTGATCGATCGACCCGGGATCTGATCGCCGCCAAGCAAAGAGACGTCCGGGAGGATTTCATGCTGGCCCTGCTCGGCCTGTGCACCATCCTGCTGCTCCTCGCCGTGATCCTGTCGAAGCGGCTGTCGCCCCTGGTGGCGCTGATCGTGATCCCGGTCGCGGCCGCGCTCGTCGGGGGATTCGGCCTCGACACGGGCCGCTTCGTGCTCGCCGGGATCCAGAATCTCGCCGGCGTGGTCGGCATGTTCGTGTTCGCGATCCTGTTCTTCGGCATCGTCAGCGACGCCGGCCTGCTCGACCCGATCATCGACCGCATCCTCGCCACGGTGGGCACGCGCCCGAGCCGCATCGTGCCCGGCACGACGCTGCTGGCGCTGCTGATCCACCTCGACGGCTCGGGCGCCGTGACCTTCCTGATCACGATCCCGGCGATGCTGCCGCTCTACGACCGGGTCGGCATCGACCGGCGCATCCTGGCCTGCGCCGCCTCCCTGGCGGCGGGCGTCAACTTCCTGCCCTGGACCGGGCCGATGATCCGGGCCTCGGCGGCCCTCAAGCTGCCGATCCCGGAGATCTTCGCGCCCCTCGTCGCCGTGCAGGCGGTGGGCCTCGCGTTCATCTTCGCGGTCTCGTACTGGCTCGGGCGGCGCGAGGAGCGCCGCCTCGCACGGGCGCCGCGCGCGGCCCCGGAGGCCGGCGCCGCGGCCGGGACGGGCGCCGCCTCGCCGGCCGGCACGGGCGCCCCCTTGCCGGCCGGGACGGGCGCCCGCACCCTGACGGAGGCGGAGCGGGCCCTGCGCCGGCCGGACCGGTTCTGGCTCAACCTCGCGCTCACCGTCGCGGTGCTCGGCACCATGGTGCTGATGGCCGAGAAGGTGCCCCCGGCCCTGATGTTCATGCTCGGCACGGCGCTGGCCCTGATGATCAACTACCCGAGCGTCGACGCGCAGCGTCAGCGGGTCGACGCGCACGCCAAGGCGGCGATCCTGATGGCGTCGATCCTGCTCGCGGCGGGGGTCTTCACCGGCATCATGCAGGGGACCGGGATGCTGAAGGCGATGGCCCAGGGGGCGGTCGCCTTCGTGCCGCCCGGCATGGCGACCCACATCCCGTTCGTCCTCGGCCTCGTGTCGATGCCGCTCAGCCTCCTGTTCGACCCCGACTCGTTCTACTTCGGGGTGCTGCCGGTGGTGGCCGAGGTCGCCCACCAGCTCGGCGTGCCGCCGCTCCAGGTGGCGCAGGGCGCGCTCCTCGGCCAGATGACCACGGGCTTCCCGGTGAGCCCGCTCACGCCGGCGACCTTCCTGGTCTGCGGCCTCACCGGCATCGATCTCGCCGACCACCAGAAGTTCACGGCCCCGCTCCTGTTCGCCGCCTCCGTGGTGATGACGTTCGCGTGCGTCGCCCTCGGCGTCTTTCCCCTCTAGGCTCAGAAACCGGAGATCCCCGATGAGAACCGTCCGAATGGGTGCCGGGGCGGGTTACGCCGGCGACCGCATCGAGCCCGCGGTCGAGCTCGCCGAGAAGGGCGAGATCGACTACCTCGTCTTCGAGTGCCTGGCCGAGCGCACCATCGCGCTCGCCCAGCAGGCCAGGCTCCGGGACCCGGGCGCCGGCTACGACCCGCTCCTCGAGGCCCGGATGCGGGCGGTGCTGGAGCCCTGCCGGCGCCGCGGCATCCGGATCGTCACCAACATGGGGGCGGCCAATCCCGGGGCCGCCGCCGAGCGCACCCGCGCGGTCGCCCGCGACCTCGGCCTCGCCGGCCTCAAGGTCGCGGCGGTCACCGGCGACGACGTCCTCGACGCCGTCAAGGCCGGGGAGTGGCGGGTCGAGGAGACCGGCGGCGCCGTGCGCGACCTCGGCAACCGGATCATCTCCGCCAACGCGTATCTGGGCGCCGGGCCGATCGTGCGGGCCCTCGCGGAGGGCGCCGACGTCGTGATCACCGGCCGGGTCGGCGACCCCGCCCTGTTCCTCGCGCCCCTCGTGCACGCCTTTGGCTGGGCCATGGACGACTGGGACGCCCTCGGGCGCGGGACCCTCGCCGGCCACCTGCTCGAATGCGCCGGCCAGGTCACGGGCGGCTACTTCGCGGATCCGGGCCGCAAGGACGTCGCGGGCCTCGCCCGCCTCGGCTTCCCGGTCGGCATCGTGGACGAGGCGGGAACCGTGGAGATCACCAAGGTGCCGGGCTCGGGCGGCGCCGTGACGCTCGCGACCTGCAAGGAGCAGCTGCTCTACGAGGTCCACGACCCCGCCCGCTACTTCCAGCCCGACGTGGTGGCGGATTTCTCGGCGGTGCGCATGGAGGAGGCCGGCCCCGACCGGGTCCGGGCCACGGGCGCGCGGGGCGCGCCGGCGACGGGGCTGCTCAAGGTCTCGGTCGGCATCATCGATTCCTACATCGGCGAGGGCCAGATCTCCTACGCGGGGCCCGGCGCCGTCGCCCGCGGGCGCCTCGCCCTCGAGATCGTGCGCGAGCGCCTGGCGCTCACGGGCGTGGCGACCCGCGAGCTGCGCCTCGACCTGATCGGCGTCGACGCGCTCCACGGCGAGCGGCTCGCGGCGGGACGGGAGCCCTACGAGGTGCGGGCCCGGGTGGCCGGGCGCACCGACAGCCTCGCGGAGGCGGTGCGGATCGGCAACGAGGTCGAGACGCTCTACACCAACGGCCCGGCCGGCGGCGGCGGTGCCTGGAAATCGGCCCGCGAGGTCGTGGGCGTGGTCTCGGTGCTGGTGCCGGCGGACCTCGCGCGGCCCCGCGTGACCATCCTGGAGGCGTGATCCCGATGAAGCTGTCCGCCCTCGCCCATTCCCGCACCGGGGACAAGGGCAACACCTCGAACATCTCCGTCATCGCGTACGACCCGGCGGACTACCCGCGCCTCGCCGCGCACGTCACGGCCGAGCGGGTGCGGGCGCACTTCGCCGGCATCGTGACGGGCGCCGTGACCCGCTACGAGCTGCCGGCCCTCGGCGCCCTCAACTTCGTGCTCGGGGGCGCCCTCGGGGGCGGGGTGACCCGCTCGCTCGCCCTCGACGCCCACGGCAAAGGCCTGAGCTCGGCGCTCCTCGACCTCGAGATCCCGGACGATCCCGTCCTGCCCCAAGGAGACGCCCGGCCGCCCGCGCCGGGCGGACCGGCAACTTAAGCTTAAATTAGCGGCGATCGCCTAGACCCTCGACGAGAGGCTCACATCAGGGCGAGATCGACGATGGGTAATCATTCTGTCGCTGCGGCAGGCCGGCTCGCGCGCCTGTCGATCCGGGCGCGGATCCTCGGCGGCTTCGGGCTCATCCTGGCGATGGCGTCGGCCGTCGCCCTCGTCGGGTTCCTGCTGATGGCGCGGGTGACCTCCGGCTTCGCCGGCTACCAGGACACGCGCAACACGGTCGAGCACATCCGGACCATCGACCTCGCGATGATGAACGCGCGCTTCGAGATGAGCCGCTGGCTGCAGCGCTTCGAGCCGGCGGCCGCCAAGCGCGCCGGGGAACTCCTAGCCGAGGCGATCCGGACCGTCGACGCCGCGGCGCGCTTCGGCCTCTCCGACGCGCAGGCGATGGCCGCGGAGCGGATCAAGACCTCGCTCCGGGTCTACGAGGCGGAGTGGCGCCAGCTGCACCGGGTGCAGCTCGCCGACGCCGCCCTGCGCGCGGGCGAGATCGACCCGTCCGGCGCGCAGATCGCGCAGATCCTGCGCCAGCTGCGGTCCCGGGCGCTCGAGGCCGGGGACCGCGACCGGATCGGCCTCCTGAGCGACATCGCCGATGCGTTCCAGGCGGCCCACACGGTGGCGTTGCAGCTCAGGGCCGAGACCGATGCCGGCACCATCGAGGCGGCCGGGCGGGCCGCGAGCGCCGTCCAGGCGAAGCTGCGCGCCGACCCGGCCCTGGCGGGCGCCCGCGAGAGGGACGGTCCGACCCTCGGGGCGCGCCTCGACGCCTGGCGGGCCTCGTTCCAGCAGGTGAGCGAGCTCTCGCAGGAGTGGCGCCGGCACCTCACCGCCTCCCGCCTCTCCCGCGACGCGGCGGCCGCCGCCTCGTCCGACCTGATGGCGCTCGCGGCGCGCGACTCGGCGGAGAGCGAGAGCGCGTTCATCGACACGGTCGGGCGGAGCAACGCCACCTTCCTGGGCGCCGCCGGCGCGATCTTCGCGATCGGCATCCTGATCAGCCTGCGGCTCGCGCACTCCATCACGGGTCCGCTGCTGCGGCTGTCCGGCACCATGACGGCCCTCGGCGGGGGCGAGCGGGCCGTGGCGATCCCGGCGCTCGAGCGCCGGGACGAGATCGGCGCCATGGCGCGCGCCGTCGCGGTCTTCCGGGACGGCCTCGTCGAGGCCGAGCGGCTGGCGGCCGAGCAGCGGAGCGAGACCGAGGCGAAGGTCCGCCGGGCCCTCCTGCTCGACTCCCTGACGTGCGGCTTCGAGCGCGACGTGGCGGTCCTCGCCGCCTCCCTGGCGGCGGCGGCGGGCGAGATGGAGGGGACGGCCCGCTCCATGACGGCCACCGCCGAGCAGGCCACGACCCTCTCGGCCGGGGTCGGGACGGCGGCGGGCCGCACCTCGGCCAACGTGCACTCGGTCGCGACTGCCACCGAGGAGCTGTCGCTCTCGATCGGCGAGATCGTCCAGCAGGTCGCGCACTCGACCCGCATCGCCGGGCGCGCCGACGACGAGGCGACCCGCGCCGAGGCGACCGTCCGGGCCCTGGCGGCGGGGGCGCAGACCATCGGCGACGTCGTGCAGCTCATCACCGGCATCGCGGCCCGCACCAACCTGCTCGCCCTCAACGCCACGATCGAGGCGGCCCGGGCCGGCGATGCCGGCCGCGGCTTCGCGGTGGTGGCCGCCGAGGTCAAGGACCTCGCCAACCAGACCGCCCGGGCGACCCAGGAGATCACCGGCCAGATCGCCGGCATCCAGGAGCGGACCGGCCACGCGGTGGGCGCCATCGAGGCGATCACCCGGACGATCAGGGACATGAACGCCATCGCGGCGGGCGTCGCCGCCGCCATGGAGCAGCAGGGCGCGGCGACGGGCGAGATCGCCCGCAACATCCAGCACGCGGCCCAGAGCACCCAGGTGGTCACCGGCCACGTCGAGGAGGTGCAGCAGGGGGCGGCCCAGACCGGGGCGGCGGCCTCCCGCGTGCTGCGGGCGGCGCAGGATCTCGCCCAGCACGCCGTGAACCTCGAGCGCGAGGTCGGCGGCTTCGTGGCCGACGTGAAGGCCGCCTGACCGGCGACGTCCCCGGGGGCGCCGACGCGAGGCCGCCCCGGCCGCGGTTGAACGGGTGCAGGCGGACGGCGTTGGAGGCCTTGACGGCCCGGGCCTGCCGGGCGCGATCCCTCCGAGGTCTCAAGCCATGCCTGCCGGACAAGCCCACGATCCGACCGAGCCCCGCCGCGCGCCGCGGCGGGAGGGCCTCTCGCCGACGGTGGCGCTCCTGTCGATCGGCGGCGTGCTGGTCCTGAGCGGCCTGATCAGCCGGCGCACCAGCCCCGATCCGAGCCATCCGCGCATCGCCCGCTGGTACCGGAGTCTCGAGAAGCCCGCCTACACGCCGCCGGACCCGGTCTTCGGCGGGGTCTGGCCGGTGCTGATGCTGCTGATCTCGGCGGGCGCCTACCGGCTGATGCGCGCGCCCCGCTCACCGGAGCGGGACCAGGCGGTGGCGCTCTGGGCCGCCACCATCGCGCTCGTCACGGCTTACAATACGATCCTGTTCGGCCGGCGCAGCCTGACCGGGGCGACCCTCGAGGGCGCGATGGTGGCGGCCGCGGGCGCCGCCTTCGTGGCGCGGGCCCGCGGCGTCGACCCGGCGGCGGCCGCCACCGGGGTCCCGCTGACCCTGTGGTCGGTGTTCGGCGACGTCCTCACCGCCGACATCGCGCGGCGCAACCCGGATCTCGACGGCCGCGACCCGGGCCGCGGCCCGGCGACCGGGGCCGCGCGGTGAACCGCCGGCCCGCCGACGTCCCGGAGGACGCCTCGCCGCAGGTGCCCTGGCTCAGCGTGGTCTTCGGGTTCGGCCCGATGCTGCCCCTCCTGGCGGGGGCGGCGGCCGCCTGGGCGCTGCCGGGCGAGCCGCGGGGCCTCGTCCTCACCCTCACGCTGCTCTGGGCCTGCGGCATCCTGATGTTCCTCGCCGGCGTGCGGCGGGGCCTGAGCTTCCGGACCCGGGGCGGGCCGACGCTCGTCCAGATGGCCACCATGCTGGGCCTCTACGGCACGGGCTTCTGCGCCCTCGTGGCGGTGGAGGCCGGCCGGCCGCTCGCCGGGACCGTGCTGCTCCTCGTCGGGTACGGCGCGCTCGTGTGCCTCGATCCCCTCGCGGCCGAGAGCGGGGAGGCCCCGCGCCACTTCGCGCGCCTGCGCCCGGCCCAGATCCCGCTGGCGCTCCTGAGCCTCGCCGCCCTGCTCGCCCTCGAGATCGCGCGGGCGCCGTGAGCGCGTCGATGCGCGGGCACCGTGAGCGCGTCGATGCGCGGGCGCCGCAATGGGCGCGGGAGCCTCAGTGCGATTGCGGCGGCGCGGCCTGGAGCCGCGGGATGGCGTCGGCGAAGCGCGTGATCGGGAGGTAGAGGCTGAAGCGCCGCTCCTTGTCCTCGACGTGGATGATCGCCTCCTTCCATTCCGGCTCGCGGCAGGCGCGGCGCTTCAGAAGAACCGCGATGTGCGCCGAGCAGCCGATGATCTCGTGCGGCTCGGCCAGCTCGATGCCGCGCTTATCCCTGATGAGACGGTTGCCGACCTGGAAGTGGAAGTAGTAGCAGGACATCCGGTGCTCCCGTGAGGATCGCGCCTCCGAGCGGTACCGGGTGCCGCGGGAGGTCGCCTTAACCCTGATCAAGGGGCGCCGGTCCTCGGGTGTACGTGACGTCACAGGCAAGCGGGCGCCGCCCGCCCGGGGTCGGTCCGCCGCGGGAGCGCGCCGCGCCGGCTCCCCCGCGCCGCTAGAGCATTGTCCCGCGAAGTGGACACCGGTTCGCCGCAGAACATGCGGCAGACTCAAAAACCTGGAGCAGCGGCCGATCGCAGGGTGATCGGATGCTGTTCTAGAGGTAGCCGGTGCCCGCCTCGGCGGCGAAGCGGTCGGGGGAGCCCTCCCAGACGATGCGGGCGTGCTCCAGCACGTAGACCCGGTCGGCGTGGGGCAGCGCGAAGGTCACGTTCTGCTCGCCGAGCAGGACGGTGATCGGGGTGGTCTGGCGCAGGCGCTCGAGGGCCTTCGAGAGCTGCTCCAGGATCACGGGCGCGAGGCCGAGCGTCGGCTCGTCGAGGATCAGCAGGCGCGGCTTCATCATCAGCGCCCGCGCGATGGTGAGCATCTGCTGCTCGCCGCCCGACAGGGTGCGGGCCATCTGGCCGCCGCGGCTCTTGAGGATCGGGAACAGCTCGAACAGCCACGCGAGCTGGCGGGCGCTCTCGGCCTTGGGCAGGTGCTGGCCGCCGAGGTCGAGGTTCTCGCGCACGCTCATCTCGCCGAACAGCTCGCGGGATTCCGGCACCTGCACGATGCCGCCCCGGGCGATCGAGGCCGGCGTGCGGCGGCTCAAGGGTTCGCCCGCGAAGGCGATGGACCCGCTATGGGCCACGAGGCCCGAGATGGCGTTGAACAGCGTCGTCTTGCCGGCGCCGTTGAGGCCCACGACCGAGACGAACTCGCCCTCGTGGACGTGGAGCCCGACGCCGCGCAGGGCCTGGGCCTTGCCGTAGAGCACGTCGAGGTTCTCGATCTTGAGGAGCGGCTCGCCCGAGAAGGCGCTCTGGGGCCGCGCCGCGGTCTCGATGCTGCCGCCGAGGTAGACCCGGCGCACGGTCTCGTTGCGCATCACCTCGGCGGCGGAACCCTCGGCCACGCGCTCACCGAGGTACATGGCGAATACCCGGTCGACCAGGGCGGCGACGCTCTTCACGTTGTGGTCGACGAGGAGCACGGCCTTGCCCTCGTCCCGGAACCCCCAGATCAGCTGCGAGAAGTCCGCGACCTCGCCGGAGGTCAGCCCCGCGAAGGGCTCGTCGACCAGCACCACCTTCGGGTCGCGGGCGATGGCCTTGGCGAGCTCCATCCGGCGCAGGTCGGCGAAGGGCAGGGTGGAGGGCCGCCGCTCCGTCACGGCGCCGAGCCCCACCCGCTCGGCGATGGCCCGGGCCCGCGTCTCGACGCCCGGATCGGCGAAGAGCCGCAAGAGGTTGTCGGGCAGGAGCGCGAGCTTGATGTTCTCCAGAACCGTCTGCCGGTGCAGGGGCCGGGAGTGCTGGAACACGATCCCGATGCCGGCCCGCGCCACCCGGTGCGAGGGCCAGCCGGCGATCTCGGTGCCGTCGAGCCGGACGCTGCCGGCGTTCGGCCGCTCCAGCCCCATGATGAGCTTCATCACGGTGGACTTGCCGGAGCCGTTCGGTCCGATCAGGCCGAGGATCTCGCCCGGCTTGACCGAGAAGCCGATGGACTTCACGGCGACGAGGCCGCCGTAGCGCTTGGCCAGGCCCTCGACCTCCAGAAGCGGGCGGGCCGGGGATGCAAGGGGCGTCTGCGACGGCATCTGCAGGACGGCCGCGGTCATGAACGCACCTCGGACTGGACGGGGCGGGGAGGGCGGCGGCTCACGCGCGCTGCCCCTGGCGGGTGAGGATGCCGAGGAGGCCCGCCGGCACGAACAGGATCACCGCGAGGGCCGCGGCCGAGACCACGAAGGTCGACAGGGCCCCGAGGGGACGCAGGAGCTCGCCGGCGGCGATCAGGAACACCGCGCCCAGAACGCCGCCCACGATGGTGCGCCGGCCGCCGAGCACCGCCCCGATGATGACCTGCACGCCGACCGAGACGTCGACGAGCGTGCCGACCGACGCCGTGCCCATGTAGAACACGAGGAGCGCCCCCGCGAGGCCGGAGAAGAAGGCGCTGACGCAGAAGGCCGCGAGCTTGTGCTTGGCGACGTTGAAGCCGAGCGCCCCGGCCTCGACCGGGTCCTGGCCGCTCGCCTGGAGGATCAGCCCGACGGGCGAGACCGCGATGGCGTACAGGATCAGGCCGCTCACCGCCATGAAGCCGAGGGCGATCCAGTAGTTGGTGGCCGCGTCGATGCTGATCACGTCCGGGACGGTGAGGCCGATCTCGCCGCCGGTGGTCTCGGCGAAGACCACGATCAGGTTCTGGAGGATCAGCACCGCCACCACCGTGGTGAGGCCGAAATAGGGGCCGCGCACCCGCAGCGCCGGCAGGGCGAGGACGAGGCCGCCGATCACCGCCGCCGCGGCGCCGGCCGCCAGGCAGAGCGGGATCGAGACGCCGTGCCCGTTGAGGATGCCGGCCGTGTAGGCCCCGAGCCCGATCAGGAAGGTCGGCCCGAAATTGACCTCGCCGGCGAAGCCGAACAGCAGGTCCCAGGCCATCGAGAAGACGCCGAAATAGTACGCGACCGTGAGCAGGCCCAGGATGTAGCCGGAGACCCAGAGCGGCAGCACGGAGGCGAGCGCCAGGCCGACCAGCGTCAGCCAGAACAGCGGGTTGGTGACGATCTTGCGGAGCATCGAGCCCTCGGGACAATGGGTTCTCGACCCTGCGGCCGCCCGCGGGCGGCCCGGGTCCGACGGGCCTGCGCCGCCGCCGTCAGCGGCGGCCGAGCAGGCCCTGCGGGCGGACGTACATCACCGCCACGAGCAGCAGGAGCGCCGGGATCGTGCGGTAGGCCGGCGAGATCAGGTAGGCCGTGAGGGTCTCGAGGTAGCCGACCACGTAGGCGGCGATGAGGGAGCCCGAGACGCTGCCGAGCCCGCCCAGCACCACGATCGAGAAGGCGCTCGCCGTGAGGGGGCCGACGCTGTAGCTCGACACGCCGAGGAACTGGCCGAGCAGCACGCCCGCGATGCCGGCGAGCACGCCGTAGATGGCCCAGATCGCCACGTAGATGTTCGACAGCTCGAAGCCGAGCAGCGTGACGCCGCGGGGGTTCATCGAGGCGGCGAGCACCACCTTGCCGGTGCGGGTGCGGTTCACGAGCAGCCACAGGAGCCCGATCGTGCCCCAGCAGATCACCGCGGTGAAGATCTGGTTCCAGGGCGTGCGCACGCCCGCGATGACGACGACGCCCTCGACGATCGGCATCACGGTCTTGGCGTTGCTGGTGAACAGGTAGGCGATGAACTCCTGGATCATGATGCCCCAGAGCAGCGTGCCCGTGAGGATGAAGATCTCCTTCTCCTCGGGCGGGATGGCCCGGGAGCGGTCGATGGGCTTCACGACCACGAAGTAGGTGGCGAGCGTCAGCACCGTGCCGACCGCGACCCCGACGGCGGCCCCCCCGTAGGAGCCGAGGCCGAGCTCGCTCGAGGCCGCCCAGGCCACCACGGCGGCCGTGACCATCAGGGCGCCGTGGGAGAGGTTGAGCACGCCCGACACGCCGAAGATCAGGGTGAAGCCGGTGGCGCCGAGGGCGTAGAGCGCCGAGATCGCGAAACCGTCGATGAGAATCTGGATGGCCGTCATGGTGACCCGCGCGACTGGGGGGCGCGGAGGAAACGCGGTTCCTCCGCCGGATCCCCGGGGCGCCGCGGCCCCGGGCGAACCTCGGAAGCCTCGCTCAGTTCGCGGGCGTGCCGGCCTTGACGAAGCTCGGGAACGCGATCTTGCCGTTGGCCAGGTTGGGCGGCCAGATCGCGAGCTGCTTGCCGTCGAGCCACTGCATCATCATGCCCGACACGAGGCCCGGGCCGTACTTGATCGAGTGCGTGAACTCGTCGTCCCGGCCGTAGAACTGGATGCGCCCGAGGGTGCCCTCCCAGTCGGTCGCCTCGAGCGCCTCCACGAGCTTGTCGGGATCGGTCGAGCCCGCCCGCCTCACTGCGTCGGCGATGTAGTAGACCTCGTCGTAGGCCGTGTAGCCGGCGTAGCTCGGGTAGTTGCCGAAGCGCGCCTTGAAGGCCTCGGCGAAGGGCGCGGTCTTCGGCGTCACGTTGGTGCCGGGTGCCGCGAACATCTCGAACAGCACGCCCTCGGTCGAGCCGTTCGTCTCCTTCCAGAAGGTGGCGTTGGTGGCCTGCGAGGCGATGCCGATCATCGGGATCGGCACCTGCTGGCTGCGCCACTGCACGGTCGGCTGCACGCCGACGTGCGAGATGCCCGTGACGATCACGTCGGGCTTGGCGCCCTCGATGCGGCTGAAGATCGGGTTGAAGTCCGTGGTGCTGGGCGAGAACCGGATGTGGTCGAGCACCTTGAGGCCGGCCTGGGGCAGGCACTCCTTGTAGCCCTCGTCCAGGGGCTTCGTCCACGCCGCGTCCTCGCTCATGATGACGGCGGTCTTCATCTGCCGCCCCTCGGCCAGGATCGCCTTGGCGGCGTCACAGACCGCCTGGGACTGCGCCTTCGAGGTGAGGTAGCCGTGGAAGGAGTACTTGTTGCGGGCGTAGTCCTTGCGCACGTTGAGCGGGATCTCGTTCGAGGCCGCGCCGGGCGTGATGAAGGGCAGCTTGAGGCGGGCCGACCAGGGCTGGAGGGCGAGCACGACCTCGCTGATGTAGCTCGCGATGACGGCGTGCGCCTTGTCCTCGCTCGCGGCGCGCTGGAAGGCGCGGACGGAATCCGCGGCCGAGCTCTTGTTGTCGTAGGGGATGATCTCGATCCTGCGCCCGTCCATGCCGCCCTTGGCGTTGATCTCGTCGGCGGCGAGCTGGGCGGCCTGCGGGATCGAGGCCCCGGCCAGCGCCTGCGCCTCCGCGATCACCGCGATGCGGATCGGGTCCGCCGCCTGGACTGACGAGGCCAAAGCATTGGCGGCCAGGAGAATGGTCGATCCAAGCAGAGCCTTGATCAATCGACGCTTCGCGACCGGTGCGGACACCATCATGACGGTTCCTCTTCGCTGCCGCTGTTAGGTTAATGGCGTCGCGGCTCGGGCGGGAGTTTAGCGTCGATTTCGCCGATCACAAGCGCTCGATCGACCGATTGGTCGGTCGAGCGTGGACGAACCGCCGAGCTATCGCGTGCGCGCATGGCTCGCGCCCGGGTGCGTCGAGGTCCGGCGCGGCACGCGTCGCTCCGCGGCGTGCCGGCCCTGACGACGCCCGGGCCAGTCGTCGTGCCGTTGGCGCCCTCGGCGGGCCGGATCGCGCGCTGCCTGCCGTCGCGCCACGGCATCATCATGCCCGAGACGAGGCCCGGCCCGCCCGTGACCGGGTGCGTGAACGCGTCGTCACGGCTGGCGCAGCGGATGCGCCCGAAGGTGCCCTCCCGGGCGGTCGTCTCGGGCGCGGGCCGGGACCGCGGCCCCGCGGCCCGGCTCACTCGCAGACGCGCACGCGGCGGAGGTAGGTGTTGCCGTAGGCATCGACGACGGGGCGACGGGCGACGTAGCAGGTCGGCGCGTAGGCGGCCGCCGCCGCGATCGCCCCGAGGGCGAGGCCGCCCGCCACCGCGGCCGCGGCGTAGCCCGGGTTCCAGGCGCGGTAGCCGTGGCAGGGATGGAACTTGCAGGAGCCGAGGGGGCCCGCGGAGGCCCCGGTCGAGGCCGCGAGGCCTCCGCCGAGGAGCGCCGCGGACAGGGCGAGCGCGGCGCCGGTCCGCCGGGGGAACGTGGCCATCGAGGTCTCCATTGCGGTGAGGATGGATGGGTTCGGTCGATCGCCCTCGGCTGATCGTGCGGGCGACGGTTCAAAGATTGCGGGTGACCGGACGGCACGTCCGTGCGGCCGGGCACGTCGCCGCCGACGCGCCGGGCGCCCGGCGTGCTCTTGGCAGGCCGCGGCGGCGCTCCCATCTCGGGCGGGCCGGGACGACCCGGCCGGCGGGCCGCGCGGGGCGGCCGCCGCGGCGCGATTGCCCGCCGGGACGGCCCCCCGCGGCGGCAGGGTTCCGGAATGGCCTGGTTCTTCCTCTTCGTCGCCGGCCTCCTGGAGATCGGCTGGGCCATCGGCCTGAAGTACACGCACGGGTTCTCGCGCCTGCTGCCGTCGCTGCTCACGGGCGCCAGCATGGTGGCGAGCGTGGCCCTGCTCGGCCTCGCCCTCCGGACGCTGCCGGTCGGGACCGGCTACGCGGTTTGGACCGGGATCGGCACGGTCGGGACGGCACTCCTCGGCATCGCGCTGTTCGGCGAGCCCGCCACCGCGCTGCGCCTCGGCTGCATCGGGCTGATCGTGGCCGGCATCCTGGGCCTCAAGCTCGCGGGGTGACGGCGGGCCCCGATCAGTTCGTGCGGGCTCACGCCGGCAGGGTCGGGGCCGCTCCCGGGTCGACGGGCACGATCGTGCGGGCCTTGGCGTAGGCGCCGAGAACGCTGCGGAAGTGCTGCCTGACCTTGTCGTGGCACTCGCAGGCGGCCTGCTCGGCCCGGGGCCGGTCGAGGATGATGACCTGGCCGCGGCGCACCGCGATCAGCCCGCGGCGCTGCAGGCTCCCGAGCACCCCCGTGAGGTAGGTCCGCCGGACGCCCAGCATCTCCGCCAGGGTCTCGTGGGTCACCGGCAGCGTGGCGCTGCCGAGGCGGTCCTGGAAGGTGAGGAGCCAGCGCAGGCAGCGCTCCTCGATCGGGTGGACGGCGTTGCAGGCCACGGCCTGGAGCACCTGCGCGAGCAGGCAGTCGGCGTAGCGCACGAACAGGTCGCGCAGGGTGGGGGAGGCGAGCTTCGCCCGGGTCAGGCGCTCGGCGTCCATGCGCAGGACCGGGCCGGCGACCTGCACCACCGCCTCGCTGAAGGCCGGCAGGTAGCCCTGGCTCACCACCCCGCCGATCGCCCCCTCGCGGCCGACGGTGGCGGTCTCGATCATGCGGCCGTCGCGCATCGGCGTGACCAGGGTGGCGATGGTCTGGAACACCGGGAAGGTGACGTGGGAAACGTCGTCGCCGACGTGGAAGAGGATGTCGCCGCGGGCCCGCTGCCCCCGCTCCAGGTATGGCGCCAGCAGGGCCCGGTCCGGCGCGTCGAGCGCCTCGAGGAGCAGATTTCCCTCGAACAGGCCTGCCTCGCCGGGCTGTGGCTCACGGGGCGCACTCACGCAGACATCTCCAGGCTCGGCGGCTGAGGGCGAAGCCCATCGAGGCGTCTCAGAACCGCATCGGAAAACGCGTCAGTATCAAAGGCCTAGAACAGTCCGGCGCCCGCCAGGTCATTCTCCGCTGTAGCGGGCCCGTCATGTCCTGTCTGTCCGGAAGTCGACCCTGACCGGAAAATCCCCCCGCGTGCCGGGCCGGCCGGTGCCCGGGCCGCACGCGGATGAGCCCGGCCGGCGCGCCGGGCGGTCGCCTCGGGCGCTGTCCCGCCGCCGCGGACGCCGTGCCGGGAGCCGCCACGCCCGCCGTCGCGGCGCTCGACCAGCCGCAGTGGAACCCGCTGCTCCGGCCCGGCCGCGCCTCGACCATCCGGCGGGCCCCGCACCCAGAATTCCGGCGCGCGTCGCGTCCTGCACCCGGCCGACGCGGCAACCGGCAAGGGCTGCCAAGGGTGATCCGGGCTCGCCACGCACGCGAACCGGCGGCCCAAGGCCCGGCGCTCTCCCGCGCCCGTGCCGGGCCGACCGGGATCCGCCTCCGGCGAGCGGGCGCGGGGCGCGCGCGCGAGCGCGACCCGTGCGCCGCGACGGCCCCGGCCGCGCGGCCCGGGCCTCAGCCCTCGAGCGCGACCGACCCCGCGTGGCCGAGCGCCGAGCGCGTGAGGCGGTCGGCCCCGAGTTCGTTCGTGGAGTAGCCGAGGAGTTCGGCGAGCTTGTCCCTCGCCCGGCAGACCCGGCTCTTCACGGTGCCGACCTTGCACTGCATCAGCGCGGCGGCGTCCTCGTAGGAGAGGTCGCCCACCGCGACCAGCATCAGGGCCTCGCGCTGCTCGGCCACGAGCTTGTTGAGCGCCGTCTGGAGGTCCTGCACGTCGAGGCGGTCGCCCTGGTTGGGCGCCGTGGTCAGGCGGGACGAGTAGACGCCCTCGCCGTCCTCCACCTCCCGCGAGCGCTTGCGGTGCTCGGAGTAGAAGGCGTTGCGCATGATCGTGAACAGCCAGGCGTTCAGGTTGGTGCCCGCCTCGAATCGGCCGCGGCTCTGCCAGGCCTTCAGCATCGTGTCCTGCACGAGGTCGTCGGCCCGGGCCGGATTGGCCGTCAGGGTGAGGGCGAAGCGGCGCAGCGACGAGGCTGCGGCGAGGAGCTCGTCGCGGAAGCTGTCCGCCTTCGAGGCGCCGCGCGCCGCGAGCGCCGCGTCGAGGCGCTCGATGAGCCGGGCGAAGGAGGACGGGGCCTCGATCTCGCCGAGGGCCTCGTAGGCGGCACGCAACTGGTTGCCGAGGTGCTCCTGCACTTCGTGGGGCAGTGCGGGGGCGGCCCGCGACGGGCCGGGCTGGGAGGTCTGGGTCATCGGTCGATCGGCTGGCGCGAGGTCGCGCCAAGCTAGACCATAAGTTCCCCGCAGGCGAGGGCGAACGCGCCGGCCGGCGCCTCGATGCCGGCCGCGACATCACTTTTTTTCCCAAGTCCGGCGTCGCGGCCCGCGCCGGCCACGCGCGGGCGCCCGTCCATGCCCGGCGCCTTCCCCCGCCTCAGCGGCGTCCCTTCGCGAGCCAGCCGACCACGAAGGCGAGCCCCGCCACCACGAGCAGCGTCTCGGTGCGGTGCGTCTCGGCCCGGTGCAGGACCTGCCGGCCCCGCGCGCGCGCGCCGTCGTAGGCCTGGCGCCCGTGGGCGCCGATCTCGCCGGCGAGGACGGTGCCGTCCCGCGACAGTTCCTCGGCCGCGCGGCGGCCTCGCCCGTAGGCGTACTGGGCGCCCCCGACGACCTGGTTGAAGGCCCCTTCGGCCTGGGGCCGCACGCGCCCCGCGACGGCGCCGAGCGCCGTCTGTCCCCGGCCCCTGAGGTGGCGCAGGCCGCCCTCGATCTGATCCCTGTTCATCGCTCACCTGTCGCCGCGTGGCTGAGACGAAGAGGGCCGGTCACGCGCGCGCCACGGCGCAGCGCCGGCCCGTTCCCGGATCCGATGGCCGGCCGCGCGGGGCCGGCCATCGCGGCTCGCACGCCGCGTCCGTCCCGGTCGGAACGAACGCGGCTGCGCCTCGTCTGACGATGGATCAGAGCTTGCTCTTCACCGTGTCGGCAGCGTTCTTGATGCCGTCCTTGGCATCGCCGACCGTCTTCTGGGCTTCGCCCTTCAGTTCCTGCGCCTTGCCCTCGGCCTTCAACTTGTCGTCGCCGGTGACGTTGCCGATGCCCTGCTTGACGTTGCCGGCGGCCTCGTTGGCCAGGCCCTTGATCTTGTCGGTGGTGCTGCTCATGGGACCTCTCCTCGATCGGCAGCGTTCACGCTGCTGAGGTCCATCGAACCGCCCAGGCGCGGCATTGTTCCGTTGCGGCACGGACGAGCCCTCTCGCGCGCCGTCGCGCCGCGGGCTGGACCGGGCGCCCGGAACCCTGTACGCCGCGCCCCCTCCCGCACCGCGTCGCCGCGAGCCCCGAGGCTCGCGGCCGGGCACGGTGCCGCGCTTTCCCCGAGCCTTCTGGCGGATCACGGCATGGCGGCCTGCGGCCTCGATTTCGGCACCTCGAACACCACCCTCGGGCTCCTGCGGGAGACGGGGCCCGGCCTGGCGCGGCTCGAGGGCCCGGCGGTCACGATCCCGAGCGCGATCTTCTTCCCGCCGGGCGGGGAGGCGGCGATCGGGCGGGCCGCCATCGGCGAGTACGTCGAGGGCGTGCCGGGCCGGCTGATGCGCAGCCTCAAGTCCGTGCTCGGCTCGGCCCTGATCGACGAGACGACGCCCGTGGGGCGCCAGAGGCTGCCGTTCCGGACCGTGATCGCCCGCTATCTCGGCGCCGTGAAGGCGCGGGCCGAGGCGGAGGCGGGAGCGGCGCTGACGCGGGTGGTGCACGGCCGGCCGGTGCACTTCGTCGACGGCGACCCGGAGGGCGACCGGCGGGCGCAGGCCGCGCTCGCCGGCATCGCCCGGGAGATCGGGTTCCGCGAGATCTCGTTCCAGTACGAGCCGATCGCCGCCGCCCTCGACTACGAGAGCGGGCTCGCCGGCGAGGAGGTGGCGCTGATCGCCGACATCGGGGGCGGCACCTCGGACTTCTCGGTCGTGCGCCTGAGCCCGGCGCGGCACGCCCGCACCGAGCGCGCGGGCGACATCCTGGCCAACGACGGCGTGCGGGTCGGCGGCACGGACGTCGATCGCGTCCTGAGCCTCGGCCGGGTGATGCCGCTCCTCGGCCTCGGCAGCCCGATGCGGCGCCCGGGCCTCGACGTGCCCTCGGCCTACTTCCACGACCTCGCCACCTGGTCCCAGATCAACCGGCTCTACGACGGCCGGACCCTGCGGGAGGTGCGGGCCCTGCGCCGCGAGGCGGCGCGGCCGGACCTCCTCGACCGGCTCGCCGCCGTGATCGAGGCCGAGCGGGGCCACACGCTGGCGATGGAGGTGGAGGACGCCAAGATCGCCCTGTCGGAGGCCGAGCGGACCGCGCTGCCCCTCGGCTGGATCGAGGCCGGCCTGGCGGCCGCGATGGACCGGGACGACCTCGCGCGCCACACCGCCGATCTCGCCCGGCGCATCGCGGCCTGCATCGGCGCCTGCCTGCGCGCGGCCGGCCTGCCGCCGGGCGCCATCGACGCCGTGTTCCTCACCGGCGGCTCGACCCGCCTCGCCCCGGTGCGCAGCGCCATCCTGCGCGCGGCGCCGGACGCCCGCGTGGTCGAGGGCGACACGTTCGGCTCGGTGGGGATGGGGCTGACGATCGAGGCCGCACGGCGCTACGGGTGAGCCGCGTGACGGCACCTGCGTACTTGTCGTGAGACACTCTGGAAACTCGTGCCTGGCGCACAATCTCCTTGAGTCAACGCAGACAAGAACCTATCAACCGCCAACGATCGTCGGCAAACTCGCACGTCGGGTGCCACTCGAAAGTGAACGCGCGTCCGTTTCAGCCGGGAAAATCATTCGTCCTGCGCGTGGGCATTGGGTTTTAAGTTGGATGCCATACACTCAAATGTGAGCCAGAGCGTCGAGCCATGAGCGAGAGCAGTGAGGACAATCAGAAGAACGATTCGGCAGCGCTGACGCTGGGCGTTTCCACAATCCTTGGGCGAGAATTTCTATTCTCTACATTTATTGAAAATGGTTATGCTCGGGAGGAGGCCGATGCAGCGATCGACTCGCTTCTCCTGGACGCTCGACGCTTGAACGTGACTGACGAGGCCGTCGAGAGCCTCGTCCCGCACCTCGACGCTGCGCTCTCTCGCTGGGCCGACCTCGACGCGGACAACAAGGAGGCGCTACGACGCGCGCTCGGGATCGTGGAGCGTGGCAGATCGCTCCACGGCGGCGTAAGCGTCGCGTCCACGGCGCTCCTCGTCGGCGCGATCGCGATCCTTCTCGGTGTCGCCAAGCTCGAAGGACGCTACGACTTGAAGACCGGCGACGGGTACATCGGGTTCACTCCGGGTATCCCGGACGGTGTCACAGATATCGTCAAGGTCGTGGCCGACGGCATTACGCTCAAGCTGCGGGATGGGCCGCCGGGCAGAGGCCGCACGGGAGGACCGTCTCGACTGCCGCCGCCGGCGTCAGGACCAGCCGAGGGCGCCCCGCAATCCCGGATCGGGCGGACCACCGGAAGAAGCCTACCCTCCGAGCGGTCTTCCCTGCTGGAGGGTCTCTCGTCCGAGAGGCCCGGAGGCGCTTTGCGGAAGGGCGATGCAGCCGAGGTGGCTCATCGCGTCGTGAGCCGATTCATCGACCGTACGGACCTCTCCGACTTCTCCGGGCTCCCGCCCGAGGACCTCTTCATCAAGTCCCGCGACCTGCTACCACAGGCGCGCGGATCGAGGGGGCCGGCGCCGGGTACGGCCTATTCCTGGATCCACGAACGACCCTTCACGGTCGGCGCCGGCATCTTCCCGGTCAGAGACGGAGGATTTGGTGTCGCGATCCGGATCCAGTCCCGGCGCTACCTACGGGACAAGATCTTGGATGCGATCAAGGCTGAGTACCTGCGATCGATCGGGCCGTTCGTCTCGGTATGCTGGATCAGTCCTGTCACGCTGCTGAACGGCGGCATCCCGGACCGATGGTCCCATTGGCGCGGTCCGACCGAGCAATTGGGTATCGGCTCGCCGATCAACGTCGCGGGCGGCTGCATCGGCTCGGTCGGATTGTTTCTCCAGCGCGATCGCACGTATTTCGCCGTGACCGCGGGCCACTCCCTCGAAGACGGCGGTGCGGGTAGGCCGGGTGAGCACGTTTATTGCCTACCGCAGAACCACCCACCCCGGGCGACGGCCCACATCGGACACGTGAACCATGTCTCGCTGCCTCCGCGCGTGCAGTTCAATGCCGGCCCACTCACGCCCGAGAGCACGGCACCGGATTTCGGGCTAGTGGCACTCGAACCGGGCTCCGTCCCCAAGCCGGCGATACGCAGGCAGATCGGACGTCGGGGCTTCGCGGACAGGATCCATCCTTGGAATCCCGTGGTGGACAATGGCCTGCGCGTCGTCAAGGCTGCGGCGAGTTCTGGAGAACTCTATGGTAGGGTGACGGCCACCAACGCGATCGTCGAGGCGATCGACGACGTCCGCGGCGGTGCGGCATGGATCACCGTAGCCGTCGAGGTGGAGTTCGAAGGGCGTGGCAGGATGCTTGCTCCGGGTGACAGCGGAGCCCTCGTCTGCATCGAGGATAGAGGAACCCTCAAGCCGTACGGACTCTGCGTCGTCGGTGCGAGTCGCAGCAAGATCACGCCTGGCCGCGAGTCCCAGAGCGTGGGCTACATCATCCCGTTATCGACGATTCTGAGCGCGCTGCCGGGCATGGAGCTGGGGTGAAATGGCTACCTTCCACGAAGTGGATGCCGTCAAGGAACAGGCTTGGCAGGCCGTCCAGTCGCAGTTGCGCATGCGGCCCAGCGTCATCGGCGTCACGCGCTGCGGGGCCGGGTTCGGCCTCAAGGTCGTCCTGCCTCGGCCACCGGACGCGATCCCGCCTGCATCGTTGCTCGGTGTTCCCGTCGTCTACGATATCGAGGAGCGGCGGCCCGTCCTGCTCGGTGCCGCTCCGGCCTGGCTCAAGAAGCTCGATCGTCCGTGAGAGACCCCGAGCGGGGTGGTTCGTCGCCGGGTGCCGGCATCGCTGAATGCTCGAGCGGGATCCGCCCGGAGCGCTTGACTGCGATCCGATGACCCGGGCGCACCTCGCCCGCCCCCGATCCCCTCAATGCGCGGGCTCCCGCTCCGGCGACGCCCCGGCCGGGATCGGGTCCGGGGTCCCGCCGGCGTTCTCCTCCCGCACCCGGCGGCGCTGGAACAGCCGCATCGCCACGACGAAGAACACCGGCACGAGCAGCACCGCGAGCACGGTCGCCGAGATCATGCCGCCCATGACGCCGGTGCCGATCGCCCGCTGGCTCTTCGAGGCCGCGCCCGTCGCGATGGCGAGGGGCACCACGCCGAAGATGAAGGCGAGGGAGGTCATCACGATGGGGCGGAAGCGCAGGCGCGAGGCCTCGACCGTGGCGGTGACGAGGCGGGTGCCCGGCCGCCACAATTCCCGGGCGAACTCGATGATCAGGATCGCGTTCTTGGCCGAGAGGCCGATGATCGTGATCAGGCCGATCTTGAAGTAGACGTCGTTGGGGAGCTCCCGCAGCATCACGCCGGCGACCGAGCCGACGACGCCGAGCGGGATGACCAGCATCACCGCGAGGGGGATCGACCAGCTCTCGTAGAGCGCCGCCAGGCACAGGAACACGATCAGGACCGAGAGGGCGAGGAGGAGCGTCGCCTGCGAGCCGGCCTGCTTCTCCTGGAGCGACTGCCCGGTCCAGGCGTGGCCGAAGCCCTTCGGGAGCTGGGTCATCAGCCGCTCCATCTCGGCGATCGCGTCGCCCGACGTGAAGCCGGCGGCGGGCTCGCCGGTGAAGCGCACCGACTGGTAGCCGTTGAAGCCGATGATCTGCGCCGGGCCGACGCTCCACTTGAGGTCGGCGAAGGAGGACATCGGCACCATCGTGCCCTGCTGGTTCTTGACGCCGTAATTCAGGAGGTCGGTGGCGTTCAGGCGCTGGGCGTCCTGGGCCTGGACGATCACCCGCTGCATCTTGCCCCGGTTGGGGAAGTCGTTGGTGTAGACCGAGCCGAGGTTGACCTGGATGGTCTCGTTGATGTCCTCGAAGCTGACGCCGAGGGCGGCGGCCTTCTCGCGGTCGATCACCAGCTCCGCCTGCGGGGCGGGCGGCAGGCCCTCGACGTAGACGTTCTTCAGGACCGGGCTCTTCTTGGCGAGGGAGAGGAGCTGGTCCTGCGCCGCCATCAGGGCGGCGTAGCCGCGCTGGGCCCGGTCCTGGAGGCGGAAGCTGAAGCCCGAGGCGTTGCCGAGGTTGTCGATCGGCGGCGGCTCGAGGGCCTGGATCACCGCGTCCTTGTAGCTGCCGAGGGCCTTGTTGGTGCCGGCGACCAGCGCCGCGGCGGAGCTCGACGCGTCGCGCTCCGACCAGTCCTTCAGGGTCACGAAGGCCTGCGAGGTCATCTGGCCCTGGCCGGAGAACGAGAAGCCGTTGACGATCGTCACGGTGGCGACGCCCGGCTGGGCCATCAGGTACTCCTCGGTCTTCTTCACCGCCGCCAGCGTGCGGTTGAAGGACGATCCCGGCGGGGTCTGGATGTCGACCGTGAAGAAGCCCTGGTCCTCGACGGGCAGGAAGCCCTCCGGCAGGCGCGCGAAGGCGTAGGCCACGCCGACGACGAGGATCAGGAAGATCATCATCATCCGCCCGGACTTCGCCACGAGCCAGCGCACGCCGCGGCCGTACCGGGAGGTCTCGCGGTCGACGAAGCGGTTGAACCCGCCGAAGACCCCGCCCTTGGCGTGGCCGTGCCCCTTCTGGACCGGCTTCAGGAGCGTGGCGCACAGGGCGGGCGTGAGGGAGAGCGCCAGGAAGGCCGAGAACGCGATGGAGGTCACCATCGCGATCGAGAACTGCCGGTAGATGATGCCGACGGAGCCGGGGAAGAACGCCATCGGGATGAACACCGCGACGAGCACGAGCGTGATGCCGATGATCGCCCCGGTGATCTGGCTCATGGCCTTGCGGGTGGCCTCCTTTGGCGAGAGGCCCTCCTCGTTCATGATCCGCTCGACGTTCTCCACCACCACGATGGCGTCGTCGACCAGGATGCCGATGGCCAGCACCATGCCGAACATGGTGAGCACGTTCACCGAGAAGCCGGCGAGCAGCATGACGGTGCAGGTGCCGAGGAGCGCGATCGGCACCACGATGGTCGGGATCAGGGTGTAGCGGATGTTCTGCAGGAACAGGAACATCACCACGAACACCAGCGCCACGGCCTCGGCCAGGGTGTGCAGCACCTTCTCGATCGAGGCCTCGACCGCCGGGGTGATGTCGTAGGGAATGTCCCACCTCACGGTGTCGGGGAAGAACTGCGACAGCTCCTCCATCTTCGCCCGGATGGCCTTGGCGGTCTGAAGGGCGTTGCCGTCGGGGGCGAGGGTGACCGAGATGCCGGCGGCCTCGCCGCCGTTGAGGCGGGTGGTGAACTTGTAGTCCTCGCCGCCGAGCTCGATGCGGGCGACGTCGCGCAGGCGCACGGTCGAGCCGTCGGGGTTGGCCCGCAGCACGACGGCCCCGAACTCGTCGGGCGCCCGCATCTGGCCCTTGACCAGGATCGGGAAGTTGACCGCGTGGGCGGCCGGGCTCGGCTGCGCGCCGACGGCGCCCGAGGCGATCTGGACGTTCTGGCGCTGGATCGCCTTCGTCACGTCGGAGGCGTTGAGGGCGAGGCCCCGGAGCTTGTCGGGGTCGATCCAGACCCGCAGCGAGCGCTCCGTCGAGTACAGGGTGGCGCGCCCGACGCCCGGGATGCGGCGGATCTCGTTGATGACGTTGCGGATCAGGAAGTCGCCGAGGGCGACCTCGTCCATCGACCCGTCCTTGGAGACGAGGGTGATGATCTGGAGCGTCGCCGCGGAGGCCTCCTCCACCAGGATGCCCTGCTGGCGCACCTCGGCCGGCAGCCGCGCCTCGACGCGCTTGAGGCGGTTCTGCACCTCGACGGAGGCGTAGCCCGGGTCGGTGCCGGGCTGGAAGGTGGCGGTGATCTCGACGACGCCGAAGGAATCGCTCGCCGATTCGAAGCTCAGGATGTTGGCCGCGCCGTTGAGCTCGTCCTCGATGAGGCGCGTCGTGCCGGTGTAGAGGTCCTCCACGGAGGCGCCCGGATAGGCGGTCGAGAGCGCGATCGAGGGCGGCGCGATGATCGGGTACTGCGCCACCGGCAGCATCGGGATCGTCAGGGCGCCGCCCAGGCAGATGAAGAGGGCGAGGACCCAGGCGAAGACCGGCCGGTCGATGAAGAAGCTGGCCACGGGCGGCTCCTCAGCGCTTGCCGGGCGGGGATGCCGCCGCCATCGTGGCGGTCTGCCACGGCACCGGGACGACGGGCGTGCCGGCGACGATCTTCTGGAAGCCCTCGGCCACGACCCGGTCGCCGGCCTTGAGCCCGTCGCGGATCACCCACTGGCCCTCGACCACCGGGCCGACCTCGACGGGGTGGAGCATGACCTTGTCGCCCTCGCCGACGAGCCAGACCTGGGCGCGGCCGTCGTTCGAGCGGTGGACCGCCTGCTGGGGCACCGCGATGGCGTCGGAATCGATGCCCTGCTTGATGCGGGCGCGGACGTACATGCCCGGGAACAGCTCGTAATGCGCGTTGGGGACGACGGCCCGCAGGGTGACCTGGCCGGTGCTGGGATCGGCCGTGACGTCGGAGAACAGCAGGCGGCCGGGCTCGGGGTAGAGCGAGGCGTCGTCCATGATCACCCGCACGCCCGCGACGTCGGGGGCGAGGCGGTCGAGCTCGCCGCTGGCGAGGTCGCGGCGCAGCTTGTTCAGCTCGCCGACCGACTGCGTGATGTCGACGTAGATCGGGTCGAGCTGCTGGATCGTCGCCAGGTTGCTGGCGCCGCCCTGCTCGACGAGCGCGCCCTCGGTGACGAGGGCCCGGCCGATGCGGCCCGAGATCGGCGCCCGCACGTCCGTGTAGCCGAGGTTGAGCCGCGCGCGGTCGCGCATCGCCTTGGCGCCCGCCACCTCGGCCTCGGCCTGCTTCTGGGCCGCGTAGGCGGTGTCGTATTGGGCCTGGCTCGCGGTCTGGCGGGTGAGCAGGGTCTCCAGGCGCTCGGCCTGCTGGCGCGCCAGCACCAGGGCGGCCTCGGTGCGGGCGAGGGTGGCCTCGGCGCTGTCGAGCTCGACCCGGAACGGCATCGGGTCGATCTTGTAGAGGATGTCGCCCTCCTTGACCTGGCTGCCCTGCTCGAAGGTGCGCTTGACCACGAGGCCGGCGACCCGGGCCCGCACCTCGGCGATGCGCATCGGCGCGACGCGGCCGGGCAGGTCGCGCTCGAAGGGGATCGGCTGATTCTTCACCGTCACGATGGCGACTTCCGGCGGCGGCGGCGGCGCGGGTGCGCCCGCCTGCTGCGCCGGCTTGCAGGCGGCGAGCCCGAGGAGGAGGGCGGACGCCCCGATGAGGATGCGGCGGCTGTGCGTCACGGTGTCGGGTCTTTCCTGCGTGGCGTGCATGTCGCGCGGCCCGCGGCTCTCGGCAAGTGGTCGGCGATGGCGGGGGCGCCCACGCGGTCGCGCCTCCCGGACGGGCGCAGGGGCGCACCCTGGCTCCGGGATCCGGGGCGGTGGCGTGGGCGTGGGCGGGGCCGACCGGGCGGGGCCGCGCCGCCGGCACGATGCGGGCCGGGCGGCGGGACGCGGGCGGGCGGCCTCTCGTCAGGCCTCGGTCTTCGGGGGCCTGTCGAGCCGGGCCGGGCCGGCGAGGGCGCCGGAGCCGAGGCGGCGCGGCGGCAGGAGCGTGACGGCGGCGCGCCGCTGCCCGTCGGCGAGCCCGGCCGCGGGCTCGCCCGCGGCGCCCCCGTCGTCCGGGCGGGGATTGTCCACGCCCGCCGCCGACAGGGTGCAGGCCGGCGACTTCGCCCACTGCGCGTGCAGGCTCGCGAGGACGCCCGGGGCGTTGCCGGCGCGCAGCACGGGGCCGTTCCGGCCCGGGGCCGCGTCCGCGGCGGAGACCGCCACCAGCGCGAGGACGAGCCCGATCAGAGCCGACGCGCAGGTCCGGGCCAGTGATGTGCAGAGAACCTTCACAGAGCGTCACAGTGGGAGTTCCGGGACGGTGCCGCAAGAGACCGCGACATTGTGTCAGACGGTCTTTGTGCAGCGCAGCATGGCGTGCGGCCGGCGGCGGACCGGATTTCGTCCGGGCTCGATCGCCGCTATGGTGCGCCGTACCGGATTTTCGAAACGGGCGCCGAAGCCCGAGCAACCGCCGAGGGAGACCCGCATGGGCGCGGCACGGGACGTCTACATCTGCGATTACGTGCGCACGCCGATCGGCCGCTACGGCGGGGCGCTCGCGAGGGTGCGCGCCGACGACCTCGCGGCGGTGCCGCTGCGCGAGCTGGTCCGGCGCCATCCGGGCCTGAAGGACGGCGTCGAGGAGGTCTTCCTCGGCTGCGCCAACCAGGCCGGCGAGGACAACCGCAACGTCGCCCGCATGGCCGTGCTCCTCGCCGACCTGCCCGAGCGGGTGCCGGGCGTGACCCTGAACCGGCTCTGCGCCTCGGGCCTCGACGCCGTCGGGGCCGCCGCGCGGGCGATCCGGTCCGGCGACCTCGACCTCGCCCTCGCGGGCGGCGTCGAGTCGATGACCCGGGCGCCCTTCGTGATGGGCAAGAGCGAGGGCGCCTGGCAGCGCCAGGCCGAGATCCACGACACCACCATCGGCTGGCGCTTCATCAACCCGGTGCTCAAGCACCAGTACGGCATCGACTCGATGCCCGAGACCGCCGAGAACGTTGCGGAGGACTACCAGATCGGCCGGGCCGACCAGGACGCCTTCGCGCTGCGCTCGCAGGCGCGGGCGGCCCGGGCCCAGGACGACGGGACCTTCGCGGCCGAGATCGCGGCGGTCGAGATCCCGGACCGCAAGGGCACCCACACCCGGGTCGAGCGCGACGAGCACCCGCGGGCCGACACGACCGCGGAGGGGCTCGCCAAGCTGAAGCCCTTCGTGCGCCGGGACGGCACGGTCACGGCCGGCAACGCGTCGGGCGTCAACGACGGCGCCGCCGCCCTGGTGCTCGCCTCCGCGGAGGCGGCGGAGCGCCACGGCCTCACGCCTCTCGCCCGCGTCCTCGGCCTCGCCTCGGCGGGGGTGCCGCCCCGCGTCATGGGCATCGGGCCGATCCCGGCGGTGGAGAAGCTCTGCGCCCGCCTCGGTCTGAAGCCGAGCGACTTCGACGCCGTCGAGCTGAACGAGGCCTTCGCCTCGCAGGCGCTCGCCTGCCTGCGCGGGCTCGGGCTCCCGGACGACGCCGAGCACGTCAACCCGCACGGGGGCGCCATCGCGCTCGGCCACCCGCTCGGCATGTCGGGCGCGCGCATCGCCGGCGCCGTCACCCGCGAGCTGGGGCGCCGAGGCGGGCGCCTCGGCCTCGCCACGATGTGCGTCGGGGTGGGGCAGGGCGTGGCCCTCGCGGTCGAGCGGGTCGGCTGAGGCGGGAGCCCGGGTCGCACGGCGCCGCGCACCGTCCCGCCGGAAACGGCCCGTTTCTTGCGGGCCGGGGGGCGGCCCCCACCCTCGACCGGGACGATCGTCCCGTTTCGGTCCCGTGTGCGGTTCGCACCATCGCCAGCCGGCCCCGCGTGGGATAAGCAGGCGCCGTTCTCAACCCTCCCTGGGCCGCGCGGCCGACGGCCCGTCGCCGACGGGACACCCCCACCCGCGCGCCCCGCAAACCGCACGATGCCCGATGTCCTCTCGCTCGGCCCTCCGGTCCCTCCGCCCTGCGGCCGGTCCTCCCGTCCTGGCGCCCGATTCGGGTGACGGCGCGGTGACCGGCAAGGCGGAGCCGCGGCCAGGCGGAGCCGACCCAGGGCAAGGCGCGGCCGACCCGCGACCCGGCGCGGCCGACCCGCGACCCGGCGCGGCGGACCCGCGACCCGGCGCGGCCGGGACGGAGGCCGATTCGGGCGGGCCGGAGAGCCGCTTCCTCGCGGAACTCGGCCAGCGGGTCCGCACCATGCGCTCCGTCCGGGCGATGTCGCGCAAGGTGCTGTCGCAGACGTCGGGCCTGTCGGAGCGCTACATCGCCCAGCTCGAGGGCGGCCAGGGCAACGTCTCGATCATCCTGCTGCGCCGCGTCTCTCAGGCGATGGGCGTGCGGCTGGAGGACCTCATCGCCTCCGTGGAGAGCCCGCCGGACTGGCCGGTGGTGCGCGACCTCCTGGCATCGGCGACCCTCGAGCAGGTGGCGCAGGCCAAGCGGGTCCTGTCGGGCTCCGCGGCGCCGGGGGAGAGCGATGCCCGCCGGGTGGCGCTGATCGGCCTGCGCGGGGCGGGCAAGTCCACCCTCGGGCGCATCCTGGCAGAGCGGACGGGCTGGAGCTTCGTCGAGCTCAACCGGGAGATCGAGCGCGAGAACGGCCTCTCGGTGGCGGAGATCTTCGCGATCTACGGGCAGGAGACCTACCGCCGGCTCGAGCAGGGGGCGCTCCGGCGCCTCGCCGAGCGGCCGGGCCCGATGGTGCTGGCGACCGGCGGCGGCATCGTCGCCGAGCCGGTCACCTTCGACCTGCTGCTGTCCGCCTTCTTCACGGTCTGGCTCAAGGCCCGTCCGGAGGAGCACATGCACCGCGTGCGCGAGCAGGCCGCCAAGGGCCTCGGCGCGGCGCGGCTTCCCGACAACGACGACGCGCTGCGCGAGCTGCGGGCGGTGCTGCTGAGCCGCGAGCCGCTCTACGCCCGGGCCCGGGCCGTGGTCGACACCGCCGGCCACACCGTGGCGGAGACGGCGGGCCGGCTCACCGGCCTCGTGGAGGGCCACTTCACGGCCGCGCGCCGCTGACGCCGGGGTGCCCGCCGCGGGACTCCGGCCGGCCCCGTCCCACCGGGCGCCCAGGGACCCGACGCGCGGCCGAGACCTGCAGCAGAGAGCAGCAGAGACCTGCCGCGCGCGCATGACACCCGCCCGCGCCTGAAAGTCCCCGGGGCTTGATGAAACCGGGGTGTCTCTCCAGGCTATGCGGGGAACGTCGTTGCGCGTATGGACCTGCTGGCCGGCACGCCGCTCGCCCGCAGGCGCTGCCGAGGAGAAGGCCGTTGTCGTCCAGCCCAGCCCCCTCTCATCACGAGCACGATCCCGTCGCCGGCGTGGTCGACCCGGTCTGGCGGCGCCTGCGCCAGGAGGCCGAGGCCGTGGTGCGCGCCGAGCCGCGCCTGGCCTCGTTCCTCGTCGCCACGATCCTCAACCACGGCACGCTCGAATCGGCCGTCGCGCACCGCGTCGCCTCGCGGCTCGGCCACCCGGCGCTCGCCGGGGACCTGATTGCCCAGAGCTTCGCCGAGGCGGTGGCGGACGACGCCCGCATCGGCCAGGCCATGCGGGCCGACATCGGCGCCGTGATGGACCGCGACCCGGCCACCACCCGGGCGATCGAGCCCGTGCTCTACTTCAAGGGCTTCCACGCCATCCAGGCGCACCGCCTGAGCCACTGGCTGTGGGAGCGCGGCCGGCGCGACCTCGCGCTCTACCTCCAGAGCCGCTCCTCCGAGGTCTTCCAGACCGACATCCACCCGGCCGCCCGGATCGGCCGCGGCATCTTCCTCGACCACGCCACCGGCCTCGTGGTGGGCTCGACCGCGGTGATCGAGGACGAGGTCTCGATCCTGCACGACGTCACCCTCGGAGGCACCGGCAAGCACGGCGGCGACCGGCACCCGAAGATCCGGCACGGCGTGATGATCGGGGCCGGCGCCAAAATCCTGGGCAACATCGAGGTCGGCTCCTGCGCCCGGGTCGCGGCCGGCTCGGTGGTGCTCCAGCCCGTGCCGCCCTGCACGACGGTCGTCGGCGTCCCGGCCCGGGTGGTCGGCTCGGCCGGCTGCGCCGACCCGGCCCGCGCCATGGACCAGTTCATCCACCTGATGGACGGGATCTGACCCGGGCGCCCGCCCCGGGCGCCCGCGGGCGACGCCTCGCGCCTTGCTCCCCCGCGCCCGCCGTGGCAAGGCGGGCCTCCCCAAGCCGCCCCTTGCGCCCGACGGCCGTGATCGAGGCCGGCGGGCGTCGGGGCGTTCTCGTCCGCGCGCGCGCGACCGGCCCTCACCGGGGCCCGGCCGGGCGCGGGCGGGCCGAGGCGTCGTATGTCCGGTGGCGCGGGAGGTCCCGGCCCCGGGACAGGCTCCAGCACGAAGAGGCCAGCGTGAACAAGACCGAGATGACGAAGGTGGAGGGCTATCTTCGCCGCACGTTCGCGAACCACTCCATCCGCCTCGTGGCCCGTCCCAAGAAGACCGACTCGGCCGAGGTCTACATCGGCGAGGAGTTCGTCGGGGTCCTGTCCGTGGACGACGAGGACGGCGACCGCTCCTTCAACTTCTCGATGGCGATCCTCGACACCGACCTGGAGGAGTGAGCGGGCCGCTCACGGGCTCGCGGCGAAGATCCGCTCGAGGCCGTCGAGCGCCGCGCTCCAGGAGGAGAGGCGGTCGGCGGCGAAGCGCAGGCGCAGGGACAGATTGCCGACCCGCACCTCGCTCAGGCAGGCAGCCTCCGGATCGGGCACGGACCCGGTGGCGCAGCGGGCCGCGAAGCGGCTGCCGTCGGCCTGGGCCAGGTAGAGATCCTCCCCCTCGAACGGCGTGCCGGCCCGGAAGCGGCGCCGCATCAGGCCCTCGGGCTGGGGCTGGGTCTCGGCGGTGAGGAAGCGGGCGTAGCGGCGGGCCGGGCTCAGCGGCGCCTCCGTCTCCGGGGCGCGGGTCACGGTGACCCGCATGCGGGTCGGATCGCTCCCGCCGACGAGGTCGCCCCAGGGGATCGCGAGGTCGAGCCGGTCGGGCGTCGCGTCCGCGACGCTGCCGGGCCGCACGAACCAGCCGGAGGGCAGGGACAGGGGCGCGGGCGCGAGGCGCGCGACCGTGCGGGTTCCGGCCACGGTCGGCGGGACGGCGAGCCAGGCGGCGACGAGCCCGGTGCCGGCGAGCGTGCCGGCGAGCACGAGGACCGCCCCGACGCCGATCCGGCGATCGACCGGGACGCCGCGTCCCATCCGCGCCGTCGCGGCACCCGCTCCAGGCCCCATCGCGCCCGTCCCCGTCGTCCGCGCCCCGCGGCGCATCCGCGACGATCCGCGGGCAGCCTTAACGCTGGATTACCGGTCTACCCGCGATCCCCGGATTTCGACGCACGGCCCGCCGCCCGGGGCCGGCCCCCTCCCGCCGGGGCGCCCGCTTTGCACCGGATCGGGACGCGCCCGCGCGGGCTGTGGATAACGCGTCGTTAACCGCAACAAGCCGCGGCGGCTCGGGCAGAGTGACCGCGACGGCACCGCGCCCCGCGCGCACGGGTTGGCGAGCCGGACGCGTGACCGACGGAAGGCCCCGCCCATGACCCTGACCCCGACGGCTCTGGAGAACCTTCAGACCCTCGTCCTCGGCCTCGCCTTCGCGGGGCTGCTCGCCAACGCGTTCGAGCTCCTGACGGAGCGGCGGGCCAGCTTCGGGCTCCTGCAGGGCGGGGGCCTGACCGCGGTGGCGTGCCTGCCGGTGCTGGCGTTCGGCGCGCCGTTCATCATCCTGCGCAACACGCTGCGCGGGCGCAGGATCGAGGGCCGGCCGATCCCGTTCGTGATGCTGGCGACGATGATCGCCTGCGGCTGGAGCCTGGTCTCGGGCCGGGTCGTGCTCGACCTCGCGCACCTCGTCTCGGGCGCCTGACCGGCCCCCGCCCGGCCGCCGCTCAGCGGTTCGCGGTGGTGACCGGGGAGGCGACGCCGTTGAGCGAGACCCAGGCCAGCCCGTCCTGGCCCTCGCGCTTCACGTAGGTGTAGCCGGTGCGCTGCCAGGGCAGAATCGCGTTGGTCTTGTTGTCGAGGATGTAGTCGCCGCGGTCGGTGCGCACCATCAGGACGGCGTGGCCCTCGCCGATCTCGTCGATCACCACCGTCATGCGGAGCGCCCGGCGCGCGAGGCCGCGCTCGACCAGCATGCGGCGCTTGAGGAGCTGGTAATCCTCGCAATCGCCCTGCCCGTCGTCCGGGAAGTCCCAGCGGTCGACCACGCCCCAGTGCTGCTGGTCGACCATCGGCCGGATGCGGCCGTTGACACGGCGGTTCACGGCCGTGAGGGTGCGCCAGAGCGCGGTCGTCATCGCGAGGGTCGTGGGCTCGGACGTGTCGACGGCGCATTCGGCCGGGTAGCGGTTGCAGAAGTCGTTCCAGGCGCTGACGGGCTTGGCGCTGCCGCCGCGCTCGATGGCCGCGCTGGCATCCGGCAGGGCGGCGAGGGTCTGGGTCTGCGCCTGGGTGGTGGCGCCCCCGATCAGCAGCGTCGCTCCGAGGAGAGCGAGTTGCGCGGCACGGGCGCCGCGCGTCAGAAGGCCCTGGCGATCGACGTGGCTCGCCCGGCCAAGGCCGTCCATCACTGCCCGCATTGCCCCATCGACCTGTGTGCTCGGTTCTTGCATCCAAGCTGCCACGGGCCCGCGCGGGGCTCAACACAAAAATTTAAACCCCATTTAACGCCCCTGCCGCACTTTGGTTCCAATTCGGCACGCGTCGGCCGAGGCCTGATTCGGCGGCCGGTCAGCGGTTCGCCGTCGTGGCGGGTGCCGTGGCGCCGCCGAGGGAGACCCAGGCGACGGCGTCCTGGGCCTCGCGCTTGATGAAGGTGT
>NZ_QOWC01000033.1 GCF_003574465.1 Methylobacterium crusticola
CGGCGGCCCGCGAGGGACGCCCGCCGGGCACGGCGGCCCGCGAGGGGCGCCCGCCTGCGGCGCGGCCGGGGCGCGGCCCTAGCCCCGGGCCCCGACCGGCTTGAACAGCCCGCTCGCGCTCGCCACGAGCCCGCCGCCCTCGGCGCGGATCTCCGCCTCGCAGAACAGGATCGACCGACCGGCCCGCACCACCCAGCCCTCGGCCAGGACCGTGCCGTGGCCCGGCGCGAGGAACCGGGTCTGCATGTCGAGGGTCACCACCGGCCGGCCGGCGGTGAGCCGGGCCACCGTCCCCATGGCAATGTCGAGGAGCGTGCAGATCACCCCCCCGTGCGCGATGCCGAGGTTGTTGCCGTGCCGGCGCGCGAGCGCCAGCCGCAGGCGCGTGCGCCCCTCGAACACCCCGAGCGCCTCGATGCCGCACAGGCGCGCGAACGGGATGTCCGCGCCGAAGATCGTCTCCTCGGGGGCGTCGTCCCGCGGCGCCTCGTCCCGTGGCGGTTCCTGGCCGCTCATCCGTCTCCTCCCGTCCCGTGCTGGCGGGACGTATGGGGAGAGTTTGCGGGCCTGGCAATTCGGGGGCGGGCGGCCCGTGGGCCGGCCCCACGGGCCCCGGGCCCCGGGCCCCGCGGGCGCCGGGCCGCCGCTCTTGCCCGGGGCGGCCGATCTGACGTTAGATGACGGCCCGCGAGGGATGCCGGCCCGCGGGGGTTCGGCGTCCCGCCCGCGACCGGTCCGTTTGGGATGCACGCGAGCGATGGCGGCCGACGAGATCCAGCCCGCGCCGGGGAGGCTCCCGGGGCCCAGGCGGCGGGGCCGCGTGAGCCTCCTCGGCCCCGTCCGACGCACGCGCGAGGCGACATGAGCACCCGGCACCGCCTCCCCTTCGTCCGCACCCGCTGGTGGTGGGTGCGCCACGCCCCCGTGCGGGGCGACGGCGGCCGCATCTACGGCGGCGCCGACATCGCGTGCGATTGCGGCGACGCCCACGTCTTCGCGGGCCTCGCGCCCGTGCTGCCCGGGGGCGCCGTCTGGGTCGCGAGCCATCTCGGGCGCACCCGGCAGACCGCCGAGGCCCTCTGGCAGGCCCGCGACTTCTCGCGCGACGGGGCGGCCCCCGTCCTGACGGCCCTGCCGGCCCTCGCCGAGCAGAACCTCGGCGACTGGCAGGGCCAGGACCGGGCCCGCTTCTTCGCCGAGCGCCAGCCGGCGGCGGCGAGCCACTGGTTCGCCCCCGCCGACGAGCGGCCCCCGGGGGGCGAGAGCTTCGCGGAGCTCTGCGACCGGGTGGGCGGCGCCATCCGCGACCTCACCGCCGAGCACCGCGGGGGCGACATCGTGGCGGTGGCCCACGGCGGCACGATCCGCGCCGCGATCGCCCTCGCGCTCGGCCTGCCGCCGCAGGGGGGCCTCGCCTTCGCCATCGAGAACTGCTCGCTCACCCGCCTCGACCACTACGACAGCCCGGAGGGCGCCGGCTGGCGCGTCGGCATGGTCAACGGCCAGCCCTGGCTCGGCGCGGGCCCGGAGGGCGGCGGCCCGCCGGCGTGACCCCTCGGGCACGACGCCGGGGCGTGACCCCGGCGTCGTGCCCGAGGGGGCCCGGGTTCAGGTCTCCAGGAAGACCTCGAACCCGCCGTAGATCATGCGCCGGGCGTCGAACGGCCGGTCGGCCATCGCCTCCTCGAGGCGCGGGTCGGCCATGACCCTGGCGTTGACGGCGTCCCGCTCCGCCCGCGACGCGTAGACGATCCAGGACAGGACCACGGTCTCGTCCTCCCGCGCCTGCACGGCCCGCGGGAACGAGGTGAGCGCGCCGTAGGGCACGTCGTCGGCGAGGCACTCGACGACCGACAGCGCGCCGTGCTCCCGCCAGATCGCCGCGGCCCGGCGCGCCAGGGCCCTGTAGGCCTCGAGCCCCTCCCGGGGGACCGCCACCACGAAACCGTCGACGTAGGTCATGCTCGCCTCGGCCATCCATCGCCACCCGGGGGTCGGAAGCCCCGAGGACGGCGGGCGGGGCCGCGATCCGACAGGTCCGGCACCGGATTTTTTCGACCCCCGCGCGCGGGCCGCGCGGTTGACAACCCGCCCCGGCCCTCCGAACCATGCGCCCGGGCCCCGCGGGAGCCCCGGACAACGACGCGCCCTCGGCGAAGGACGAAGACGGGTGAGGACAACGCTTCTGGCCGCGGCGCTCGCCGCCGCGTGGCAAGGGATCCTGTGGCAAGGGAGCGCGCGCGCGCAGCAGCCCGGTCCGGCCCCGAAACCGGCGATCTCCGACGGCGTGGTGCGGTTCGGCCTCATCCTCGACATGTCGGGGCTCTACGCCGACGTGACCGGGCCCGGCAGCGCCGCGGCCGCCCGCATGGCGGTGGAGGATTTCGGCGGCAAGGTGCTGGGCGCCCCCGTCGAGGTGCTGGTGGCCGACCACCAGAACAAGCCCGACATCGCCGCCGCCACGGCGCGGGCCTGGTTCGACACCGACCGGGTCGACGCGATCCTGGACGTCGCCGCCTCGGCCACCGCCCTCGCGGCCCTCGACGTCGCCAGGGCCAAGAACAAGGTCATCGCCTTCAGCGGCCCCGGCGCCGTGCGGCTGACGAACGAGGCCTGCTCGCCCGTCTCGGTCCACTGGGCCTACGACACCTACGCCCTCGCCAACGCCACCGCCCAGGCCACCGTGAAGGCCGGGGGCACCTCCTGGTTCTTCATCACCGCCGACTACGCCTTCGGCCAGGAGCTGGAGCGGGACGCGAGCGCGGTGGTCAGGGCCAACGGCGGCACGGTCGCGGGCGGCGTGCGGGCGCCGATCAACACCGCCGACTTCTCCTCCTTCCTGCTCCAGGCCCAGGCCTCCGGCGCCAAGGTGGTGGGGCTGGCCAATGCCGGCAACGACACCACCAACGCCATCAAGCAGGCGGCCGAGTTCGGCCTGACCCAGGGCGGCCAGACGCTCGCGGGGCTCCTCGTCTACATCTCCGACGTCCACAGCCTCGGCCTCAAGGCGACGCAGGGCATGTTCCTGACGGAGGGCTTCTACTGGGACCTGAACGACGAGACCCGCGCCTGGTCGAAGCGCTACTTCGACCGCGTGGGCAAGATGCCCAACATGTCCCAGGCCGGCGTCTACTCGACGGTGACGCACTACCTCAAGGCCGTCCGGCACGCCGGCACCGACGAGACCGGGGCCGTGATGAAGGCCATGCGCGAGACGCCCGTCGACGACTTCTACGCCCGCGGCGGGCGCATCCGCGAGGACGGCCGCATGGTCCACGACATGTACCTGTTCCAAGTCAAGAAGCCCGAGGAATCGACGGGCCCCTGGGACCTCTACCGCCTCGTCGCCACGGTGCCGGGCGACCAGGCCTTCCAGCCGCTCTCGGCCTCCCGCTGCCCCCTGGTGAGGAAGTGAGCCCGCGCTGGCGCCGCCGCCCCGCGGGCTCGACCTGGGGGGATTTCGGTCCCGACGACGAGCTCGGCCGCCTCAACCTGCTCACCCCCGAGAAGGTGCG
This sequence comes from Methylobacterium crusticola, assembly GCF_003574465.1. Classification (GTDB taxonomy): domain Bacteria; phylum Pseudomonadota; class Alphaproteobacteria; order Rhizobiales; family Beijerinckiaceae; genus Methylobacterium; species Methylobacterium crusticola. The sequence continues at coordinate 3,516 of NZ_QOWC01000033.1, forward strand.
CCAGGGCGTGGCCGAGGTGCGCGAGGGGCTGACCTTCTGCCTCAGCCTGCCCCTCGACTACCCGGGCGGCAACGTGCTGAACCCCCGCCGCCACCCGCCGCAGATCCGCCCGACCGTGCGGGCGTCCGGGCGGCCCAACATGAACTTCCCGGTCTGCGAGGAGGTGGCGGACGCCACCGACGTGATCAGCGACGACCTCGCGGTGCTGCACCTGCAGTACTCGACGCAGTGGGACAGCCTCGCGCATGTCGGCTCCCTGTTCGACGCGCAGGGCGACGGCACGCGGCGCCCGGTCTACTACAACGGCTTCCGGGCCGGCTCCGACATCACCGGCCCGTCGACCCCCGGGGAGGCGGGCCGGCCCTCCCGCGCCAGGGCGCTCGGCGTCGAGCGGCTGGCGGAGCGCGGGATGCAGGGCCGCGGCGTGATGATCGACCTGCACGCGCATCTGGGCGAGGCCCGCCGGGCCGTCGGCTACGACGCGCTGCGCGGCATCCTCGAGGCCGACGGCGTCGTGGTCGAGCCCGGCGACATGGTCTGCCTGCACACGGGCTTCGCCGAGCGGCTGCTCGGCATGGGGCGGGCCCCCGACCCGGAGGTGGTGCACGGCCTCGGCGCCGGCCTCGACGGGCGCGACGGGCGGCTCCTCAACTGGATCACCGATTCGGGCCTGTGCGCCCTCATCGCCGACAACTACGCGGTCGAGGTCCACCCGGCCCTGCCGGCGCCGGCGGAGGGCTGCTGCGCCACCCTGCCGCTCCACGAGCACTGCCTGTTCCGCCTCGGGGTCAACCTCGGCGAGCTCTGGCACCTGACCCCGCTCGCCGCCTGGCTCAGGGCCCGCGGCCGCCACCGCTTCCTCCTCACCGCCCCGCCCCTGCGGCTGCCCGGCGCCGTCGGCTCGCCGACGACGCCGATCGCCACCGTGTAGGAGCCCCGCGCCGGATGACCGCCCCGCCCCGCCTGTTCGAGCCCGTCAGCCTCCGGGACGTGTCCCTGCGCAACCGCGTCGTCGTCCCGCCGATGTGCCAGTACTCGGCCGAGCACGGGATCGCGGGGGATTACCACCTCGTCCATTACGGCCGCTTCGCCCTCGGGGGCGCCGGCCTCGTCATCCTGGAGGCGACCGCGGTGGTGCCGGAGGGGCGCATCACCCACGGCGACCTCGGCCTGTGGTCGCCGGACCACGGCGCGGCCCTCGCCCGGGTGGCCGCCTTCCTGCGGGCGAACGGCGCGGCGGCCGGGATCCAGCTCGCCCATGCGGGCCGCAAGGCCAGCATGCAGCGGCCCTGGGAGGGCAACGGCCCGCTCTCGCCCGACGACGTCGCCCGCGGCGACGCGCCCTGGCCCGTCGTCGCCCCGAGCCCGATCCCCCTGGACGAGGGCTGGCTGATGCCGACGGCGCTGACGCCGGCCGCCATGGCGGACCTCGTCGCCGCCTTCGCGGCGGCGGCGCGCCGGGCGGAGGCGGCCGGCTTCGACGTGATCGAGCTGCACGCCGCCCACGGCTACCTGCTGCACGCCTTCCTGTCGCCGCTCTCGAACCGGCGCGAGGACGCCTACGGGGGCGACCGCGCCGGGCGGATGCGCTTCCCCCTCGCGGTGGCGCGGGCCCTGCGCGAGGCCTGGCCGGCGGGCAAGCCGCTCTTCGTGCGGGTCTCGGCGGTGGACGGCCTGGAGGGCGGCCTCACCCTCGAGGACACGCTCGCCTTCGCGCACGCCCTCAAGGGGCTCGGCGCCGACGTGATCGACTGCTCCTCGGGCGGCCTCGCCGGCTCGGCCACCGCCGCCCGGGTGCGGCGCGACTACGGCTTCCAGGTCGGCTTCGCCGAGCGGATCCGGCGGGAGACCGGCCTTGCCACCATGGCGGTCGGGCTCATCGTCGATCCCCGCCAGGCCGAGGCGGTGGTGGCGCAGGGGCGCGCCGACCTCGTCGCCGTCGGCCGCGAATCCCTCGCCGACCCGAACTGGGCGCTCCGGGCCCGCACGGAGTTCGCGGCCTGGCCGCGGCAGGCCGGCTGGTGGCTGGAGCGCCGCGCCCGGGACATCGAGCGCCTGGGCCCCTGGCGGCCGGCCTGACGGCGCTTCCCCCGATCGCCACCCGAGCAGGAGAACCACATGAGCGAGATCGCGGTCGTCGGCGCCGGCCTGATGGGGCACGGCATCGCCCTGGTGCTGGCGCTCGGGGGGCATGCCGTGCGGCTCACCGACAGCCGCCCCGAGACCCTCGCGCGGGTGCCGGAGCTGATGGCCTCGGCCCTCGACACCCTGCGGGAGGCGGGCGCCGTCGCGGCGGAATGGACGCCCGAGCGCCTCGGCCGCGCCGTGCGCCTCACGCCCGACCTCGGCGAGACCGTCGCGGGGGCGGAGCTCGTCATCGAGGCGATCACCGAGAACCCGGAGGCCAAGCGCGCCCTCTTCGGCGAGCTCGACCGCCTCTGCGGCCCCGAGACCAGGATCGCCAGCAACACGAGCTACCTCGACGTCTTCCCGCTGATCCCGGAGGCGCGCCAGGCCCGGGCGCTGGTGATGCACTGGTACACGCCCCCCTACATCGTCGACCTCGTCGACGTGGTGCCGGGGCCCCGCACCGACCCGGCGGTGATCGAGGAGGCGCGCCGGCTGGTGCTCGGCCTCGGCCAGGTGCCGATCGTGCTCGCGCGCTTCATCCCGGGCTACGTCGCCAACCGGATCCAGTCGGCGATCTCGGCCGAGGTCTACCACCTGCTCGACGAGGGCATCGCCTCGGCGCGGGAGATCGACGACGCCATCGTGCACGGGCTCGCGCTGCGCATCCCGATCCTCGGCCACCTCGCCAAGGCGGACTTCACCGGAATCGAGCTCCTGCGCCACGCCCTCGCCAACGCCAGCTACAGCCCGCCCGCCGCCCGCACGCAATCCGCGTCCATCGACGCGCTCGTGGCCGAGGGCCGCACCGGCGTGATGGCGGGCCGCGGCTTCTTCGACTGGGGCGGGCGCGACCCGGCCGAGCTGTTCCGCGACCGCGACCGGCGGCTGCTGGCCCTCAAGCAGGCGATGCGGCAGGTCGGCCGGATGGAGGGGCGCTGACGGCGCGCGGGCCGGACGGCGCCCGGTCGATTTCGCCCGAAGCGGTGCTATAAACGGAGCGCGCCGCGGCGCGGTTCCGGAGACCCGAGGGCCCATGTTCGACTTCCCGGTCCTGTTCGGCGACATCGGCGGCACCAACGCGCGCTTCGCCGTGCAGGAGGCGCCCGGCGCCGAGACGGTGCTGCTCGCCCACGCGCAGACCGCCGCCTACCCGGACCCGAGCGCGGCGATCCGGGACGCCCTCTCGGCGGGCCGGACCGCGGCCCCGCGCTCGGCCATCCTGGCGGTGGCGGCGCGGGTCGACGGGCCGGCCGTGCACCTCACCAACGCCCACTGGGTGATCGAGGGGGCGGCCATCGGCCGGGACCTCGGGCTCTCGACCTGCGCGGTCGTCAACGACTACGTGCCGGTCGCGGCCGGCGCCGCCGCCCTCGACCCGGCGGGCGAGGACCGGCACGTCCTGGCCCAGGTCGGGCCGGTGCTGCGCCCGAAGGGCGGCGCCCGGCTGGTGCTCGGCCCCGGCACCGGCTTCGGCGCCGCCGCCCTGGTGCCGTACGGCGAGCAGCTGGCCATCGTGTCGACCGAGGCCGGGCACACGGATTTCGGGCCGAGCGACGAGGCCGAGGCCGCCCTGTGGCCGCGGCTCGCGCGCATCGAGGGCCGCATCACCGTCGAGGCCCTGCTCTCGGGCCCGGGGCTGGCGCGGCTCTACGCGGGCCTGGGCGGCGGGGAGGCGAGCCCGCCGGAGATCACCGAGCGGGGCCTCTCCGGCGAGGACCCGGTGGCCCGGGAGACCCTCGCGCTGTTCGCCAAGCTCCTCGGGCGCCTGTGCGGCGACCTCGCCCTCACCTTCCTGGCCACCGGCGGGGTCTATCTCGGCGGCGGCATCGCGCCCCGCATCCTCCCGGTGCTGGCCGAGGGCGCCTTCCGGCAGGCCTTCACCCGCAAGCCGCCCTTCGTGGCGCAGATGGAGCAGATCCCGACCTGCGTCATCACGGTCGCCGACCCGGCGCTGGCCGGGCTCTCGGCGCTGGCCTGCCAGCCGACGCGCTTCGCCTACGACGGGCAGGTCTGGCGGGCCTGACCGGCGCCGCGACGAGCGGCGCGGCGACGACCGGCGCACGCCCTGGTCACGACGCGAGCCCGTAGACCGCGTCCCCGAGGCGGCGGACGACCGTGCCGGCCTGCGCGCGCTTCCAGAGCCGGGTGTTGAGCGCCGCCACCGGGTCGTGGCCCGGCAGGGTCAGGCCGCGGGCGGCGAGCCGCTCCCAGATCTCGGCGGCGTGCATCGGCCGGCCGGCGGCCGACAGGATCTCCACCGCCGCCTCCATCAGCCGCCGCCCCTCCTGGCGCGCCGTGCCGCCGGCCTCGGGATCCGGCGGGAGCGGGGCGGGCTCCGCCCGGGGCGCCGGCCCGGGGGGCGCGGCGGGCGCGGGCCGGGCGAGCCGGCGCCCGAGGTCGAGGTAGGCCTCGTGCTCGGCGATGGCCCGGTCGAGCGCCGCGCGCTGGCGCCGCAGCTCGTCCAGCCGGGCCTCCGCCTCCGCCTCCGTCAGGAACGTGGCGCCCCGCTCCGTGGAATATTCCATTCCGAAACCTCACCCGGGGCTTCATTCCGAGTACCGGAGAATAGGAATATTCCGCAAAACCGCAAGCGCGCCCGTGGCGCCCGGGCGCCCCTCAGGCGGCGCCGGCCCCCGCCGCCGGGGCCTTGCGGCGGACGGGCTTGGGCGGCACCAGGAGGGTGCCCGGATCGGCCGGCAGCAGCTGCATGCCGGCCTCGTCCAGGCTGACCGGCAGCTTCGGGAACACCTCCTTGAGGTGCGCCACGTCGGCCTTGAAGGCCTGGCGGAAGCTGCGCAGGGAGGCGTTGTCGGCGCCGAACTGCTTGTGGACGATGTCCCAGGAGAGCCGCAGGGGGCGCTGGAGGGCGCGCAGGCGGTAGCCGACCCAGAACAGCAGGTCGAGCTTGCGGGCCGAGCCCGAGAAGGCGCGGGCGGCCCGGATGTCGACCGGCAGGGCGTGCTTGATCAGGTTGTCGTAGAAATCCTGGTGGAACTGCACGCTCTTCGACCAGGCCGTGCCGTCCTGGCCGCCGGCGCGCCAGAGGTCGAGCTGGCGGAAGGGCGGCATGGTGATGGTGGAGGAGCGGGACTGCCCGTCCCAGAGGCCGATCTGCATGGTGCAGGCGGCGAGCCGGTGGAGCTGCTCCTTGAACTGCCGGATGGTGCCGCGCTCGCCCCCGGTGACGGCGAACCCCATCTCGCGCATGAAGCCCGACAGGCTGTCGGCGACCGCGATCGTGGGGCTGCGCTGGCGCACCGCCTCGGTGCAGAGGTGCAGCAGCACCAGCCGGGCCTTCGGGCCGTAGGGCAGGCCCTGGAGCTCCATCTGGCCGCTGGCGGGGTTCTTCAGGCGGCCCGCCAGGATGCTGAGCGTGTTGCGGCCGTATTCCCGAAAGAATTCCCGGCTGTCGCCGGGGTCGCGGTAGGGCAGGCCGCAGAGCGCCAGCACGGAATGGATGTGCTGGATCGTGTCGGGCGTGGTCGGCTCGGCCTCGAGCACGACCCGCACGGCGTCGCGCCGGCGCTGGTCGCGCCCCATGCCGGCGCGGGCCTGCGCCCGGCGGCCGCTCTCGCTGCGCTCGGCGTCGCGCAGGGCCTGCCGGTGGGCGATGTGCTCGACGATGACGGCGAACAGGAAGCCTCCCCGCGCCGCCTCCAGCTCGGCGCGCAGGTCCTCGTCGTGGATCGCCGCGATCTTGGCCTCGATGCTCATGCCTGGACGCCGTTCCCGGGTCGGCGCGCTTCCCGCCGGACCCACACCCAATCCTTCATGCACGATTCCGCTCCCGGGATTCCGGCCCCGGGTCCCGGTTATCCCAAGATTCCCGAGACTCATCCCCATGATCCTTAGCCCATGATCCTCGCCCGCGGTCCTCGCCGACGATCCTCGAGCCGGGGGCGCCCGCCCCCGGCCCGAGCGCCCGGGGAGGTTTCGATCCCCGTGGGCCCGGGTTCGCCCGGACGGCCCCGCCCGGCACCGGCGCGCCCGAACCCGGCGCGCAGGCCCTCCGGCCGGGGACCGGCCCTCCCCGTCCGGCGAGCGGTTCCCCCCGGGGCTCCTCCGCCTTGCCCGCGGCCCTGTGGGCCGGCCCGGCGGCATCGTGGGCCGCCCGGCGGGGCTTGACCGCCGGCCCCGGCCCGGCGGCCCCGTGCACGGCCTTGTGGGGCCGGCGTGGATGCTCTGTGGGCCTGGCCGTGCACGGCCCTGTGGGTCGGGCCGTGGACTCCCTGTGGGCCGGGCCGTGGACGGTCCTGTGCACGGTCCTGTGGGCAGCCGGTCGACGGGCCGGTGGGCAACCCCGCGCAGACCTCGATACGGGGGCGGACCGGAGGCGCGACGGGCACGCAGAGTTCGATACGCGGGACCGGATCCGAAACGCCCGGATTCCGAGGGGCCGGGGACGGGCCGGCGCCGAATCCGATGCGCGACGACGCCGAATCCGATGCGCCGCGGGCCGGAATCCCCGCAGAATCCCATGCGGGTCCCCGCAGAGTCCCATGCGCCGGCACGCAGACCCGGATGCGCGATCACCCCTCAAGCCCATGGAATACCAGGGCGATTCGCCTCTCCATATAATCCACATAACCGACTCTCTGAGAATCCATGACTGATAAGTCGCCTATAGGGCCGAGATCATGTTCGTTTTGAAGAACGATCTTCGAGGGCTTCCGAGACCTCTGGATACAGGGTTAGGCCAATCGGAATTTTGGGAATAAGCGAGGTTCTTCCGCGGGTCGGCCTCGTCCGCCCCGCCGCGGCCCCGGCGCTTCCGCGTGCCGCCGCCTGCGCCTATGACCGGGCCTCCGGCGCCCGCGGCGCTGCCCGTCGAGACCGAAACGGACCCGAGCATGGCCCCGATCGAGCGGCTTCTCCTGATCATGGCGCGCCTGCGCGACCCCGAGACCGGCTGTCCCTGGGACCTGCGGCAGAGCTTCGCGAGCATCGTCCCCTACACGATCGAGGAGGCCTACGAGGTCGCCGACGCGGTCGACCGGGGCGACCTCGACGACCTGCGCGACGAGCTCGGCGACCTCCTGTTCCAGGTCGTGTTCCAGTCCCGGCTCGCCGAGGAGGCCGGCGCCTTCGGGTTCGACGACGTCGCGTCCGCCATCGCCGACAAGATGGTGCGCCGCCACCCCCACGTCTTCGGCGAGGGCCCGGCCCTCGACCCCGCCGCCGTGGCGGCGCAGTGGGAGGCGATCAAGGCGCAGGAACGGGCCGGCAAGGCCCGGAAGGCCGAAGCGGCCCAGGCTCCGGCGGGCGCCGGCGCGGCGGCGGAGCGCGGCACGCTCGCGGGCGTGCCGCTCGCCCTGCCGGCCCTCACCCGGGCCGAGAAGGTCTCCCGCAAGGCCGCGGCGGTGGGGTTCGACTGGCCCGACGCGGCGCAGGTCGTCGCCAAGGTGCGGGAGGAGACCGACGAGGTCGCCGAGGCCCTGGCGCAGGGCGACCCGGAGGCCCTGGCCGAGGAGATCGGCGACCTCCTGTTCTCGGTGGCCAACCTCGCCCGCCACGCCCGGGTCGACCCGGAGGAGGCCCTGCGCCGGGCGATCGTGAAGTTCCGGCGCCGGTTCGCCGCGATGGAGGACGAGGTCTCCCGCGAGGGCCGCACCCTGCCGGAGGCCGGCCTCGCCGCCATGGAGGAGGCCTGGGCGCGGGTGAAGCGGCGGGAGGGCTGACGGGCGCCCCGGATCCCGGACGCGCCTCCCCGGGGCGCCCGGCGGCTCCCGGGCCGTCGATGCGCGCCGGACGCGCCGGGCCCTGCTCGGGACGGCGGCCCGGAGACCTTTGCGGGCGACGCGTCCACCACCCCCTTGACCCGTGCGCCTGCGTGAGAGAATTTCTCGAATATGGGAATTTTTCACGAAGGCGGCGATCCGCCTCCGGGCGAGGCCGCGCCGGAGGCCCGCGCGACGGCGATCGACCTGCGCCTCGCGGCCCGGCTCGCCGGGCTGCGCCGGGAGCGCGGCCTGTCCCTGGAGGAGCTCGCGGCGGCGAGCGGCATCAGCCGCGCCACCCTCTCGCGCCTCGAGCGCGGCGACACCAGCCCGACCGCCTCCCTGCTCGGCCGCCTCTGCACCGTCTACGGCCGGCCGATGTCGCGGCTGCTCGCCGAGGTGGAGGCCGACCCGGCCCGCCTCGTCCGCCGCGACGACCAGAGCGTCTGGGTCGATCCCGAGACGGGGTTTCGCCGCCGCAGCGTCTCGCCCCCGGCCCACGGCTTCCTGGCCGAGCTCGTGGCCGGGGAGCTGCCGGCCGGGGCCTCCATCGCCTACGCGGCGCCGCCGGTCGGGGGGCTCGAGCACCATCTCTGGATGCTGGAGGGCCTCCTCGACCTCACGCTCGACGGCGCCACCCACCGGCTCCGGCCCGGCGACGCCCTGCGCTACCACCTCTCGGGCCCGTCCCGCTTCGCCAGCCCGGGCCCGGCCGAGGCCCGCTACCTGATCGCGCTCTGCCGCCCCTGACCATGGCCGCCCCGATGACCCCTGCCCCGACGACCCCTGCCCCGACGCCGCCTCTCCCGACCGCGCCGGTCGAGGAGGCCTCCCCCGAGTCCGTGCCGGCGATGCTGCCCGACCTCGCCGCCCTGCTGCACGCCTGCGTGCTCGACGGCGCCAGCATCGGCTTCGTCCTGCCCTTCGGGCTCCCCGAGGCGGAGGCCTTCTGGCGCGACGGGCTGCCGGCGCTCCGGCGCGGCGAGCGCCGGCTCCTGGTGGCCCGCGACGGGGGCCGGCTCGTCGGCACCGCGCAGGTCGGCCTCGCCGCGCCGCCCAACGGCCGGCACCGGGCCGAGATCACCAAGGTGCTGGTGCATCCCGGGCACCGCCGCCGGGGCCTCGGCCGCGACCTGATGCGGGCCGCCGAGGCCGTGGCGGTCGCGGCCGGGCGCCGCCTGCTCATCCTCGACACCCGCCAGGACGATGCCGGCGAGGCGCTCTACCGGGCGCTCGGCTTCGCGGTCACCGGCGTGGTGCCGGGCTACGCCTGCTCGCCGCACGGCGTGCCCGAGCCCTGCACCTTCATGCACAAGCTGCTGGCCTGAGCGCGCCCGGGATCCCCGCCGCGGCGTCCCCGCGACTCCGCCGGACCGGCCCGCGGTGCCCTCCTGGCGCAACGCCAACCCGGCCGCGCCGGCCGGCGGCGGGCCCCCGGGTCCGGCGGCGTCCCGCGGCGGGCCGGGACCGGAAGCCGCGCACGTCCTCCCCTTGCGTCGCCGCGGGGCCGTGGGCCATCGTCGCGCCGGCGGCCCCCGCGGCCGGTCGTGGAGAAACTCGATGAGATTCGCGAAGATTGGCCGCGCCCTCGCGGCGGGGGCGGGCCTGCTGCTGGCGGCGGGCGCGCAGGCGCAGGACGCCGCCGTGTCCGAGCAGATCGTCGACACGATGAACGCGCTCTGGGGCCGGCACCCCGGCCTGCGGGCGAACCACGCCAAGGGCGTGGTGGTCGAGGGCTCGTTCACGCCGAGCGCCGAGGCCGCGGCCCTCAGCAAGGCGTCCGTGTTCCGGGGACCGGCGGTGCCGGTGACGGTGCGGTTCTCGGACGCGACCGGCGTGCCGGCGATGCCGGACGGCGACCCGAACGCCAAGCCGCACGGCCTCGCGATCAAGTTCGCCCCCGCGGACGGGGCCGAGATGGACGTGGTGACGAACTCGCTGAAGTTCTTCCCCGTCGCCACGCCCGAGGAGTTCCGCGACCTCCTGCAGGCCGCGCAGGCCGCCGGCGGCGGCAACCCGGCTTCCCTGCAGGCGTTCGTCGCCGGCCACCCGGCGGTGCCGAAGGCGAGCGCCGCCATCGCGACCCCGTCGAGCCTCGCCCGGCAGGTCTACAACGGCGTCAACGCCTTCGTGCTCGTCGACGCGGCCGGCAAGCGCACGCCGTTCCGCTACCGCTTCGTGCCGACGGCCGGCGCCGACCTGCTGCCGCCCGAGGAGGCCGGCAAGCGCCCGCCGCGCTTCCTGATGGAGGAGCTGCCGGCGCGGCTGGCCAAGGCGCCCGTCTCCTTCACGGTGATGGCCCAGCTCGCCGGCCCGGGCGACTCGACCCGGGACGCCACGATCCCCTGGCCGGAGGACCGGCGCCTCGTCGACCTCGGCACGCTCACCCTGACGAGGGCGGTGCCGGACAGTGCCGCGGCCGAGAAGGCGCTCCTGTTCCTGCCGAACAACCTGCCGGAGGGCGTCGAGGTCTCGGACGACCCCCTGATCGACGCGCGGGTGCAGACCTACGCGATCTCGTTCGGGCGGCGGTCGCAATAGGGCTCCGGTCGGGCGGGATCCGCGCGGGCCGCGCCCGTGCCGGGAGGCGCGGCTCCGGGCCCCCGTCCCGGTCGCGGGGCCGGCACCGGACCGGCGTCGACGCGCCGAGCCCGGGATCCCGCCGGAGGCCCGCCCGGCGCCTGCCGCCTTGGCGGCCGGGGAGCCTCAGCCCCCCGCCCCCTTCAGCCGCCGCGCGGCCCCGAACCGGTTGAGGAAGCGCGGCTCCTTCTCGGGCGCGACCCGCACCACGAGGTGGAGCGCGCCGGACGCGTCCTCCCGGCGGTCGAGGATCTCGGCGTTCTCGTAGAGCCAGTGCAGCTCGGCGCCCTGGGCGGGATCGAGGATCACCGCGAAGCTCGCGCGGGTCGCGGCGATGCGAGCCTCGATGCGGGCGAGCAGGCGGTCGACGCCCTCGCCCGTCAGCGCCGAGAGCAGGACCGGCTTCGTGCCGGCCTGGCGGCTGAGGTTGAGGAGGCGCTCGCGGTCCGGCGCGTCGAGCAGGTCGGCCTTGTTCCAGACCTCGATGATGCGGTCGGTATCCGGCGCGATGCCGAGCGCGGCCAGCACCTCCCCGACATCCTCCCCCTGCGCCTGGGTGTCCTCGTGGGCGATGTCGCGGACGTGGAGCAGGATGTCGGCCACGATCACGTCCTCGAGCGTCGCCCGGAAGGCGGCGATCAGCATGGTGGGGAGGTCCGAGATGAAGCCGACCGTGTCGGACAGGATCGCGGTCTCGCCGTGGGGCAGCCCGATCGCCCGCGCGGTGGGGTCGAGGGTGGCGAACAGCATGTTCTCGGCCAGCACCTCGGCCCGGGTGAGGCGGTTGAACAGCGTCGACTTGCCGGCGTTGGTGTAGCCGACCAGCGCCACGATCGGGTACGGCACCCGGCGCCGGCTCCGCCGGTGCAGGCCGCGGGTGCGGGTGACGGTCTCGAGGTCGCGCTCGATCCGGGTCATGCGCTCCTGGATCATGCGCCGGTCGGCCTCGATCTGGGTCTCGCCCGGGCCGCCGAGGAAGCCGAAGCCGCCGCGCTGGCGCTCCAGGTGGGTCCAGGAGCGCACGAGCCGGCTCCTCTGGTAGGCGAGGTGCGCGTGCTCGACCTGGAGCGCGCCCTCGCGGGTCGAGGCGCGGCGGCCAAAAATCTCCAGGATCAGGCCGGTGCGGTCGATGACCTTGACGCCCCAGGCCTTCTCCAGGTTGCGCTGCTGCACCGGCGAGAGGGCGCAATCCATCACCACGAGGCGGACCGCGTCGGCCTCGATGCGCCCGGCGATCTCCTCCACCCGCCCCTTGCCGAGGTAGGTCGAGGGCCGGATGGCCTGGATCGCGAGGAGCAGCCGGTCGACGACGTCGAGGTCGATGGCGCGCGCGAGGCCGACCGCCTCGTCGAGCCGGGCGCCCGCGGGGCGCGGCTCCGCCCCGGCCGCGTCGCGGCGGCTCGCGTAGGGCCCGACCACGAGCGTGCGTGTCTCGGCCGCGACCGTGCCTTCCGGCTCGGCCCGGCGCTGCAGGCGGATCTCGCCCGGTGTCCGCGGTTCCATCCTGGGGTCCGACCTCTTCCTACCCGGCGGGGTGTCGGCAAGAGGTTGGATGGCGGGCGCCCGCAATCAAGCGGGCGCGCGCGATGATTCGCGGCCCGGGACCAGGGGTCACGCCTTCTCGGCCCCCTCCTCGCCCTGCTCGAACAGCTGCACGGGATGGCCCGGCATGATCGTCGAGATCGCGTGCTTGTAGACGAGCTGCGAGTGCCCGTCGCGCCGCAGCAGGACGCAGAAGTTGTCGAACCAGGTCACGACCCCCTGCAGCTTCACGCCATTGACCAGGAAGATCGTCAGCGGAATCTTGTTCTTACGAACGTGATTGAGGAAGGTGTCCTGCAGATTCTGAGCGCGTTCGCCCGCCATTCTTCTTGTCCTTAGTGAACCCGCTGCCGGTCCCGGGTGACGGGTTGGTCCGTGATTCTCGTGCGGGACGCGCGGCGCGCGACCCTGGGCCCGGCCCCTCCATTACACGGTGAAGCTCGCCCGGGCGCAAGGGGCCTGCGGCCGCCGGGGCCCGCCCCGGGTCCCGAAACCCGCCCCGGCGCGCGGCCCTGTCGCGTCCGCGCCACACAGCGGCCCCGGGAGCCTCGGGCCCCGCCGCGAGGTCACGCGCCGATGCCCAGCGACTTGAGCTTGCGGTGCAGGGCCGAGCGCTCCATGCCGATGAACTCGGCGGTGCGGGAGATGTTGCCGGAGAAGCGGGCGATCTGCGCCACCAGGTACTCGCGCTCGAAGATCTCCCGGGCCTCGCGCAGGGCGAGGCTCATCAGCTTCTCGCCGCCGGCGCCGCTCGGGGTCGTGGGCACGAGCGCCCCGACCTCGCTCGGCAGCATCTCGGTCGTCACCTCGGTCTCGGGGTCGCCCTGGGTGAGGATCATCAGGCGCTCGACGTTGTTGCGCAGCTGGCGGACGTTGCCGGGCCAGTCGTGCGACTGCAGCACCGCCATGGCGTCGGCGGCGATGCGCCGCTGCGGCAGGCCGGTGGCGGCCGAGATCTGCTCCATGAAGAAGCCGATCAGCTCGGGCACGTCCTCCCGGCGCTCGGCGAGGGAGGGCACCCGGATCGGCACCACGCTGAGGCGGTGGAACAGGTCCTCGCGGAAGCGGCCCGCCGCGATCTCCTCGGCGAGGTCGCGGGACGAGGACGAGATGATGCGCACGTCGACGTGGACCCGGGTGGTGCCGCCGACCCGCTGGAAGTTCTGGTCGACCAGCACCCGCAGGATGCGGTTCTGGGTCTCGCGGGGCATGTCCGCGACCTCGTCGATGTAGAGGCTGCCGCCGTGGGCCTCCTCCAGCGCCCCGACCCGGCGCGAGCGCCCGTCCGCGGCCTCGACCCCGAACAGCTCCGCCTCCATGGTCTCGGGCGTGATGGTGGCGGCGTTGATCACCACGAAGGGCCCGTTCGCCCGGGCCGACGTCGCGTGGATGGTGCGGGCCGAGAGCTCCTTGCCGGAGCCCGGCGCGCCGGCGATCAGCACCCGGGCGTTGGTGGGCGCCACGCGCTCGACGGTCTGGCGCAGCTGGTTGGCCGCCACCGAGGCGCCCACGATCCGGCTCGCCTGGCCCGAGCGGGCCCTGAGGTCGCGCACCTCGCGCTTGAGCCGCGAGGCCTCGAGCGCCCGCTCGGCCACCAGGATCAGCCGGTCGGCCTTGAACGGCTTCTCGATGAAATCGTAGGCGCCCGCCTTGATGGCCGAGACCGCGGTCTCGATGTTGCCGTGGCCCGAGATCATCACCACCGGCAGGTCGGGGGCCTGCGCCTTCACGACGTCGAGCACCTGGAGCCCGTCGAGGCGCGAGCCCTGGAGCCAGATGTCGAGGAAGACGAGGTGGGGCCGGCGCGCCTCGATGGCCGCCAGCGCCTCGTCGGAGGAGCCGGCCGTGCGGGTGCGGTGGCCCTCGTCGTCGAGGATGCCGGCCACGAGCTCGCGGATGTCGGCCTCGTCATCGACGATCAGAATGTCGGTGCTCATGGCTCACGCCTCCCCGCGATGCGGGTGGCAAGTCCGCCGGCTCGCACCCTGTCCTGGTGATGGTCGATGGCGCGCGGGCCCGCCCTGGCGGGCCGGCCGGCGCCGGTGAGAGGAGCACACCTCACGAGGCCGCGCCCTCCCGGGCGGGGACCCCGCCCGCCGCCCGGTCGCCGCCGCGGGTCCCGCCGGCCGCCCCGTCGGTCCCGTCGCGCCGCAGCTCCCGCAGGACGCGCATGCGCACCTGCCCGCCGCGCCCGTCCGGGTTGTCGTTCAGCTCGATGCCGCCGCCGTGCTCTTCCAAGACCTTGCTCACGATCGCCAATCCGAGGCCCGTGCCGCCCTCGCGGGTCGTCATATAGGGTTCGAGCAGCCGCTGGCGCCCTTCGGTGGGGAATCCCTTGCCGTTGTCGGTGATCTCGATCACCACGCCGTCGCCCTCCTCGCACAGGCGCAGGGCGATCCGGCCCTGGCCGCGCACGTCCTCCGGCACGGCCTGCACGGCCTCGACGGCGTTCTTGAGGATGTTGGTGACCGCCTGCGACAGCAGGCGCGTGTCGAAGGCGGCGCTGACCCGGGGGCCCTCGTCCACCATCGTGAAGGCGATGTCGGGATGCGCCACCCGCATCATGAACAGGTTCTGCTTCACGATCTCGGTCAGGTCGTTGCGGGCGATCGCCGGCTTGGGCATGCGAGCGAACGACGAGAACTCGTCCACCATCCGCTTGATGTCGTCGACCTGCCGCACGATCGTGGCGGTGCACTGGTCGAACACCTCCTTGTCGGTGGTGATGACCTTGCCGTACTTGCGCCGGATGCGCTCGGCCGAGAGCTGGATCGGGGTCAGCGGGTTCTTGATCTCGTGGGCGATGCGGCGCGCCACGTCGGCCCAGGCGGAGGTGCGCTGGGCCGCCACGAGGTCGGTGATGTCGTCGAGGGTGACGACGTAGCCGCGGTCGCCCCCCGGCGCCTGCTCGCTCGTCACCCGCACGTCGATGGTGCGCTCGCGGCCGGTGCGGGTGATCTGGATCTGCTGCTGGGTCGGGCGCACCCGGGTCTCGGCGTCGCCGAGGAGCGCGCCGAGCTCCGGCACGGCGGCCGCGAGGGGCTGCCCGACGAGGTCGCCGGTCGTGCGCCCCAGCATCCGCTCCGTGGACGGGTTGGCGATGGTGATGAGTCCGCGCCCGTCGACGCCGATCACCCCGGCCGGCACCCCGGCGAGCACGGCCTCGGTGAAGCGGCGGCGGCGGTCGATCTGGTCGCTCTGGTCGAGGAGCGTGGCGCGCTGGCGGCTCAGCTCCTGGGTCATCTTGTTGAAGCTCTCGCCGAGGTGCTGGAGGTCGCCCTCCGTCTTCCGGAACGGCACCTGGGCGTAGTAGTTGCCCGAGGCGACCTGGTCGGCGGCGTTGATGAGGCGGCGGATCGGGGCCACGAAGCGGTTGGCGAAGTTCAGCCCGAACCACACCGCCGAGAGCAGCGCGATCAGGGCGATCAGCGCGAACATGGTGGCGAAGGCGATCTGCACGCTGCGCCGCCCGGCGTCGATGGTCAGGAACTCGGCCGCGGCGGCCCGCGACACGCCCGGGAACTCGACCGCGAGGCGCGTGACCTCGCGCTCCACCAGCAGGAACGAATCCTCGTAGGCCGGCATCTTCACGAGCGTGCCGAACACCCGGCCCTCCCGGGGCAGCAGGCAGGTGGCGTCCGGGGACTTGGCGGCCTCCTCGAAGTCGTTGGCCGAGGGCAGCGGCGGGTCCTTCAGCACGTCGATGTTGGCCCGCGCCACGGTCTCCTGCGGCGAGCGCATGATCCGGGCGACCGGCAGGCCGAGCGAGGTCGCCCGGGCGGTCAGGAAGGTCTCGAACCAGGCGCGCTCGACCTCGAAGGCCGGCCGGGCCCGGGTCAGGTCGTCCGAGAGGATGCGGGCCTCGCGGGCGAGGCTCTGGCACTGGTTCGTCAGGTAGGCGTCGGCGACGTCGACGGACATCAGCACGACGCTGCGCATCCGGTCCGAGAACCAGGGCGAGAGGCCGCGCTCCAGGGTGATCGAGGCCACCACCGCGAGGAGCACGGTGGGCAGGGTGGCGATGAGGCTGAACAGCCCGACGATCCGGGTGTGCAGCCGCGCCACCGCGGCGTTCCCCCGCCGGGCGCGCAGGAAGACCCGGGCCTCCCAGGCGATCACCACGATCAGCAGCACGACCAGGGCGACGTTGCTCAGGAGCAGCGTCACCACGACCACGTGGGTCGGGGCGATGCCGGTGGCGCCGACCAGGATCAGGAAGGTGGCGAGCGCCAGGGCGAGCGCGACGATGACCACGAGGGCGCCGAACCAGCCCGGTCCCCGCGGCGCCGCGTCCCGGCGCGGCACCGCGCTCCCGGGCGGCACCGCGCTCTCGCGCGGCGCGGTGCTCCCGCGCGGCGCGGTGCTCCCGCGCGGCGCGGTCTCCGGACCTGGTCCGGGGCGAGGGCCGGCGGCGCCGGAGGGGAGCGCCGGTTCCCGGGCGCGTCGCGAAAACAGCATCCGTGATGCAAGGCCACTACACTGTGGCGAAATTAATACGGAGCCGTGGCGGCGCAATCAGACGTTGATCATCCCGCGTCGATCCTCCCGGAGGCGCGCCGGAGCGGCCCCGTCGCCGCCCCCGGCCGGGGGCGGCCGGACCCGGGGCGGCGAACAGGCCGGCCCGTCAGGCGGCCTGGGGCGAGCGGGCGCGGCGGACCACCGGCTTCTGGCCGAGGCCGATGCTCTTGGCGAGCTCGGAGCGCTGGGCGGCGTAGTTCGCCGCCACCATGGGGTAGTCCGGCGGCAGGCCCCACTTCTGGCGGTACTGCTCGGGGGTGAGCCCGCGGCCGGCCAGATGCCGCTTCAGGGTCCGGTAGCGGCGCCCGTCCTCCAGGCTGATCAAGTAATCCGGCGTCACGGTCTTCTTGATCGGCACGGGCGGGCTCAGGCGCTCGGGCTCCGCCGCCGCCGGCGTGCCCAGCCGCGCCACGGCGTCGTGAACGCTCCGGATCAAACCCGACAGCTCGCCCACCGGCACGCTGTTGTTCGACACGTAGGCCGACACGATGTCGGACACCAGATCAATCATTTGAGGCATCTCGGTCTGGTCAACGGCACTCATGTGCGATCCTCGAAAGTGCGAGCCCCCACTCACTCTGATGGATGTTACGCCAGTCTCCGTCAATCGCAAGGTGTCAGGTTCGACCAACGAGGGATATCTGGCTGTGGACCGGTGCATTTCGTAGGGTCATGCGCTGGGGCAGGGCCGCCGGATTGACGAAACACCTCCGCGGCCGGGGCCGGGGGCCGCGAGACCTGCGGGCTTGCCGGACCTTCCCGGATGGTTACGAAAACGCGTGCAGGATCAATCGGATATGAGGAGCGCCGGGAGGCCGCGCCGCGCCCGCGCCGTCCCGGCAGGTGTGTTGCCGTCGTGGCGCCGTCGTGCGGCCAACTAACGCTGCGTCAGGTTGCCAAGAGCAAAAAACGCGCGACCACGTTGCCTTGATTTAACACTTTATGGTCAGAGATCCGTTGAGAAAACCCGCTATAGCGGGTGCTCGAGCCGGGCACGAGGGGCGGGATCGAAGTCCTATCCGCGGCGGCGGCGCGCACGAGACCCGGACCGGCAATGCCGCACCGGTCAGGCAAGGAGAGGCGCGCTCGAGCGCGCGGCGGCCGACTCGCCGGGACTGCGCCGCGGGGCCGCGAGACTTGGGAAGATCTTCGCCGGGAGCGTCCGGGCGGGCATCCCACCGGGCCGGGATCCCCGGAAGACCGGGTTCCAATGGATTTACAATCTGAAATTGTATCTCGTCGATTGCGGCCCGCACCCGGCCGGGTCGCCCCCGCGTGCGCCGGGCGGCCGGTCCGCCCGCCCGTCGCGGAGGCGGGCGTCCGGCGCCCGATGCGGCGAAATGCCTCGTGAGCCGCCCCCGCCTCCGCGGAGCGCGGGACCCCGCGCCGAGGCCCTGCGCGCCCGGGCGCCCGGGAGATCCCGATCGGGGTCGTGAGGACGCTACCGCGGGGTCCGGAAGACGCTACCGCGGGGTCCGGAAGACCTGGAGATCGAGGTCGCGCACCTTCTTGCGCAGGGTGTTGCGGTTCACCCCGAGCAGCTCCGCGGCGCGGATCTGGTTGCCGCGGGTGGCCGCCAGGGCCGCGCCGATCAGCGGCCCCTCGATCTCGCGCAGGACGCGGTGGTAGAGGCCGGGCGGCGGCAGGCTGTCGCGGTAGCCGGAGAAGTACTCCGACAGGTGCCGCTCCACCGCCGCCGACAGCCCCTCGGCCTCGGCCCCGCCCTTGCGGGACTGTCCCTGCGAGGGCGCGGCGAGGGGCAGCGTGTCGAGCTCGGCCTCGATCACCGGCCCGGTGATCGTCTCCTGCGGGTAGAGCGCGGCGAGGCGCCGGACGAGGTTCTCGAGCTCGCGGACGTTGCCGGGCCAGCGGTAGCGCTTGAGCCGCTCCATGGCGTCGCCGTCGAGCTGCTTGCGGGTCAGGCCCTCGCGCTCGACCAGCACGAAGAAGTGCCGGATCAGGTCGGGCACGTCCTCCGAGCGCTCGCGCAGGGCCGGCAGGCGCAGCGGCACCACGTTGAGGCGGAAGAACAGGTCCTCGCGGAAGATGCCCTGCTGGATCGAGATGCGCAGGTCCTTGTTGGTCGCCGCGATGATCCGCACGTTGGTCTTGATCGGCACGCGCCCGCCGACGGTGGTGTACTCGCCCTGCTGGAGCACCCGCAGCAGGCGGGTCTGGGCCTCCATCGGCATGTCGCCGATCTCGTCGAGGAACAGGGTCCCGCCCTCGGCCTGCTCGAAGCGGCCGGCCGAGCGGGCGGTGGCCCCGGTGAAGGCCCCCTTCTCGTGGCCGAACAGCTCGGACTCGATCAGGTCGCGGGGGATCGCCGCCATGTTGACCGGCACGAACGGCCCGGCGCGGCGGCGGCCGTAATCGTGGAGCGCGCGCGCCACCAGCTCCTTGCCGGTGCCCGACTCGCCGGTGATCATCACCGTGAGGTCGGTGGGCATCAGGCGGGCGAGCGAGCGGTAGATCTCCTGCATGGCGGGCGAGCGCCCGACGAGGGGGATGTCCTCGTTCTCGGGCGCGGCGCCGGGCGCCGCGGCGCCGCGGGGGCGCGACAGGGCCCGCCCGACGATCGCCGTCAGCTCCTTCAGGTCGAAGGGCTTGGGCAGGTACTCGTAGGCGCCGCGCTCGGAAGCCCGGATCGCCGTCATGAAGGTGTTCTGGGCGCTCATCACGATGATGGGCAGGTCCGGCCGCACCCGCTTGATCCGCGGCAGCAGGTCGAAGGCGTTCTCGTCGGGCATCACCACGTCGGTGATGACGAGGTCCCCCTCTCCCTGCGCCACCCAGCGCCACAGGGTGGCGGCGTTGCCGGTCGAGCGCACCTCGTAGCCGGCGCGAGACAACGCCTGGTTGAGCACGGTGCGGATGGCGGCGTCGTCGTCCGCGACGATGATGTGTCCGTTGGGCATGGGGCTACTCGGTGTCGGGAGACGATTCGCGCCCGTCGCGGGCGTGCGACATGGGCAGGAGGACCCGGAAGGTGGTGCGGCGGGGCGCGGGGTCGCACTCGACGATGCCGCCGTGGTCGCCCACGATCTTGGCCACCAGCGCGAGGCCGAGGCCGCTCCCCTGCGCCTTCGTGGTCACGAAGGGGTCGAACAGGTCGGGCAGGAGCTCGGCGCTGACGCCCGGGCCGTTGTCGCGCACCGCGACCTCGATCGGCAGGCTGACGCGCTCGCGCGAGCCCGGCACCTGGAGGCGCAGTCCCGTGCGGAAGGCCGTCGAGAGGGTGATCTCGCCGTCGACCGCGTCGGCGCCGATCGCCTCGGCGGCGTTCTTGACGAGGTTCAGGATCACCTGGACGAGCTGGTCGCGGTTGCCCAGCACCGGCGGCAGGGACGGGTCGTAGTTCTCGACGAAGCGGATGTGGCGGGCGAAGCCCGACTGGGCCGAGCGCTTCACCTGGTCGAGGATGCCGTGGACGTTGACCGGCCCGCGCTCCACCGGGCGCTCGTCGCCGAAGAGCTCCATGCGCTCGACGAGGCGCACGATGCGGTCCGACTCGTCGCAGATGAGCCGCGTGAGCAGGCGGTCGTCCTCGCCGGCCGACTGCTCGAGGAGCTGGGCCGCCCCCCGGATGCCGGCGAGC
Organism: Methylobacterium crusticola; assembly: GCF_003574465.1. Lineage (GTDB taxonomy): Bacteria > Pseudomonadota > Alphaproteobacteria > Rhizobiales > Beijerinckiaceae > Methylobacterium > Methylobacterium crusticola. The sequence goes on from NZ_QOWC01000033.1 coordinate 23,601, forward strand.
GGGTTCTTGATCTCGTGGGCCAGCATCGCGCCGAGGGCCACCATCGAGCGGGCCGCGCCCCGGTGGGTGAGCTGGCGGTTCATCTTGTCGGCGATGGTGCGCTCCTGGAGCATCAGCACCACGAGGTCGTCGTCGAGGTGGGTCGCGAACACGTCGACGCTGCGCTCCACCCCGGAGCGCGGCGAGGCGAGCTCGACCCGGTACTCGCTGACGCTGGCGCGGCGCCGGCGCACCTCGTTCACGAGGGCGATGATCGGCGAGGAGAACGGGATGATGTCGCGCAGGCGCTGGCGCTGCATCAGGCGGCGCGAGTGGTCGAAGAAGTGCTCCGCCGCCATGTTGACCTGGAGGATGCGCTCGTCCGGCCCGATGGTCAGCACCGGCAGCGGCAGGGCGTTGATGATCATCTCGCTCGTGGGTGCGCTCATGGCAGGCGCCCTCCCGGGGCGGGCGCGGGCTGTCCGGGGTGCGGGGGCCGCAGGGGCATCGCTCATCCTCATGCCGCCTGCGACGCAGACGGTGCCGCCTGCGCCCCGGGCGCCTCGAAGGCGCGCCGCAGGAGACGGAGCGCCTCGTCCGGATCGGTGGTGGTGACGAGCCGGGCGCGCTCGGCGGGCGCGAGGCCGCCGGCGTGGTCGGCGTAGGCCGCGAGGTGCTTGCGCGCGTGGCGCACGCCCATCCGGGCGCCGTAGAGCGCGAGGAGCCCGGCATAGTGCTCGGCCGCGAGCTCCGCCCGCGCGGCGGCGTCCGGCTCCGGCGCCGCCCGCCCCGACAGGCCCGCCGCGATCGCGCCGACGAGCCAGGGCCGCCCGACGGCCGCCCGCCCGACCATCACGGCGGCGGCGCCCGAGGCCGCCAGGCAGGCGCGGGCGTCGCCGAGGCTCGCCACGTCGCCGTTGGCCACCACCGGGATGCCGACCGCCGCGACCACGGCGCGGATCGCCGCCCAGTCGGCGCGGCCGGTGTAGAATTGCTGCCGGGTGCGGCCGTGCACCGTGACGGCGGCGTAGCCGAGCGCCTCCGCCCGCCGGGCGAGGTCGGGCGCGTTGAGGCGGGCGTGGTCCCAGCCGAGCCGCATCTTGACGGTGACCGGCACCGCCACCGCCCCGCGCACCGCCGCGAGGATGCGGGCGGCGTGGTCGAGGTCGCGCATCAGGGCGGAGCCCGCCTGCCCGCCCGTCACGGCCTTGGCCGGGCAGCCCATGTTGACGTCGATCACGTCGGCGCCGTTGGCCTCGGCCAGCCGCGCGCCCTCCGCCATCCAGCCCGGGTCGCAGCCGGCGAGCTGCACCACGTGCGGCAGCACCCCCTCGCCCTCGGCCCGCAGGCGGGCCTCCTCGGCGCCGCGGGCGAGATCCTCCGCCGCCACCATCTCGGAGACGGTGGCGGTGGCGCCGAGCCGGCGCGCGATGCGGCGCATGTGCAGGTCGGTGACGCCCGACAGCGGGGCGAGCAGGGCCCCGCGCGGGGTCGACGGCGAGGCGGGCGGCAGCGCTGCCACCCCTGCCCTCGCACCCGCGGCGCTCAAATAATGGTCACTCGTCATTCTGCCCAACAAATAGCCAAAAACCCGCCGTTAGCAAGCGGCGTTCGGCTCGGCCGCCGGTTTGATTTCGTCGCAGGCATCCCCGTCAGCGCCTGCCGGGATCGCGCCCGCCCGGCGCGGACCGGCGCAGGCTGCACGCGCGGCCCGGCGCATTTGCGTCGGCGGCACGCCGCCGCTAAGGAGCGGGCGTTCCGGGAGCGCCTGCGTTGACCCCTCACCAGATCGCCGCGGTCGTCGTCGCCGCGGGCCGCGGCATCCGCGTCGGCGGCGGCACGCCCAAGCAGTACCGGCGCGTCGGCGGCCAGGCGGTCCTGACCCGCACCCTGGCGGCGCTCGCCGCCCATCCGGGGATCGGCCGCATCCAGGCGGTGATCGCCGCCGACGCGGCGGCGTTCTACCGCGACTGCCTCGGCGACCTCGATCCCGCGGCGCGGGCGAAGCTCGCCGCGCCCGTGGAGGGCGGCGCGACCCGCCAGGCCTCGGTGCGGGCGGGGCTCGAGGCGCTCGCCCGGGACGGCGCCCCGGACCTGGTCCTGGTGCACGACGCCGCCCGCCCCTTCGTGGATGCGCCGCTGATCGACCGGGCGCTCGCGGCGGCCGGGGCCCACGGCGCCGCGGTGCCGGGCGTGCCCGTCAGCGACACCATCAAGGTGGTGGAGGCGGACGGCCGCGTGCGCGGGACGCCGCCGCGGGAGAGCCTGCGCGCGGTGCAGACCCCGCAGGCCTTCCGCTTCCCCGCGCTCCACGCGGCGCACCGGGCCGCCGCCGCGGAGGGGCTCGACGCCTTCACGGACGACGGGGCCCTCGCCGAGTGGGCCGGGCTCGCGGTCGCGGTCTTCCCCGGCGACCTGCGCAACCGCAAGATCACCCAGGCCGCCGACCTCGCGGAGGCCGACCGCGCCTTCGCGCCCGGCGCCAGCCAGGACGCAGCCATGACCCTTCTCACCCGCCTCGGCACCGGCTTCGACGTGCACGCCTTCACGGAGGGCGACCACGTCTGGCTCGGCGGCGTGCGCATCCCGGCCGACCGGGGCGTGCTCGCCCACTCGGACGGCGACGTGGTGCTGCACGCCCTCACGGACGCGATCCTGGGGGCGCTCGCCGACGGCGACATCGGGGTCCACTTCCCCCCGAGCGACCCGCGCTGGCGCGGCGCCTCCTCGGACCGGTTCCTCGCCGACGCCGTGCGGCGCGTCGCCGAGCGCGGCGGCGTGATCGACCACCTCGACATCACCGTGCTGGCGGAGGCGCCGCGCATCGGCCCGCACCGGGAGGCGATCCGGGCCCGCATCGCGGCGGTCGCCGGCGTGCCGCTGTCGGCGGTCTCCATCAAGGCGACCACGACCGAGGCGCTCGGCTTCGTCGGCCGGGCCGAGGGGCTGGCGGCCCAGGCCGCCGCCACCGTGCGGCTGCCGGCGGAGGCCGGCGCATGATCGCCGATCCGGCCCTCGTCACCCGGGCGGGCGTCCTGATCGCGGCCTACCGCGAGCGCCAGCGCCGGATCGTCACCGCCGAATCCTGCACCGGCGGCCTCGTGGCGGCCCTGCTCACCGAGGTGGCGGGGTCCTCGGCGGTGGTGGAGCGCGGGTTCGTCACCTACTCGAACGAGGCCAAGGCCGAGATCCTGGGCGTCGATTTCTGCCTGATCTCCACGCACGGCGCGGTGAGCGAGCCCGTCGCCCGCGCCATGGCGGAGGGCGCCCTGGCGCAGTCCCGCGCCGACGTCGCGCTCGCCGTCACGGGCATCGCCGGGCCGGGGGGCGCCACCGCCGCGAAGCCGGTCGGCCTCGTGCATTTCGGCCTCGTGGCGGCCGGCCGGGCGACGCGCCACCTGGAGCGGCGCTACGGCGACCTCGGCCGCTCCGAGGTGCGCCGCCGCGCCGTCGCGGACGCGCTCGGGCTCCTGGAGACCGCCCTGGAGGAGGTGTGAGCGCCCCGGGCGATCCCCTCGGGCGGCGCTCTCCCCGGCGGGGGACGGCCGCGCTGGCGCCGGCGGGCCGGGGCGCGTAGAACGGGCGCCCTCGACGGACGGTAACGCCCGCGGCCGCCCGCGCCGCGGCTCCCGGGAGGACGTGCGATGCTGTGGATCGGAGCGGCCGTCCTGGCCGCCGTGCTGCTGCGCCCCGCGGCGGCCGACGCGCAGGCGGCCGAGCCGCGCTGGGTCACGGCCTGGGCGGCCTCCGTCCAGGGTCCCTACCCGGTCGGCAACCCGTCGGCGCAGCCCGACCAGGCCTTCGCCTTCCCGGACCCCCGCGAGGGCGCCCGCGACCAGACCCTGCGGCTCGTGCTGCGGCCCGACGCCTGGGGGCGGCAGGCCCGCCTGCGCGTCTCGAACGCCTTCGGGACGCGGCCCCTCACCCTCGACGGCGTCCATGCCGGCCTGCACCTCGGCGGCGGCGCCGTGGTGCCGGGCACCAACCGGCCGGTCCTGTTCGGCGGGCAGGCCCGCGTGACCGTTCCGCCCGGGGGCGAGGCCTGGTCCGATCCCGTCGCGCTGCCCTTCGCGGCCGATCCGGACGCCCCCCTGCTCGCCGGCCGCAAGCTCGCGGTCTCGTTGCACGTCGCCGGCGCCAGCGGCCCGATGACCTGGCACGCCAAGGCGCTCCAGACCTCCTACGTCACCGCCCCCGGCGCCGGCGCCCGGGGCGCCGAGGAGGGCGAGGCCGCCTTCCCGTACGCGACCGCCTCGTGGTTCTTCCTCGACGCCGTCGACATGGCGGCGACGGCGCCGACGCCCGTCGTGGTGGCGTTCGGCGACTCGATCACCGACGGCACCGCCTCGACCATGAACGGCGACGACCGCTGGCCCGACGTACTCTCGCGCCGCCTGCACGCCCTGCGCGGCAACCGGGTCGCGGTCGTCAACGCGGGCATCGGCGGCAACCAGGTCGTCGGCCCGGCGCAGTACGGGCCGGACGCGCCCTTCCCGGGCGGTCCCTCCGCGCTCGCGCGGCTCGACCGGGACGTGATCCGCCTCTCGGGCGTCGCCAGCGTGATCTGGCTCGAGGGCATCAACGACTTCAGCCGCAACGGCGAGGCCACGCTCGCGGCGGTCGAGGCCGGGATGCGCGAGGGCGTGGCGCACCTGCGCGCCGGCATCCCGGGCGTGCGGGTCGTCGGCGCCACCCTGACGAGCGCGAAGGGCAGCACGAGCCCCGCCCACGGGCATCCCGAGCAGGACGAGAAGCGCCGCGGCCTCAACGCCTTCATCCGCGGCTCGGGCCTGTTCGACGCCGTGGCGGACTTCGACGCGGCGACCCTCGACCCGGGGACGGGCTCCCTGCGCCCCGAGATGGTCCCGGAGAGCACCACCGGCGGCAGGGGCGACCGCCTCCACCCCAACCGCGCCGGCTACGTGGCGATGGGGTCGGGCCTCGACCCGGCCGCGGTGCTGCCCGGCCCCTGAGGGCGGGCCGGGCGTCGGGGCGGCTGCTGCCGCCCTTCAGGCCCTGGCGTAGAGCCGGTCGGCCCGGCTCTCGAACGCGTCGGTGAACTTGCGGAAGGCCCGGTCGAACATCTTGCCCATCAGGAGCCCGAGGGCGAGGCTCTTGAACTCGTAGGTGATGTAGAACTCGACCACGCAGCCCCCGCCCGGGGCCTCGCGGAAGGTCCAGCGGTTCTCGAGGTGGCGGAACGGGCCGTCGATGTACTCGGCGACGATGCGGAAGTTGGGGCGGTCGAGGCGCACCCGGGTGGTGAAGTGCTCCGAGATCGCCTTGTAGCCGACGCCCATGTCGGCGACGAGCACCTGGGTGCCGTCCTCGCCCTCCTGCCGGCGCAGCACCCGCAGGGACTCGCAGAGGGGCAGGAATTCCGGGTAGCGCTCCACGTCGGCCACGAGGTCGAACATCTCGGCCGGGCTGTGCCGGACGGTGCGGGTGGTGCGGAAGTTCGGCATGGTCGCTCTAACGGGTTCCGATCCGGTCGCGCCGGGCCTGCTGCAACCGGGCGAAATCCTCGCCGGCATGGTGGGAGGAGCGGGTGAGCGGCGTCGCCGAGACCAGCAGGAAGCCCTTGGCGTAGGCGGTGGTCTCGTAGGCCTTGAAGGCGTCCGGGGTCACGAAGGCCAGGACCGGGTGGTGCTTCCGCGTCGGCTGCAGGTACTGGCCGATGGTGAGGAAGTCGACCTCGGCCGAGCGCAGGTCGTCCATGAGCTGGAGCACCTCGTTGCGCTCCTCGCCGAGGCCCACCATGATGCCGGACTTCGTGAACAGGGTCGGGTCGAGCTCCTTCGCCCGCTGCAGCAGGCGGATGGAGTGGAAGTAGCGGGCGCCGGGGCGGACCGTGAGGTACTTCGACGGCACGGTCTCGAGGTTGTGGTTGAACACGTCGGGGCGGGCCGCGACCACCGCCTCGAGGGCGCCGTCCTTGCGCAGGAAGTCGGGGGTCAGCACCTCGATGGTGGTGCCGGGGCTCTCGGCCCGGATCGCCCCGATCACCGCCGCGAAGTGGGCCGCGCCCCCGTCGGCGAGGTCGTCGCGGTCGACCGAGGTGATCACCACGTGGTGCAGGCCGAGCTTGCGCACCGCCTCCGCCACCCGGCCGGGCTCCTCGGCGTCGAGGGCCTCCGGCATCCCGGTGCGCACGTTGCAGAAGGCGCAGGCCCGCGTGCAGGTGTCGCCCATGATCATGAAGGTGGCGTGCTTCTTCTCCCAGCACTCGCCGATGTTGGGGCAGCCCGCCTCCTCGCAGACCGTGACGAGGCCGTTCTCGCGCACGATCGCGTGGGTCTCGGCCCACTTGGGCGAGCCCGGCGCCTTGACGCGGATCCAGTCCGGCTTGCGCAGGATCGGCTGGTCGGGCCGGTGCGCCTTCTCCGGATGACGCGGCCGCTGGTCGTTGCGCAGGAGGTCGAGGACGACAGCCATGGAGGGATGGGCCCGGCGGAAGCGCCCGCGAACCCCTCGCGGCGCGGCCCTGACTTAAGGTGTCCGCGCCCCCGGGGCAAATGGGGCGTGACGCGCCGCCGCGTGCCGCCCCGCCGCCGGCCTCCGGCCTCCGGCCGCTCCGGGCCGGCGTGCCGGCCGTCAGTACGTCGACCGCTGCCCGCGGACGGCCCGGAAGACCGTGATGACGATGATGGCGCCGACCGTGGCGGAGATCAGGTTGCGCCAGAAGCCGAAGATCGGGATGTGGAACTGCGCCGCCAGGAAATTGCCGACGAGGCCGCCGATGATCCCCATCACGATGTTGGCCAGCAGGCCCATGTTGGAGGAGGTGAACTTCTCCGCGAGCCAGCCCGCCAGCGCCCCGATGACGATCGCCATCAGGAAGCCCACGCCCGGCTGCCCGAGCGCCCCGTACACGTGCCCGTCCATGTAGTGTCCCCTTGCGTGAAGCCCTGCACGGCTGCGCGGGCCGGCCCGAGGCCCGCGAGCGGGGCCGCTCGCGGGCCCCCGGCACCTAACGGCGACGGCGCGGCCCCGGTTGCATCGCCGCGCCGGCCCGGTGCCGCAGGGGCAGGCCGGCGCGGGACGCGGCAGCTCCCTGCGGCGGCGTCCCTCAGGGCCCCGGGCCCGGCCACGTGCCGAGGCAGAAGCGGACCGCCTGGCTCACCGTGGCGGGCAGCACCGACATGTGGGTCTCCCCGCGCACCTCCGCGAACGCGGCCTCGATGCCCGCGAGGCCCCGCAGGCGCTCCACCATGCGGCGGGCATCCGCCACGAGTCCCTCCTGCTCGCACCCGCCCACCGTGACGAGCACGCGCCTTCCCGCCGGCCCGCCGCCCGAAGCGGCGAAGCGCTCGGCCGATCGCAGCAGGATGCCGTCCTCCCACCCGACCGACGGGCTCGCGGCGACCCAGTGGGTGAAGGCCTCCGGCCGGTTGAACAGGGCGTAGAGCACGAACAGGCCGCCGAAGGAGTGGCCGTAGATCCCCTGGCGCCCCGCGTCGACGGGCAGCCGGCGCGCGACCGCGGGCCTCAGGTCGGACTCGAGGAAGGAGAGGAAGCGCGCGGCGCCGCCGGTGCGGACCTCCGGCCCGCCGGGCGCGAAGGGCGGATAGGTCCGGCCGGGCGGCGGGCTGAGGTCGAAGCCGCGGCGCAGGGCGTCGTAGGGCGCCTCGGTCGGGTAGCCGACCGCCACGAGGACCGCCCTCGCCGTGCCGGTCCCGCCCGGATAGGCCTCCTGGACCCGCAGGGCGTCGACGGCCGTGGCGAAGACGGCGTTGCCGTCGAGGAGGTAGAGGACGGGCCAGCCGGCCTCCGGCGCCGCGCCGGCGGGCCGGCGCAGGAAGATGCGGTACGGCGCGCCGCCGGCCGCGGGCGCGAGGTCGAACCGCACCGCGCCCGGCAGGGTCACGGGCTCGTCGTGCGGGGGGCTTTGGCGCGAGGGGCTTTGGCGCGGAGCGCTGTCTCGCGAGGGGCTTTCTCGCGAGGGGTCGTCGGGCGGGGCGGCGCCGGTCGCGGGGCCCTGCGGCGGCCCGTCCCGCGGCGCCCGCCCGCTCAATAGTGCGGCACCGTGCGGCGCTCCACCAGGGGCGCCTCCATGCGGAAGTGCAGGCCCGTGGGCTTGAAGTCGAAGCGGATGTCGGCCCCGCACTGCACCGTCAGCACGCGCTGGAGCAGGGTCGAGCCGAACCCCCGGCGGGTCGGCTCCCGGGTGTGGGGACCGCCGCGCTCGGTCCAGTCGAGGCGCAGGCTGCGGCCGGCCCCGGCCTGGGCGATGCTCCAGCTCACCGCGATGTGCCCCTCCGGCACCGAGAGCGCGCCGTGCTTGGCGGCGTTGGTGGTCAGCTCGTGGATCGCCATCCCGGTCGGCACCGCGAGGTCGGCCGTCAGCTCGACCGCCGGCCCCTCCAGGGCGATGCGCCGGCCGGAGGCGTCGTTGTAGGGGCCGAGCTCGTTCTCCAGCATCTCCTGGAGCGAGGCCATCTGCCAGTAATCCTCGGTCAGGAGGTTGTGGGTCTTGGCGAGCGAGATCACCCGGGCCGAGAAGCTCTGGTAGAACCCCTCGACGCTGGTGGCCGAGCGGGCCGAGGCCCCGAGCAGGGCCTGCACGGTGGCGAGCGTGTTCTTCACCCGGTGGTGCAGCTCGCGGATCAGCAGGGCCTGGCGCTCGGCGGTCTGCTGGCGCTCGTGCAGGAAGGCCGCGGCCTCGCGCTGGCGCCGGCGCGCCCGCACGGCGAAGCGGGCCGCCGTGACGAGGGTCGCGGGGTGGAACGGCCGCTCCAGCAGGGTGACGTTGCCGAGGGATTCCATCAGGCCCGGGTCGGGCGGCGTGCCCCGCAGGGTCAGGAGCACGAACGGGTAGTCCGACCACGGCTCCTGCCCGGCGATGAAGGCCGCCAGCGCCTGCCGGTCGACGGCCAGCAGGGCCTCCTCGGTGATGACCGCGCAGCTGCCCGCGCCGAGCTCGGCCACGAGCCCGGGCAGCGAGGCGCAGGTCCGCGACCGGATGCCGGCCTCGGAGAGGATCGCGGTCGCGACCGCGGCGTCGCGGCCCGAAGGGGCGAGAACCAGGACCGGAGGGTCACTCTCTCTCATCGGTGTTCCGGTCGGCCGCGTCCTGCCGGGCCAGGGGCTGGCCGGGCTTGCCCTCGAAGGTCGGCACGCCGGTCAGGACACCCCGAGAGGCCGTGAGCGGCTCGCCGACACGCAAACCCCCGCCGTCGATCCCGAGTTCCCGAATGGTGTCCTGGTGCGGTCCCGCCCGCTTCTTGACCACGCGGACGGCCCGGCGCAAGTGCCCGGACGCCTCGACGAAGCGAAACAGCACGATGGTGTCGCTGAGGTAGGTCAGGTCGACGGTCGCCGACATCTGGCCGGCGGGCCCGTGCCGGGCGGGGACCAGCAGCGTCGTCACGCCCTGCTGGTTGAGGTTAAGCCAGGAGCTCATGCCTCTGGAGGAGCAGGAACTGCGCCCCGGGCCTCGCGGTGTGGTGGCCCGGCAGCGAGAGGCAGCGCGCGCCCTTGAGCGCGCCGTCGAGCGGGAATTGCGGCGCCGGCGTGGTCTTGCCCGAGCCGGGCCTGCCCTCGATCAGGCGGGCGCGGTCGGCCGCGCCGCCCTCCAGGATGTCGTCGAGCCCCAGCACGCCGGCCGGGGCCGGGTCGGCAGGGGATGGTGTCGTCACGGACGGGAGCGGTCGGCAGGAGAGGCCTGTCCGTCCCGCCCCCGCCAGATGGCGCACCCGCCTGCACCCCGTCCCGACGGCCGGCCCCGCCGCCGCGAAGCTTCGGCGGCCGGCCCAGGCCGCCGGAATCGGGGTCTGTATTGACGTGACCGCTCGTAATGCGATGTTATGCCTGCAAGACCTAACGTCATGGGTCGGGCGAATACGGTTTCGTGTGCGCGGGAGCACATCCCGAACCGGTGCATCTTGTTAGACCGTGGTACGGCTCCAGGGCGTGTCCCTCGCCGGGTGACGCGTCCCGCAAACCGCCTCAGGGGGTGTTCGATGGGCAACCCGCAGCTCCATCACCACGCCGACGGCTCGGTCCACTACACCTATTGCTGGCCCGAGACCGTCGAGGCCCTGCCGGCCTGCGAGCCTCCCGCCGCGGCGGGGTGGGGCTCGCGCCTCCGGTCGGGCGCCGGCGTGGGAACGGCGGCCCTCGGGCTCGCCGTCGCGGCGTTCTGGCTGACCATGCTGGGCGATCCGCCGGTCTCCCGGGCCGCCCTGCCGCGGTCCGCCGACGTCTGCGCCAATGCCGGCCACGCGGTGCGGGTCTGGTTCGAGGCCGAGACCGCGCGCCGGGCCCGGGTCGGGTCGTCGCCGAACCAGAACGCCTTCAACAGCCTCCTGCTCTGGTACCGCTCCGCCGAGAGCGGCTGCGCGGCCGGCAGCACCCGGGAGGCCGTGCGCAGCTTCCAGGCCCTCGAGCGGATGATCGCCGGTCTCGACGGCCGGCGGCAGGACCGGGAGGACCGCGAGGATTGAGGGCCCGCCCGCTCGCGCGGGCGACGCCCCGATGCGGCGCCCGCCGGGGATCGTGACCTCGGGCTTTCGCCCGGGGATCTTGCGCCGGGGGACCGTTCGGGCTTGGCTGTCCCGGGACGACCGGGAGGCGGGGATGGGCGTGGGCTTGGATGGCCTGACCTTCGTGCTGGTGCACGGGGCCTGGCACGGCGGCTGGTGCTGGGTCCGGGTCGCCGACCGGCTGCGGGCGGCGGGCCACCGGGTCCTCGCCCCCACCTGCACGGGCCTGGGGGAGCGCGCCCACCTCCTCGACCGCAACCTCACCCTCGACACCTTCGGGCGCGACGTCGCCGGGGTGATCGTGGCGGAGGAGCTGCGGGACGTGATCCTGGTCGGGCACTCGTTCGGAGGCCTCGCCATCAGCGCCGTCGCGGACGCGATGCCGGAGCGCCTGCGCCACCTCGTCTACCTCGACGCCATGATCGTCGAGCCCGGCCGGGCGCCGTTCGACGTGCTGCCCCCCGAGGTGGCGGCGGCCCGCCGGCGGGCCGCCGCGGAGTCGAGCGGGTCCCTGAGCCTGCCGGCGCCGCCGGCCGCGGCCTTCGGGGTCCTCGACCCGGACGATGCCGCCTGGGTGGAGCGGCGCCTGACCCCGCACCCGCTCGGCACCTACGAGAGCCCGCTGACGATCCGCGGCCCCGTCGGCAACGGGCTGCCCCGCACCTACGTCGACTGCACCGACCCGTCCTATCCGGCCCTCGACGGCGTCAAGGCCTGGGTGCGCCGCCAGCCCGGGTGGGGCTGGCGCGAGCTCGCGACGGGCCACGACGCCATGGTGAGCGCGCCCGACGCGCTCGCGGCGCTCCTCTGCGGGCTCGGCCGCGCCTGATCCGCGCGGCCGGGCGCGCCTCGTCCCCGCGCCCCGGCCGCGGGCTCGAGGGCCGCCGGCCTACCCCATGGTCACGGTGGTGTGGGCGGGGTCGATCTCGATCAGCCGCAGGCCGAAGGCCCGGCCCTCCTGGGCCTCCCAGTCGGCGAGGGCCGCGTTGACCCGGTCGGGTCCGTCCTCCGCGAGGGTGCGGCTGCCGACCGGCTCCTCGATCGCGTGCATGACGTCGCCCATCAGCCGCTCCCGGGCCGGGCCGTCCGCCGGCCCCGCGGCGCCGCAATAGGCGGCGACGATCTGCTGCGACAAGGCCTCGATCACGGCCTGGTTCACGAACGTCATGGCCATGCCCGTCTCCTCCCCGTGGGGCGCCGGCCGGGTCCCGGTCCGCGCCGCGTTGCCCTGACAACGCGGCCGAGCCGGCCCGGTGCCGGCGGCCGGTCCCGCGGGGCCTCAGCCCGACTGGCCGGCGGCCCGGTGGGTGGCGAGCTCCACCACCTCGGCCGAGGGCGCCTCGCCCTTCGGGCCCGGGTTCATCATGAAGATCACGGGGCTGCGGGGCATATAGCCGGGATTGCGGCGCAGGTTGAGGAGCGGCTGCAGCTCCACCGCCGCGAGGTCCTTCAGCGTGGCGTCGCGCCAGACGTGGCCCGGCGAGGCCGCCCGGGCGAAGGGCCACCAGGACCGGCGCTCCATCTCGACCTGCAGGACGAGCCTGCCCGTCAGGGTTTTGCGGAAATTGAAGCGACCCGTGACGGCCATGACGCGTCCTCCACTCGGGCCAGCCTGGCCCACGCGGCTTAGCATCACACTAACATGGGGCGGCGCGGGGCGGCGGGAAAGCGGCCCCGGGTCGGCCCGGGGCGCCGCGGCGGCGCTTTTCTCCCCGCCCCCGCCCCCCTACACCTTGGCTCCCTGCACCTTTCCCCCCGCACCTCGTCCCCCGCCACCTCGCCCCCGTGCCGCGTCGCCTCCCCGCGGGCCGCGCGGCCCGGCCGCCTCGGGACCGCCCCGCCGATGCCCCCTCGCCGCCTCGCCCTCACCGCGGACCTGATCGCCCGCGCCCACCCGGCGCCCGTCGCCGACGACGCGGGCGGCATGGCGCTCCTCGACGAGGCGGAGACCGACGCGCGCCTCGACGCCGCCCTGGCCGCCGGGCCCGGCGATCCCGGGGTGCTCTGGCTCTTCGCCTACGGCTCCCTGATGTGGCGGCCGGACTTCGCCTTCGCCGAGCGCCGGACCGCGACGGTGCGGGGCTGGCACCGCCGCTTCTGCCTCTGGCAGCGGCGGTTCCGGGGCACGCCGGAGCGGCCCGGGGTGATGCTGGCCCTCGACCGGGGCGGCCAGTGCCGGGGGATCGCCTACCGGCTCGCCGGCGACGACCTGCGGGCGGTCGTGCGGCCGGTCTGGCGGCGCGAGATGCGGGGCCGCGGCTACGCGGCCCGCTGGCTCGTCGCCGCGGCGCCCGAGGGCGCGGTGCCGGCCCTCGCCTTCGTGGCCGACCGGGCCGGCCCGCGCTACGCCGGCCGGCTCCCGGACGCGCAGATCGCCGAGCGCATCGCCCTCGCCTGCGGCCATCTCGGCCCGAGCGCCGAGTACCTCCTCAACACCGTGGCGGCCTGCGAGGCGCTCGGCATCCGCGACCGCCACCTCTGGGCCATGCAGGCCCTGGTGGCCGAGCGGCTCGGCGCCGGCCCCTGACCCGGAATGTCCACCGGAAAATGCGCGGCGCACGCCTTGACGAAGTGGGGGATCGCACGCATGTCCGTCGGGTCCGCGCCGCCCGGACTCGAATCGGGCGCGCGGCATCACCGGACATCCAACGACCCCATGCCCAGCGACAGTAGTCGACGGACCGCCCGCCTCGGTGCCTCCTGCGTGACCCGCGCCTGATCGCCTGATCCGGCTCGCCCGCAACCGGCCCGGACGCGGCCGGTCGAACGAGGTGAGCCATGACCCTGACGACGACGCGCCCCCGCCCGGGCGTAGCCGCCCTCCGCCGTGACCGCAGCGTTGCCGTGGTCCTCCTCCTGATGCTGGCCCTGGTCTTCGGCCCCGCCATCGGCCTGCACGTCGCCGTGAGCCTGCTCGGCCCGGGCGCCGCGACCGCCGCCGGGACGCCCGACGGGCTCGCCGCGGTCCCGCTCACGGCCCGGGACGCGCCCGGCTGAGGAGCGCCGGGGTGACGGCGCCGGCCCGGCGGGGCCGCGGCGCCCCGCCCGGCGCGCGGGTCCCCCGGCCGCCGGGGCGCCTTCCCGCCGGGACGCAAACCCGATAGGGCTCGACGCCATGTCGACCGAATCCTCCCCCGGGTCCATCGCCGTCGCGGTCGGTGCCGTCCGCTTCGGCAACCACCTGCCGCTCGCCCTGATCGCCGGTCCCTGCGCCCTCGAGGGCCGCAGCCACGCCCTCGAGGTCGCCGCGGCCCTGAAGGAGATCGCGGCCGGCCTCGGCCTCGGCCTCGTCTTCAAGGCGTCCTTCGACAAGGCCAACCGCACCTCCGCCGGCTCCTCCCGCGGCCTCGGCCTCGCCGAGGCCGCGCCGATCTTCGCCGAGATCCGCGAGCGCCTCGGTCTCCCGGTCCTCACCGACGTGCACGAGGCCGGGCAGTGCGCCGCGGTGGCGCAGGCCGTCGACGTGCTGCAGATCCCGGCCTTCCTGTGCCGCCAGACCGACCTGCTGCTCGCCGCCGCCGCCACCGGGCGGGTTGTGAACGTCAAGAAGGGCCAGTTCCTGGCCCCCTGGGACATGGCGCACGTCGCCGCCAAGCTGACCGGGGCCGGCAACCCGAACGTGCTCGTCACCGAGCGCGGCGCCTCGTTCGGCTACAACACCCTGGTGTCGGACATGCGGTCGCTGCCGATCATGGCCCGGGTCACCGGCGGCCTGCCGGTGGTGTTCGACGCCACCCACTCGGTGCAGCAGCCGGGCGGCCAGGGCGCGACCTCGGGCGGCCAGCGGGAGTTCGTGCCGGTGCTGGCCCGGGCCGCGGTGGCCGTCGGGGTCGCGGGCGTCTTCATCGAGACCCATCCCGATCCCGACCGGGCGCCCTCGGACGGCCCCAACATGGTGCCGCTGCGCGAGATGCCGGCGCTCATGGCCGAGCTCCAGGCCTTCGACCGGCTGGCGAAGGGGCGCGGCACCTGACGTCCGGCCCGGCCGTGCGCGCCGCCGATTCGCCCGCCCGCCTGATCGCGGTCCTGTCCGCCGGCGGCTTCGCCAGCACCTTCGCGGGCCGCGTGGTCGAGCCGCTGGTCGGGGTGCTGGCCCGCGACCTCGCGAGCCCGCCCGCCACCGTGGCGCTGCTCTCCACCGCCTTCGCGCTGCCCTACGCGCTGATCCAGCCGGTGCTCGGCCCCGTCGGCGACGCCCTGGGCAAGGAGCGCGTCATGGCGGCCTGCCTGGGGGTCCTGACCCTGGCGCTCGTCGCCTGCGTCTTCGCCGGGGGCATCGGCCCGCTGTTCGGCCTGCGCATGTTGGCGGGCGCCGCGGCCGGGGGCGTCATCCCGCTCTCGCTTGCCATGATGGGCGACCGCATCCCGATGGAGCGCCGGCAGGTGGCCATCGGCCGCTTCCTCGTCGCGGTGATCCTGGGCCAGCTCTCGGGCTCGACCTTCGCGGGCCTGATCGAGGGGGAGATCGGCTGGCGCGGGGTGTTCGTGCTCGCGGCCGTCGTCGGGGGCCTGGGCTGCGGGGCCGTGACCCTGGGCTTCGGCCGCGCCCTGCGGGCGGCCGGCGGGCGCCTCGCCTTCGGGCCCGCCCTCGCGCGCTACCGCGCGATCCTCGCCAATCCCCGCGCCCGGGTGCTGTTCGGCGCGGTCTTCGTCGAGGCGATCGCGGTGTTCGGGATATTCCCGCACCTCGCGCACCTGATCGAGGCCCGCGGCGAGGGCGGACCCCGCGAGGCCGGCCTGGTGCTGGCGGGCTTCGCGGCCGGCGGGCTCGTCTACTCCCTCGCGGTCGGGCTCATCCTGCGCCTGCTCGGCCAGACCCGGATGCTCGTCGTCGGCGGCGCGACCGCGGGACTCGCCCTCGTGGTGGTGGGCCTGGCGGGAGCCTGGCAGGTCGACGCCGCGGCGCTGATGGTGCTCGGCCTCGGCTACTACATGCTGCACAACACCTACCAGGTGCAGGTGACCGAGGTGGCCCCGCAGGCCCGCGCCTCGGCGGTGGCGCTGCACGCCTTCTCGTTCTTCTGCGGGCAGGCCCTCGGGGTCGCGGTGCTGGGGTTCGGCCTGACCACGCTCGGCCAGTTCCCGGCCCTCGCGCTCTGCGCCCTCGCCATCGCGCTGCTCGGCCTCGGCACGGCCTGGCGGCTCGCCCGGCCGGGCTGACGGCCGCCGCCCGCGGGCACGGGCACGGGCACGGGCGCGGCCCGTCGCGGCCCGATCCGGAACCGAGCGCGGCCACGCTCGTTGCCCTCCCCATATGGCCTCAGCAACCCGGAGATCCTGATGCGCAAGCTGGCACTCATCCCGGCCGTCGCCGTGGCGCTCGGCATGGTGGCGACCGCCGCGCCGTCCCCGGCGCAGGCCCAGGGCTGGAAGCGGGGCCATTACGGCCAGGGCCACGGCTACGGCCGCGGCTACGCCGGACGGCCCTACGCCTACGGGCAGCGCCGCCGCGGCCTCTCGACGGGGGCCGCCGTCGGCCTCGGCATCGCGGGCGCCGCCGCGGCGACGATCGCGGGCGCGGCCGCGGCCGACGCCGCCCGCCGCAACGGCTACTACGGCGCGCCCGCCCCGGCCTACGGGTACGGTGCTCCGGCTTACGGCTACGGCGCCCCCGCGTACGGCTACGATCCCGAGTACTGAGCCGGACCGCCGGTTCCGGACCGGGGGCGGCCGGGGCGAACCGGCCGCCCCCGTCGCGCGCGGAGCCTGTCGCGCGCGGGGGCTACCGGGCCCGGTAGGGCGGCACGCCCTGGTCGGGCAGCCAGACGGAGGCCGGCGGGGCGCCGGTCTGCCAGAACACGTCGATCGGGATGCCGCCGCGCGGGTACCAGTAGCCGCCGATGCGCAGGAACCGCGGCTCCAGCAGCGCCGTCAGGCGGCGGCCGATGCCCACGGTGCAGTCCTCGTGGAAGGCGCCGTGGTCGCGGAAGCTGTGCAGGTAGAGCTTCAGCGACTTCGATTCCACGAGCCAGCGGTCCGGCACGTAGTCGATCACCAGGATGGCGAAGTCCGGCTGGCCGGTGACCGGGCAGAGCGAGGTGAATTCCGGCGCCGTGAAGCGGGCGAGGTAGTCCGTGTCCGGGTGCGGGTTCGGCACGCGGTCGAGCTGCGCCTCCTCGGGCGAGCGCGGCTGCGCGCTGGCGCGCCCGAGCTGAGGGGAAGCGTGCGGCGAGGGTGAGGCGTGCGTCATGCCGCCCATATAGGCGCGCGCGGGCCCGGGCGGTACCGGCCCCGCGCCCCCGCCCCGCACACTCCTGGGGTGCTTGCCGCGGGCGTCGTCTTGGCAGATAAGCCCGCCGTGACGGCAGCCTGCCCGAGAGATCCCTCCTCATGACCGCGATCACCAACATCGCCGCCCGCCAGATCCTCGACAGCCGGGGCAACCCCACGGTCGAGGTCGACGTGCTCCTGGAGGACGGCTCCTTCGGCCGCGCCGCCGTGCCCTCCGGGGCCTCGACCGGCGCCCACGAGGCAGTGGAGCTGCGCGACGGCGACAAGGGCCGCTACGGCGGCAAGGGCGTGCTCAAGGCCGTGGCGGCGGTCAACGGCGAGATCCTCGACGCCGTCGGCGGCATGGACGCCGAGGAGCAGGTCGCCATCGACGAGGCCATGATCGAGCTCGACGGCACGCCCAACAAGGCGCGCCTCGGCGCCAACGCCATCCTGGGCGTCTCCCTGGCGGTCGCCAAGGCCGCCGCCGAGGCCGCCGGCCTGCCCCTCTACCGCTACGTCGGCGGCACGCAGGCCCGCGTGCTGCCGGTGCCGATGATGAACATCATCAACGGCGGCGCGCACGCCGACAACCCGATCGACTTCCAGGAATTCATGATCATGCCGGTGGGCGCCGGCTCGCTCGCCGAGGCGGTGCGCTGGGGCTCGGAGGTCTTCCACACCCTCAAGGGCGCCCTGAAGAAGGCCGGCCACAACACCAACGTGGGCGACGAGGGGGGCTTCGCCCCCAACCTGCCCTCGGCCGAGGCCGCGCTCGACTTCGTCATGGAGTCGATCCGCGCCGCCGGCTTCGAGCCGGGCCGGGACATCGTGCTGGCGCTCGACTGCGCGGCGACCGAGTTCTTCAGGAACGGCGCCTACGTGTACGAGGGCGAGGGCCAGACCCGCGACCCCGGGGCCCAGGCCGCCTACCTGGCCAAGCTCGTCGACGCCTACCCGATCCTGTCGATCGAGGACGGCATGGCGGAGGACGACTGGGCCGGCTGGAAGGCGCTCACCGACGCGGTCGGCGGCCGCTGCCAGCTCGTGGGCGACGACCTGTTCGTCACGAACGTCGCGCGCCTGTCCGAGGGCATCCAGAAGGGCACCGCCAACTCGATCCTGGTCAAGGTCAACCAGATCGGCTCCCTCACCGAGACGCTCTCGGCCGTCGACATGGCCCACCGCGCCGGCTACACCGCGGTGATGTCCCACCGCTCCGGCGAGACCGAGGACGCGACGATCGCCGACCTCGCCGTCGCGACGAATTGCGGGCAGATCAAGACCGGCTCGCTCGCCCGCTCCGACCGGCTCGCCAAGTACAACCAGCTCATCCGCATCGAGGAGGGCCTGGGCGCGCAGGGCCGCTACCTGGGGCGCGGGGCGCTGAAGGTCGCCTGACTTCTCGGCGCAGGGGCTTTCCGGCCCCTGCGCGCCGACGCGATCACGCGTCGCAGGCCGCCTCCGGGCGGCCTTTGGCTCGAGCGCGGATGCCTCGGGCCCGCAGGGGCGCGAACACCACCGCGTTGCCGGCGAGCACCAGGGCGAAGCCGAGGGCGGCGAGCGGCGTCACCCGGTAGCCCTCGGCGAAGACCGAGATCGTGAGCGCCACCACCGGGAACAGCACGGTCATGTAGGCGGCCTTCTCGGGCCCGATCCGGTGCACCACCGTCAGGTAGGCGGTGAAGCCGATCACCGAGCCGGGGATCGCGAGGTAGAGGAGCGCCCCGACATAGGCGGGCGACGGGTCGAAGCCGAACGGCACGCCGCGCAGGGCGGCGACCGTCGCCACCAGGGCGGCGCCGCAGAGCATCCCGTAGGCGTTCACCGTGGCGACGGGCAGCCCGTGGCGCTGGTTGCGGGCCGAGACGAGGTTCCCGGCCGAGAAGAACCAGGTGCCGAGGAGCGCCAGGCCGAGGCCGAGAGCGGTGTCCCGGTCGAGCGCGGTGCCGACGAGGGTGTCCCGGAACAGGCAGGCGATGCCGAGAAGCCCGATCACCGCCCCGGCGAGCACCCGGGGTGCCGGGCGGCGGCGGTGAAACAGGGCGGCGTTGGCGACATTGAACACGGTGGCTGCCGAGAACACCACCGAGACGATCCCGCTCGGGACCGAGCGCGCCGCCAGGTAGAAGCAGGCGAAGTTGCAGGAGAACAGGCACAGCGCCTGCAGGAGCACGAAGGGCTGGTGCCGCCACGGAATCGGTCTCAGCCGCCCGGTCAGCCCGAGGGCGCAGACCAGGACGGCGCCCGCGAGGGCGAAGCGGTAGGCGATCGAGGCCTCGGGGGCGACGGGGCCGAGCTGGTGCTTGATGGCGATCCAGGTCGTACCCCAGATGAGCACGGTCAGGGCGTACAGGAAGGCGGTCACGGTTCCGGGTTCCGATGGCGGGGGCGAGACCCCCGGATAGACCGGGTCCGGACCGGCCGGCTCCCCCGTCCCGGCGGCGGCGTTGCCCGTTCTTGGGGCTTTCTCATCCGGGAGGCGGCCGGCTCCGTTGCCGCCGACGGCGGCCGGGCCCTACGGTCGGTGCGCGACTCCCGATCCACGCCGCATGACCGAGCCGAACCCCGACGTCCGCGATGCCCTGTCCCGCACCGGAGCGGCGCTCCTGCGCAGCGCCGAGATCGGGCGCGGGCTCTCGCTCGCCGAGTGGCGGAACCGCGACAACCGCGCCCGCTACGACCGGCCGGACCACCACACCCTGAGCCTCTACCTCGAGGGCGGCGAAGGCGTGGTGCGGGAGGACGGCGCCCTGTCGGGCGGCGGGCCGGACAGGCTCTGCCTGCTTCCCGCCGGCCACGAGAGCCGGTGGCTGATCGGCGGGCCCTTGCGGATGGTCCATCTCTACGTCGCGCCCGAGACCCTGGCCTACCAGGCGGCGAGCACCCTCGACGTCGATCCCCGCGCCGTCTCGTTGCGCGAGCTGACCTTCGCGGAGGATCCCGCCACCGCGATGCTGATGCGCGGCGCCGTGCTGCCCCTCGACTGGGCGGCGGGCGCCGACCGGATGGCGCTCGGCGCCGCCTGCCACCTCCTGCTCCACGCCATCCTGCGGCGCCATGCCGGCCTCGGGCAGGCGCGGGCGGTCAGGGGCGGCCTCGCACCCGCGGTCCGCCGTCGCATCGCCGCGCTGATCGAGGCGCGCCTCGCCGAGGCGCTGACCCTCGAGATGCTGGCCGACGAGGCGGGCCTGAGCACCTTCCACTTCGCCAAGATGTTCAAGGCGAGCTTCGGCCTGGCGCCGCACCGCTACGTGACCGAGCGGCGGATCGCGCGGGCGAAGGACCTGCTGCTGGAGCGGCGGGCGAGCCTCGCGGCGATCGCCTTGTCCTGCGGCTTCGCCTCGCAGAGCCACTTCACCCGCCGCTTCGCCCAGGCGACCGGCCTCACGCCGGCGGCGTGGCGCGGTGCCGCCTGACCCGTGCGGATCAGCGTCCCGCGTCACGCCGCCGGTTCGCCGGCGCGCCTCACGCTGAGCTGCAGGCCGGGCGCCCGCAGGACCGCCCGCACGGTCTCGAAGTTCGGATCGCCGGTCCGCGGGAGCGCCTTGTACAGGCTCTCGCGGCTCAGGCCCGCCTCGCGGGCGATCCGGGTCATCCCGCGGGCCCGGGCGACGATCCCGGTTGGTTCGTGCCTCGATCCGCAGCGCTGCCTTCCGGTCGGAGAGGCCATCGATCCCGGCGCCGCAGGCGGTGGTTCTCGACCCTACCTTGTTGAACCCCGAGGGCTACGGAACCGCCAGGGTGCGCGCGCCGCATCGAGGCAGGGCTGCAATCCACCTTGAGCCTTCCTTAACCCTCCGGTCCCATCCTCGCCCGCATGGTTGTCCGTCGCCGCGCCCGTGCCATCCTGCTGCCCCTCGGCCTCTACGCCGTGTCGGTCCTCGTCGTCGGCTACTTCCTGCACGAGGCGGAGAGCGGCAACCGCGGCCTCGAGGCCAAGCGCGCGCTCAAGATCCAGGCCTACGGGCTCCAGCAGGAGCTCGACGCCGCCAGGGCCGACCGGGGCGAGTGGGAGCGGCGCGTGGCCCTGCTGCGCAGCGACCAGATCGACCGCGACCTCCTGGAGGAGCGCGCCCGGGTCATCCTCGGCCGGGTCCACCCGAACGACGTCGTGATCATCGCGCCCTGAGCGGGCGAACCGGGCGCGAAACGCCCCTGTCGGCCGGCCGGCACGGCGTCTCCCGTGCGGCTTTCGGCCCCCAAGCCCTCGATTTCCGCCGATCCGTGCCCTAGAAGCTGTCCGACTAAGGTAGCAGCCGGGAGGGTGCCGATGGATGCCGCGAAAGAGGCGCGCCGCGGGAGCGACAAGACCCGCGAGAAGGCGGCTCCACCGGTGCCGGCCTCGAACGCGCCGGCCTTCAGCCGCGACGAGGACCTGCACGCCTATCGCGAGATGCTCCTGATCCGCCGCTTCGAGGAGAAGGCCGGCCAACTCTACGGCATGGGCCTGATCGGCGGCTTCTGCCACCTCTACATCGGCCAGGAGGCCGTGGTGATCGGCGTCCAGATGGCGTCGACGGACGGCGATCAGGTGATCACCGGCTACCGCGACCACGGCCACATGCTGGCCTGCGGCATGGAGCCGAAGGGCGTGATGGCCGAGCTGACCGGCCGCCGCGGCGGGTATTCCCGCGGCAAGGGCGGCTCGATGCACATGTTCTCCCGCGAGAAGAACTTCTACGGCGGCCACGGCATCGTGGGCGCCCAGGTCTCGCTCGGCACCGGCATCGGCTTCGCCAACAAGTACCGCGAGGACGGCGCCGTCAGCCTGACCTACATGGGCGACGGCGCGGCCAACCAGGGCCAGGTCTACGAGAGCTTCAACATGGCGCAGCTCTGGAAGCTGCCCGTGGTCTACGTGATCGAGAACAACCGCTACGCCATGGGCACCTCGGTCTCGCGCGCCTCGGCCCAGACCGACTTCTCGAAGCGCGGCGTCTCCTTCGGCATCCCGGGCGAGCAGGTCGACGGCATGGACGTGCGCGCCGTGCGCGAGGCCGCCCGGCGCGCCATCGGCCACGCCCGCGACGGCGAGGGACCCTACATCCTCGAGATGCAGACCTACCGCTACCGCGGGCACTCCATGTCCGACCCGGCCAAGTACCGGACCAAGGACGAGGTCGCGCGCATGCGCGAGGAATCCGATCCCATCGAGCAGGTGCGCAAGCGGCTCCTCGGCCCCCACGGGGTGCCGGAGGACGAGATCAAGGCAGTCGACGCCAAGGTGCGGGGGGTCGTGAACGAGGCGGCGGAGTTCGCCACGAGCGATCCCGAGCCGGATCCCTCCGAGCTCTGGACCGACATCCTGCTGGGCTGACGAGAGCCCGCCCCTCCTCCCGGATCGACAGAGTACCCCATGGCGACCGACATCCTGATGCCTGCCCTCTCGCCGACGATGGAGCAGGGCAAGCTGGCGAAGTGGCTCAAGAAGGAGGGCGACCCGGTCAAGGCCGGCGACATCCTGGCGGAGATCGAGACCGACAAGGCCACCATGGAGGTCGAGGCCGTCGACGAGGGCGTGCTCGCCAAGATCCTGATCGCCGACGGCACCGACAACGTCGCGGTCAACACCCCGATCGCGGTGCTGGCCGGCGAGGGCGAGGACCCGGCCGGCGTCGAGGCCGGCCCCAAGCCGAACGGCGCGGCCGGGTCCGGGGGCGCCAACTCGGCCGATGCCAGGGCGGCCGATGCCAAGGCGGGCGACGCCAAGTCCGGGGACGCCAAGTCGGGCGGCCAGCCGGCGCCGAGCCCCGACATGCAGGCCGAGGGCCGGGCCGGGCGCCCGGCCCCCGCCACGAAGTCCGGCGACGACGGGCCGGTCGGGACGCCGGCCGCCCCGGCCGTGGTCGCGAGCCGCACCGACGACCGGGCGATGGCCGAGGTCCCGGAGGGCACCGAGATGGTGACCCAGACCGTGCGCGAGGCCCTGCGCGACGCCATGGCGGAGGAGATGCGCCGGGATGCCGGCGTCTTCATCATGGGCGAGGAGGTCGCCGAGTACCAGGGCGCCTACAAGATCACCCAGGGCCTCCTGCAGGAGTTCGGGGCCAAGCGCGTCGTCGACACGCCGATCACCGAGCACGGCTTCGCGGGCGTCGGCGTCGGCGCGGCCTTCACGGGCCTCAAGCCCATCGTCGAGTTCATGACCTTCAACTTCGCCATGCAGGCGATCGACCAGATCATCAACTCGGCCGCCAAGACCCTCTACATGTCGGGCGGGCAGCTCGGCTGCCCGATCGTGTTCCGCGGCCCCAACGGCGCCGCCGCCCGGGTGGCCGCGCAGCACAGCCACGACTACGCCGCCTGGTACTCCAACGTGCCGGGCCTCAAGGTGGTGATGCCCTACACGGCCTCGGACGCCAAGGGCCTGCTCAAGAGCGCCATCCGCGATCCCAACCCGGTGATCTTCCTCGAGAACGAGATCCTGTACGGCCAGTCCTTCCCGGTGCCGAAGCTCGACGACTTCACGGTGCCGATCGGCAAGGCGAAGGTCCACCGCGAGGGAGCCGACGTGACCCTGGTGTCGTTCGGCATCGGCATGACGTACGCGCTCAAGGCCGCCCACGCCCTCGCCGAGGAGGGCATCGAGGCCGAGGTGATCGACCTGCGCACCATCCGGCCGATGGATTCCGGGACGGTGGTGGATTCGGTGAAGAAGACCGGCCGCTGCGTCACCGTCGAGGAGGGCTTCCCGCAATCGGGCGTCGGCGCCGAGCTCGCCGCGCGCCTGATGGTCGACGCCTTCGACTACCTCGACGCGCCGGTCCTGCGCATCACCGGCAAGGACGTGCCGATGCCCTACGCGGCGAACCTCGAGAAGCTGGCGCTGCCGACCGTCGGCGAGGTGGTCGAGGCGGCCAAGGCCGTCTGCTACCGGTAGGCGGCATGGCGGACGCTCCCCCCTTCGAGGCCCTCGCGGTCCCGCCCGACGCCCTGGAGAAGGGCGGCCACGAGGTCCTGCGCGCCGCCGTGGTGGACGGTGCGGTGAGCGTGGCCCTGCGGCGCTCCTTCGACGACCCCTTCACCTGGGGCGTCCTGCTGATCGACCTCGCCCGGCAGGCCGCCCGGGTCTACGCCCTGGAGACCGACCTCTCGGAGGAGGAGGCCTTCGCGCGCATCCGCGACGGGCTGGAGGCCGGGGGCGAGGACCCGTCCGGCCCCCTGAACTGACCGCCCCTCGCACGCCAGCCCTTCAGCATCCGGAAAACCCATGCCGATCAACGTCCTGATGCCCGCCCTGTCGCCCACGATGGAGAAGGGCAACCTCGCCAGGTGGCTGAAGAAGGAGGGCGATGCGGTCAAGTCGGGCGACGTCCTGGCGGAGATCGAGACCGACAAGGCCACCATGGAGGTCGAGGCCGTCGACGAGGGCGTGCTCGCCCGCATCGTGGTGCCGGAGGGCACCGCCGACGTGCCGGTCAACGACCTGATCGCCCTCATCGCCGGCGAGGGCGAGGATCCGGGGAGCGTGCAGGCGGGCGCCGCGGAGGCGCGCACGCCCCCCGCCCAGGAGGCGCCCCCCCGAGAGGCCGCGCCCGGCAAGGCCTCCGGCAAGCCCGCCGGCGAGGCCTCCGGCAAGACGCCCGCCCCGGCGGCCTCGGGCGAGAACCGGACGCCCGGCGGCGGCACCATGGCGTACGGGCGGGTGGACGCGGCGCCGGACGGGGCCGTGCCGTCGGCCAAGCCCGGCGCCGCGCCGCAGGCGGCCAGTGCCGCGC
>NZ_KZ984611.1 GCF_003574465.1 Methylobacterium crusticola
GCGCGGCCGGCCGGGGGCGGGACGAGGGGAGGGAGGGGCGCGGGGCGGTCGATCATGCGCGCCATCACGGGCCGCCGCGGCCTCGCCGTCAAGCGGGCGCCTCGCTTGCGCGGGCGCGCGAGTGGGCCGCCCCCGCGGCGCCGGGGCGTCCCGGCGCTCAGTACTGGATGGTGGCCCGGGCGCCGAACACCGCGGCGTTCCGGATCCGGCGGCCGCCCGCGTCGCGCGGGTTGGCGACGCCGCCGCCCGGGTGGAGCACGTACTGGATGTCCGGCTGCACGGTGAAGCCCGGCACGACGAGGGCCTGGTAGGTCGCCTCGATGACCGTCTCGGCGCTGCGGACCGGCGTGGCGACCCCGCCGTACAGGATTGCCTCCCGGTCGGCGCGGCGAGCCCGGCCGGCGATGCGCGCGTGGGCGACGCCGAGGCCCACCGTGTCGTCGGGGCGGCTCCCGAACAGGCCCTTGTAGGCGAGGCCGCCGTCGGCGTAGAGGTCGACGAGGCTGCTGCGGCTCGGCGACATGGCCAGGCGCGCGAAGGCGCTCAGGCCCTCGTCGTCCTGGCCTGGCTCGCGGTAGAGCGTCTGGTCGACGATGCCGTAGACGCCCGCATTGCCGCGCAGGCGGCGCGCGACGCCGTTCGACGAGGGATCGGCCAGGGACAGGCCCGCCGTGTCGCGCAGGGTGTCGTCGAAGCGGCCGAAATGCTGCCAGCCGCCGAGCGTGACGGTCCCGGGCAGCCCCCGGGAGCCCGGCTCGGTGTTGTAGGTGTAGGCGGCCTCCGCCACGACGAGGGCGGGGTCGCGGGTGCGGAAGTTCGTGCCGGTCCGGTCGAGCCGCTGCGGATCGACGGCGTTGCCGGGCCGCGCGGCGCCGGCCGGGTCCCCGTCGAAGAGGCCGATCTGGAGCGAGACATCCTTGTCCGGCACGTACTTCGCCCGCACCGCCGGGGTCGCGAGCGGGTAGGCCGGGCCGCCGCTCGGCAGGTCGAGGCCCGTGATGGCCGGCCAGCCGAAGGTCGAGTTCACGAACAGCGTCGCGGTCTGGCTCACGATGAACTCGGTGTCGGCGGCGAGCTGCCCGGCCCGGAGCGCCAGCGTGCCGTCGAGGAGCTTCTGGTCGAACCAGAGCACGTAGAGCCGGGTCGAGGGCAGCGCCTCGATGACGCTCGTCGCCAGGAGGTTGCCGACCGCGTAGCGCGACAGGCCGGTGCCGTGGATGAAGTAGGCGTTGGCGTGGAGCGTCGCGCCCTGCCAGCCGGCGATCGTCGCGAGGTCGAGGTTGAGCCTGAGGTTCAGGCGGTCCTCGACGATCGCGGTCCGGCGGAGGCCGCCCACCGGGTTGCCGAGCACGTCGGCAATGTAGGTCAGGCTGTACTCGACGCCGCGGGGCTTCAGGGCGGCGCGCAGGCCGAACGGGTCGGCCAGCGGCCCGAGAGAGGGCTCGACGGAGCGGACGTAGCCGCCGGAGGCCTGGCTCGTGGTCTCGGGCTGGGCGACGGCGGTGCGGATGTCGCCGCCGGCTCCCTCCAGCACGGGGACCCGGGCCTGCTGGGCCGGCGCGGGCGTCCCGAGCACGCCGAGGACGACGAGGACGAGCCCCGGCAGGTTACGCAACCCCTTCACGCCATCCCCTTGCAGCCGCGCGACGCACCGGGGCGCGATTATCACGCCGCGGCGCGGGCGGGGTAAGCCCCAGGCCGTCGGCCCGGGGCGGGGGACCGGCGCAACGCCGCGCGAGCGTGGCCTCGCGGCCACAACCCGGTCCGCCGGGCGGGCTCCCGCGGACCGGGCCCCGGGGGCCCGGGGCCGCCGCCGGGCCCCGCTCACCCNGGGGCGCCGGGCTCCGCCTGGGGCCGCGCCCGCGCCACGGCGCCGGCCGCGCCCGGGGCCGGCGCCGCGGCCCGGACGATGCCCTGGCCGAGGGCCTGCGCCAGGCAGTCGTAGCCGCGGTCGCCCATGTGGAAGCCGTCCTGCGCCAGCATCCCGGACAGGACCGTCGGGTCCTGCCGCCCCCATTCCCGCATCAGCGCGTAGCGCGAGAAGACCGGGACCCGGGCCGCCGCCGCCACGCTCGCCACGAGCCCGACGTAGCGCTCGTAGCGGGCGCGGTCCGGGATCGCCGGGTAGAACTGCTGATCGAGCAGGATGAGATCGATCCCGGCCCCGCGGACGAGCGCGACGCCGTGCTCCAGGAGGCCCCGGAACCGCGCCTCGTCGCCGCCCGTGACCGCGTCGTTGGTGCCGACCTGCCAGATGACGAGGTCGGGCTTGTCCGCCTGCCGGAGCGCCGCCTCCAGGCGCAGCAGGGTCTGGTCGGCGGTCTCGCCGCCGATGCCCGCGTTGACGACGCTCACCGGCGCGTCGCGCCAGGCCCGGGCGAGGGTGCCTTCGAGCTGGCGCGGATAGGCCCGGGCCGGGGAGGAGGCGCCAACACCCTCGGTGGAGGACGAGCCGATGGCCAGCACGCGCACCGGCCGGCCCCGCGCGACGTGCTGGCCGACGACGGGCAGGAGCATCCCGTCCGGGAGGGGCGCGGCGGCGGCGCATTCGGGGCCCGCGCCCGCGGGACCCGCGGGCGCCCGGCCGGCGCTCAGGAGAAATGCCGCGGCGAGGAGCGCGGCACCGCAGGGCCCGAGGCGGCCCGGGCGACGGGCCGCCCGGCCGGGACCAAACCGGAACATCATCGGAAGTACCGCACGAAGAGAGAGCGGGCAGGTCGCCCATGTCCGTTGGGTAACATGGCGATTTGTGCTGATCCAGCGGAAGTCGCCGCGGGCCGTCTGCCTGGCCCGACGCGTTGCGACTGTGGTCATCAGAAGCCTGCGGCCTCCGTCGCATTGTCTCGCGCGGACTCAGACTCGCTTAGGCTTGATCGTTTCTGCACGGAGGCGGCCGCTCCGGCGCGCGCCCGGACTGCCCCGGGGCGCCCGGCGGTCATGAGGTCGCGCCGGGCAACGATGGGACCGACCTCGCGTTCTCGCCTCACCCGCCCTGCCCGAGAGGCCGAACACCATGCCGTACCCGCCCAAGGCCGTTCCGTCGCGTCGCTCCGGCCTCGCGGCCTGCGCGGTCCTGCTGGCCGCGCTCCTGCCGAGCCTGCCCGCGTCCGCCGCCAACGACCTCCCGCCGCCCAAGGCGGGCGGCGAGGCCATGCCGCCCGTGGAGGTCACGATCACGGCGCAGAACGAGACGCCGCAATGCGCGCCCGCCGAGCTCCGGCTGCCGGCGCAGAGCAACGTCGACCTGCACGTGATCAACCAGTCCAACCTCCAGGTCTCGATCACGGCGCCGCAGATTTTTCAGAACAAGAACGTGCTGCACCACGACGGCGACGTCGTGCACGTGGCGAGCAACGACGCCTACCTGATCAAGGCGAACGGCAAGGGCGAGATTCGCCTGCGCACCATCGCGGCCGGTGAGTACACCTACGGCTGCACGAGCACGAACAGGCGGGATGCGACCTTCACGGGCAAGCTCACCCTGGTCGACCCGACGCGGTAGGGCCCGCGAGGCGCGTTCCGCGGCCCCCGGACGGGCGCGGGGCGCGGGGCGCGGGCCGGACCGCCGGGCCGCGGGCATGACCGGGCCGGCCGCGCCCGCGACGTCCCGGCCGCCGGCCCGGGAGTCCCCGGCCACCAGGACGGCCGTGGGCGGCGCATCGAGCGCGCTGTCGCGCCCGTTGGAACATCCCCGGCGGTCAGCAGCCGCAGCCGTACCCGTAGCCGTAGGTGGCCGCCGGCACGTAGGCCCCGCCGTACTCCACGCCGTAGGCGGCCGGCGCGTAGCCGCCGCTCGCCGGCGCGTACCCGCCATAACCGTCGATTGCCGGGGCGTAGCCGTAGGCGGCCGGCGCGTACCCGCCGCCATAGGCACCGTAGAGGCTGCCGGCCGCCACCCCGAGCCCGAGGCCGAGGCCGGCTGCGGCGAGCCCGTAGCCGCGGCGATGGCCGTAACCCCGCCCAGCGTAGACCCCGCCCCGGCCGCCGTAGCCGCCGGCGTGATACGCGCGCCCGTAACCGCCGTACCCACCCCGGATGCCGACGCCGCGATACCCGCCTGCGCCGCCCCGGTAGCCGCCGGCGCCGCCGTGGAAGCCGCCGCCATGGATCCCGCCTCCATGGATCCCGCCTCCATGGAATCCGCTGCCGCGGAAGCCGCCCGCCTCGGCCGCCCCGGGGGCGAAGGCGAGGGCGGCGAGGCAGGTGATTGACGTAAGGATGATGCGCTTCATGGAGTCCCCCGGGTTCCGGCCACCAAGTGATACTGAGATGAACCTTGGTTGATCCGGACCGCGGCCGAAACGAGTCAAAGTACGTACGGTCCCGCGTCCCGACGCTCGCCCGGGATCGATTCGGCCCGCCGCTCCCCACGACCGAGACGACGCGGAGCCGGAAGCGGCGGGCCGATCGCCGCCGCGTGACGCGGCAGCGCGGCCCGCCGCGGGAGGCCTGCCGGCAGGCCGGGGTGCGGTGGCGCGCGCTCCGGGGGGCTCAGGCCCGGACATCCCCCGTGCGGCGGGAGAGCGGGCCGACGGCGCGGCGCCTCGGGCCCGGCAGGGTGCCGACGGGTCGCGGCTGGTGTGCGCGGGAACCTTCGGTCCGGCAGCCGTCGGGCGCCGGCGATCATTGGCGGAGCCCCGGCGAGGCCCGCGGCCCGGCCTTCGCCGGGGCCGGCGCGACGGACGTCGCGCCGCTCAGGGCAGGGGGCGGGGGCGCTGGCGGTCCGGGCTCGACGCCTGGCGCCATGCACCCTCGAAGCCCTTGAGTTCACGCAGGGCGTGTGTTGCCAAGTACGGCTCTCCCAAGCGGACCGCCATCCTGAAGCACAGCTGTGCCAGCTTGATCCGGAAACTCGTGAACATCCTCCCGCCCCTTCATCGATCAGACGTGGAGTACGTTGATGCCTGACCTGTTCATCACCTCGATGCGCCTACTACGCTGAAGCGGCCCGGCACACAATCTGTCATCCTGACGTTACATCTCGACTGTAACCTCGCCCGGCCCGGGCACGCGGCCCGCGGGTCGCCCCCGGCCGATCGCGGGGCGGGCAGGGCCGCGGCATCGGGCCGACCCGCGCTTGCCGGGACGGGACGAACCGCTACATCCGGGGCGACAGGCCCCCAATGCCGCTCGGGCCGCCCGCCGGCCTGACGGGCGATCGGCCGCACCTGAGCCGCGGCCGTCCGGGCGGCCCGCGCCGACGGGCGCCACGAGGTGTTCGACCATGCCATCGACCTCCGCGCCGAGCGCCCGCGATCCGGGTCCGCGGCCCGCCCCGGGACGCCGTGCCGACCCGCACGCAGGCCCCGCCGCCCCGCCCCGCCGTCCCGCCGCCTCCCCGGTCCCGGAGGAGGGCCGGCCGCCGCGCCCGCGCGGCACCCGCGGAGGACTGGGCGTCCTGACGCTCGGGCGGAACCTGGTCGCGGCGGCCCTGCTCGCCGCCTCGGTCGGCCCCGCGCCGGCGCAGTCGCCGGCCCCCGCCGCGGAGAGCGAGACCATGCTGATGACCGTGTTCCTCAAGCACGATCAGGCCAAGAACCTCAAGGAGATCAACGCACAGCTCCAGAAGAACGGCTACTACGACCAGTTCCCGCCGCCCGGGACCGAGGTGGTGTCGTGGTACGTGGTGATGAACATCGGGCAGGTGGTCACGCTGAGGTTCCCGCCCTCGAAGCTGCGGGAGATCAACGTGGTGCTGGAGAACACCGCGTGGGGGCCCTACCGGACCGAGTTCTTCCCGACCTACGACTACAAGGCCCTGGCCGAGCAGCAGAAGCGCACGATGCAGAGCCCCCCGAGGCCGTGAGGCCGCGCCCCGGCGCCCCCGGCGCCCCCGGCGCGGCGGCCGGGAGCCCGCACCCCGCGCGGGCCGGGGGCCGGTGCCGTCAGAACCCGCGGGCACGCCCGCGGGTTGTACACCCGGCGGGCGGCCGACGCCCCGCATCGGGAGAGCGCCATGACGAGTACCGGCCCCGACAAACCGGGGGACAAGGCCGCGCCGGGAACCCCCGGGACCGGCGAGAACCTCTGCCCGCGCTGCCGCGGCAGCGGCCGGATCGAGTCCGGTCCCTGCCCGGACTGCGCCGGGACCGGCAAGGTGACGGAGCCGATCGGCGGGGCGTGAGGCCGCGGGCCCGCTCCATCTCGTCCATCACGATGGCGGCGAGGTCCGGCAGGCACGCGGATCGCTCGCCGCATCGGTGAGCACCCGGGTGCCCGGGCTGAGGATCGCCGAGGCGCGCAAGGCCCGGGCCGCGCGGGACCTCGGTCACGTCCGGGCCGTGGTGCGACTCGAACCAGATCCGGTCGTCGTCGACGATGCCGAGGACGGCGACCGGCACCCCGGACAGGCGCGCCGCGACCCGGGTGACGCGGTCGAACCCCCCGCCCGGCGGCGTGTCGAGGATCGCGTGAGGCGCACCGCGAGGCGCGCCGCCTCCTCGCGGCCCGGCGATGTCTCTCCGTGTCCGCCGTCGGATCCGTTCATGGCCGAGTATTCGCCCTGTGCAGTCGCCGTCCGATCGCGGCCAGACTGCCTCTCCGGCCGGTTGCAGGCCATCCCCGACACCCGCTTGACTGGTGTGTTCGCGCCTGGATTGCGAATACGTCGGGCCTAACACTCGCGGGGCGCCGGCCGCGTCTTGCCGAGCGGCCGGATCGCGCGGTCGCGATCAGTCGAAGACCGCCAAGGTCGGGCAGGAGAGCGCGCCGGACCGGCACGCGGCGCTCCGGCGCGGACCACGGGTTGCGCCGGTGTGGCAAACTGCTAAGCTTCGTTCACGAACGGGTCAGGATGGCACGGCCCGTCGGATGTGACGAGGGCTCTGCGCCCTCCCACGAGCCCGCCGCCGCGGCCGGCGGGCGTCCCGCACCGCGAGCGACGCGGTGCCCGCACCGCGAGCGACGCGGTGCCCGCACCGCGAGCGACGCGGTGCCCGACCCCCGCGCCCCCGGAGGGCGAGGGAGGGCTTGTCTCACCCGGGCGCGTCGTCGGGCCTGCCGGCCCGCCCAGCGCCGTCATCCCTGCCTGGCGGCAGGCTGCGCGGCCCGCGGCCCGGGCTCCCCTGCGCGAGAGGAATTTTGCCGATGATCGACCATGAGCGACGCCTGCTGAGCAAGGCCGCGACGGCCACCGAGGGCATGATCTCGGTCAAGCGCGAGCCGACCCGTGCCTGGCCGGGCGACCACAGCCGGCTCTGCGCCCTCGAGAACGACGGCCACCTGGACTTCCTGGGCGAGCAGGCCGGCCCGCACCTCGGCGGCACCTTCGCGATCTGGCGCATCACCGAGCAGGGCCGGGCCACGCTCACCGCCAAGGATCCGGGCCCCTCGCGCCGCGACGGCGTGCCGTCTGGGTCCCTCGGCGCCCTGCGCTAGAATGGAGGCTGACCCGAGGGCCTGAGCCGAGGTCCCGGTCCTGCCGGCGCCTCGCCGGCGGCCGGGCCCCTCGCCCCGGCCGCGCCCGGTCGGGCGGTCGAGGAGTGGCGATGGAGTACGTCTGCGACGTTCCCGGTGGGAAGACCTGGTTCCGCATCGAGACCGAATCCGAGGCGATCCAGGAATCCGCCCTGATGGGGCATGCCGTCGAGAAGCATTTCCGGCAGGCGCTGGCCCGCGCCGAGGCCGCCTACGTGCCGCCGCCCGGACCCTGGATCGAGCAGCAGATCGGCCTCAAGGCGCACCTGCGCCGGACCATGCCGATGTTCCTGACCCTGCGCGACCCGGAGGGCAACGGGCTCGCCACCGCCATGGTGCCGGCAGGGGCGGGCTGCCCGATCATCGTGGGGGTCGGCAACCGCGATCCCTACGCGGCCCATGCCGAGGCGATCCGCAGGCTCGGCGCGCATCTCGGCCTCTCGCTCGAGCGCGCGCGCTGCTACCCCTACGGGCGCGACTGAGCTCGGGCCGGGGTGCCCCCTCAGGCGGCCTCGCGGGCCGCGAGCGGCACCGCGAGCGTGCAGAGGAGGCCGCCCGGCGCGAAGTCGAGGCCGACGCGGCCGCCGAGCTCGCGCTCGATGCTCGCGTGGATCAGGCGGGTGCCGAAGCCGCGGCGGGCCGGCGGGGCCACCGCCGGGCCGTCGCTCTCCCGCCAGCGCAGGTGCAGGGCGTCGTCCCGGACCTCCCACGCCACCACCACCCGCCCGTCCTCGGCCGAGAGCGCGCCGTACTTCGCCGCGTTGGTGGCAAGCTCGTGCACCGCCATGCCGAGCGGAACCGCGACGTGGGGGCTGAGGGCGACGGCCGGGCCGTCGAGGGTGATGCGGTCGCGCCGCCCGCCCGCGTAGGGCTCGAGCTCCGCCGCCAGGATGCCCCGCAGGCCCGCGCTCTCCCAGTGGTTGGCGGTGAGCACGTTGTGGGTCTGCGACATCGCCAGCAGGCGGGCCTCGAAGCTGTGGGTGAAGCCCTCCAGGGAGGCCGCGTTGCGGGCGGTCTGGCGCGCCATGGACTGGACGGTCGCGAGGGTGTTCTTGACCCTGTGGTTCAGCTCGTGGATCAGGAGCTGCCGGCGCGCATCGGCGGCCTGGCGCTCCGCCGCCTCCTGGCGCAGCATCCGCGCGGCGGCGCCGAGCGCGTGGCCGATCGCGTGCGCCTCCCGCACGGCCGTCGCCGGCACCTGCATCGGCTCGCCCCGGCCGAGGGCCGCGGCGGCGACGGCGAGCCGGCGCAGGGGCCGCGCCAGGAGCCCGGCCGCGAACCAGCCGGCGCCGGCCGCCACCGTGGCCACCACGAGGCCCCAGAGCAGGATCTGGCGCCGCAGCTCGGCGACCGGCGCGAAGGCCTCGGACGCGTCCTGGCGCACCAGCACCGCCCAGCCGAGGCCCGGATAGTCCCGGTGGCCCCGGGTCGCCCGGTAGCCGGTCAGGTAGGTGTGCCCGTCCGGCCAGCGTTCCGCCGCGGTGCTGTCGCGGCCCGCCTGCACCTGCGCGACGCTCGGCAGGTGGCCCGCCAGCGTGCGACCGGCCAGGTCCTCGGGCCCGAGCAGCACCCGTCCGTCCCGCGAGAGCACCAGCGCGGCGACGCCGCGCCGCCCGTGCGAGGCCTCGCGCAGGCTCGCCTCCATGCCCCGGGCCCAGGCCCAGTCGAGGTGGCCCAGGACCACGCCCGCCAGGGTTCCGTCCTCGGCGTGGACGGGTGCCGCGATGTCGAGCACCCGCGGCGGGTCGGCCGGGTCGCGCCCCGGCCGCAGGGTGGCGAGCAGGAGCGCGTCGTGCACGTCGCCGACGTAGGGCCGCCGGCTGCCCTGCACGAAGTAGTCCCGGTGGCCGACGTCGAGTCCCTCGAGCGTGCCGGTGCTGGTCGCCTCGATCCGGCCCGCGGGCCCGACGAGCCCGATGATGGCGTAGTCCGGATAGGTGTCCTGCGCCCGGCGCAGCACCCGGCGCTTGCGGGCGAGGTCCGCGCCCGGGTCCCGGATCGTGTCGTCCTGCGCCAGGATCAGCATGTCGCGCCAGCGCTCGAACATGCTGCGGTCGAGCTGGCCCGCCATGTGGTAGGCGAGGTCGCTGAGCTCGGTCTCGATGCGCTGTTCCAGCCGGTCGCTCGCCACCCGGGAGGCCACGAGGGCGAGCACCAGGGTCGCCACCAGGCCCGCGGCCCCGAGACCGAGGGCCAGGAAGACGCGAAGCGGCGGCTGCGGCACGGCGGTCCTTCCGATGGCGGACCGCAGGGCCGCCCGCGCGGCCGAGGCGCGCGGCGGCCGCGCCGGCCCGGACCGGCGCGCCTCGGGTGCGGCCGGGGGCGTCAGGCCCGTGCCTCGATCATCGACCGCACCTTAGCGGTGAACGCCTCGATGGCGAAGGGCTTGGTGATCATCTGCATGCCCGGGGCGAGGTGGCCGTTGCCGAAGGCGGCGTTCTCGGCGTAGCCGGTGATGAACAGCACCCGCAGGGACGGCCGGGCCGCCAGCGCCTGGTCGACCATCTGGCGGCCGTTCAGCCCGGGCAGCCCGACATCCGTGATCACGAGGTCGACGCGGGCCCGGGCGTCCCCGAGGATGCCCAGGCCCGCCTGGCCGTCGGCCGCCTCCAGCACCTGGTAGCCGAGCTCCCCCAGGGTCTCGCCGATCAGCGCCCGCACGGTGGCGTCGTCCTCCACCACCAGCACCGTCTCGCCGCGCTCCGCCCGCGGCGGCGGCAGGCTCGGGGCCGGGGCGTGCGCGAGGGCCGCCTCGCCCCGGTGGCGCGGAAGGTAGAGCTTCACGCTGGTGCCCTGGCCGACCTCGGAGTAGATCCGGACGTGGCCGTCCGACTGCTTGGCGAAGCCGTAGATCATCGACAGGCCGAGCCCCGTGCCCTCGCCGAGGGGCTTCGTGGTGAAGAACGGGTCGAAGGCCCGGGCGATCACATCCGGGGCCATGCCGGCCCCGGTGTCGCTGACGCTGACGCAGACGTACTGCCCGGCCCTGACCCCGATCTCGCCGGCCACGTAGGCGTCGTCGAGATGCGCGTTGGCGGTCTCGATGGTGAGGTGGCCGCCCCCCGGCATGGCGTCGCGGGCGTTGATGGCGAGGTTGAGGAGCGCGTTCTCGAGCTGGTTGGGATCGCACAGGGTCGGCCAGAGGCCGCCCGCGACCACGAGCTCGAGCCGGACCCGCTCGCCGAGGGTGCGGCGCAGGAGGTCGTCCATCGAGGCGACGAGGCGGTTGGCGTCCACCGCCTGGGCCATCAGCGGCTGGCGCCGGGCGAAGGCGAGCAGCCGGTGGGTCAGGGCGGCGGCGCGCTGGGCCGACGTCGTGGCGAGGCTCGCGTAGCGCTCGAGGTTGTCGTGGCGGCCCTCGGACAGGCGCCGGCGCAGCAGGTCGAGCGCCCCCGTGATGCCGGTGAGGAGGTTGTTGAAGTCGTGCGCGATGCCGCCCGTGAGCTGGCCCACCGCCTCCATCTTCTGGGCCTGGCGGAGCGCCGCCTCGACCCGGGCGCGCTCCTCCATCTCGGCCGTCAGTCGGGCGTTGGCGGCCTCGAGGGCGGCGGTGCGCTCGCGCACCAGCGCCTCCAGCTCCTCGCGGCCGCGGGCCAGGGTCTCGCGCGCCCGCACCTGGTCGTCGATGTCGGTGCAGGTGCCGAACCAGCGCTGGATCGCGCCGGTCTCCGGGTCGCGGATCGGCATCGCCCGGCCGAGCACCCAGCGGTAGACCCCGTCGTGCCGGCGCAGGCGGTACTCGATCTCGTAGAGGTCGCCGGTGGCGAGCGAGTGGCGCCAGCGCCGCCACGCCTCGGGCTGCTCGTCGGCGTGGAAGATCGCGTTCCAGCCCTCCCCGTCGGTCGAGCCCGCCGGCATCCCGGTGAACTCGTACCAGCGGGCATTGTAGTAGTCGTGGTAGCCGTCCGGCCGCGTCGACCAGACCATCTGGGGCATCGACTCGGCGATGGCCCGGAACTTCAGGGCGGTGTCGCCGAGGGCCGATTGCGCGGCCTTCTCGGCCGTGATGTCGACGCCGAGCAGGTGCAGGCCGTGCACCGCCCCGTCCGGGCCGCGCTGGGGCACGTAGCGCACCAGGGCGTGGCGCTCGGCCTCCCCGGAGGCCCTCGCCTCGAAGGTGACGGTCTCGCCCGCGAAGGCCCGCTCGAGGTAGGGCGCCCGCTCGGCGTAGCGCGCCTCGCCCAGCACCGCCCGCATCGGGCACCCGACGATCCCGTCCCGGTCGAGCCCGAACCAGGCCGCGAAGTTCCCGTTGGCGAAGCGGTAGACCCGCCCGGCATCGATGGTCGCGATCAGCGCGGGGGCGGCCTCCGTGATCAGGTGGAGGTCGTCGCGGCTCGCCCGCGCGTCGCTCAGGGCGCGGTCGCGCTCGCGGAGCGCCCGGCGCAGCTCGAGCTGGGCCATCACCTGCCGGGCCAGCCCCGCGAGGGCCGCGGCCTGGCGCGGCGTCACCCCGTCGGGCCGCGGCCGCGTGTCGAGCACGCACAAGGCCCCGAGGGGCAGGCCCTCGGGGGTGAGGAGCGGGTGGCCGGCGTAGAAGCGCAGGGCCGGCGGGCCGGCAACCAGCGGGTTGCGGGCCGTGCGGGGATCCCGCGTCAGGTCGGCGATGACGAGGAGGCCCGGCTCCCGGAAGGTGTGGACGCAGACCGAGGCGTCGCGCCCGGTCTCCCGCAGGCCCAGCCCGGCCTCGGCCTTGAACCATTGCCGCTCCGCGGCGACGAGGCTGACGAGGGCAATCGGGGCGGCGCAGACCTCGCGGGCGAGCTGGGCCACGTCGTCGAACGCGGCCTCGGGCGTGGTGTCGAGGATCGCGTAGCCGTCGAGGGCCTCGAGGCGCTCGGCCTCGGTCCAGCCCGGCCGCGGGGCGTTCCTCGGTCCGGCGGTCCTGCGGTCGCGCGAGCTGCTCATCGAACTGATCCAGGCGGCCCGTTCGCGCGACGGGTTGACGCGGATCACAGCCGATAGACGGGCCGTGACCCATAGGCAACCGGCGAGTCGCGCAAGGGTTCATCCCCGGCCCGAGGGAGCCGGCCCCCGGCCCCCGGGCGGGCCGGCGCCCTCGGGCCGGGCGGGCGCCCGGTCCGGGCCGGGACCGTGCCGCCTGCCCGGCCGGAGGGCGTGCCTGCGTCCTCGTGTCCGCCCCGGGCGCGGCGGCTTGCCGAATCGCCGGGGGCAGGGTAACTTCTTGATTATGTTACAGTTTTCAATCGTTCTAATCTGAGGGAGCCGAGCCGGAGCGGGTCCGGCGGCTCTCCGCGAACCGGGTGTCACAGCCTCAGCATGATCGTCTGTTCCTGCAACGTCGTCTCCGACGGACAAGTGCGCGCGTGCCTCAGCCCCGGGCCCGCCTGCCCGCGCACGCCCGCCCAGGTCTACGCCTGCCTGGGCTGCAGCCCGAAATGCGGGCGCTGCGCACGCACGATCCGTGGCATCCTCGACCGTGCGCTGAGCGAGGCGCACGCCGCCTGCGCGACCACCTGCGGCGCCGCCTGCACGCTCAAGGCGGCGCCGGCGCTGCCCGCCGAGGCCGCCTGAGCCCTCAGGGCGCGTGAGCCCTCAGGGCGCGTGAGCCTTCAGGGCGCCTGAGCCCTCAGGGCGCCGCGCCGGCGCGCGTCGCGGCCGGGCGCGGCTCTCCGCAGGTCGCGGGCTGCCCGCGCGCCGACCCGGTTCGGCGGGGCGCGCCCTCACTCCGTCTCGGGCTCGATCTTCTCCAGGCCGCCGATGTGGCGCTGGGCGTAGAGCGGCAGGCCGACCTGCCGGATCAGCTCGATCTGGGTCTCCAGGAAGTCGATGTGGCCTTCCTCGTCGGCGGCCAGGTCCTCGAACAGCTGCTTGGACACCCGGTCGTTGATCGAGTCGCAGTACTTCGCGGCCTCGAGGTAGAGGCTGCGGGCCTCGTTCTCGGCCGCGAGATCGCACTCGATGATCTCCTGGACGTTCTGGCCGATCCGCAGCGGATCCAGCTCCTGGAGGTTCGGGAAGCCCTCGAGAAACAGGATGCGATCGACGAACCTGTCGGCGTGGTTCATTTCCTCGATGGATTCCTTGCGCCAGAACTTCGCAAGGTCAATGTAGCCCCAATCATTCAGCATCCGAAAATGCAGCCAGTACTGGCTGACCGCGGTGAGCTCGCTGCGCAAGCCGCGGTTCAGATACTCGACGACCTTTGCGTCACCCTTCATGCCCTGTCCTCCAGCGGCGCGCGGACGACCGGCCCGCTCCTTCGGAGTGCCTAGCTAGCAGCGATCCGGCGCCGGTTCCACCGGCATGAGCGATTCCAATCTGCCGGGGCCGCGGCGGCGTCACGCCTCCGCGCCGGCCAGGGGCGCCGGCCGGCGCCCGTCCGGCGCCGGCGCCGCGGCCGGCGCCGCGCTCCCGCCCGGGGGCGCCTTGATCCGGTACCAGCCGACGTAGAGGGCCGGCAGGAAGAACAGCGTCAGGAAGGTCGCCGCGATGATGCCGCCGATCATCGCGTAGGCCATCGGCCCCCAGAAGACCTCGCGGGCGATCGGGACCATGCCCAGGCTGGCGGCGGCGGCGGTGAGCAGGATCGGGCGCATGCGGTGGCAGGTCGCCTCCACGACGGCGTCCCAGGGGGCCATGCCCTCGGCCTCGAACTCCTCGATCTGCGACACCAGGATCACGGCGTTGCGGATGATGATGCCGACGAGGGCCAGCACGCCCAGGATCGCCACGAAGCCCATGGGCGCGCCGAAGGGCAGCAGGGCCGCCACCACGCCGATCAGCCCGAGCGGCGCGACGCTCGCCACCAGGAAGAGCTTCTGGAGGCTCTGGAGCTGGACCATCAGGAAGAACGCCATCACGAGCAGCATCACCGGCACCACGGCGGCGATCGGCCCCTGGCCCTTGGCGCTCTCCTCCACGGCGCCGCCGACCGCGAGGTCGTAGCCGGGCGGCAGTTCGGCCCGGAACCGCGCCATCGCGGGCTCAAGGGCCGCCACCACGGTCGGCGGCTGGGTGGCGTCCGTGATGGCGGCCCGCACCGTGATGGTCGGCATCCGGTCGCGGCGCCAGACGATCGGCTGCTCGAGGTCGTAGTGGAGCTTGGCGAAGGCGACGAGCGGCACCGTGGCGCCGCCCGCGGTCGGCACCTGCAGGCTCTGGAGCGTGTCGACCGAGCGGCGCTCCGGCCCCGAGGCCCGGCCCATCACGTCGACGAGGTAGATCGCGTCCCGCACCTGGGTGATCGAGGTGCCGCCGACGACGCCGTTCAGGATGCCGGCGATGTCCTGCGAGGTCACGCCGAGCTGGCGCGCCTTGTCCTGGAGGATCTCGACCCGCAGCACCTTGCCGGGCTCGTTCCAGTCGAAGGTCGGCAGGCCGATGTGCGGGTTCTGCGCCATCGCGCTGGCGAGCCTGAGCGCCTGGTCGCGCACGACCTGGAGGTCGGGGCCGCTGATCCGGTACTGGATCGGGCGGCCGACCGGGGGGCCGAGGTCGAGGGGATGCACGAACACGTCCGTTCCGACGAAGTCCCGGCGCGCGAGGTCGTCGAGGCGCGCGATGGTGCGCTCGCGCGCCTCGAGGGACACCGTCTCGATCACGATCTGGCCGAAGAACGCGTTGCCGAGCTGCTGGTCGAGCGGCAGGTAGAAGCGGATCGCCCCCTGGCCGACGTAGGAGCTCCAGCGCCGGATCAGGGGATCGTCCCGGAGAGCGGCCTCGAACCGATCCATCTGGACCCTGGTCTCGCCGATGCTGGCGTTCTGCGGCAGGGTCATGTCGACCAGCACCTCGGGCCGGTCGGAGGAGGGGAAGAACTGCTGCTGCACGTGGCCCATGCCGACGATCGCGAGCCCGAGCAGCCCGATGCAGGCCGCGACCGTGATCCAGCGCCAGCGCATCGCCGGCAGCAGCATCGCCCGGAACGCGGCGAGCAGCCGGCTCGGCTTCTCGTGGTGGCCCCGCATGGTCTTCGGCAGGATCTTGACCCCGATGAGCGGCGCGAACAGCACCGCCACCACCCAGGAGACCAGGAGCGCGGCCGCGATCACCACGAACAGCGAGTAGGTGTACTCGCCCGCCGCCGAGCCGTTGAAGCCGATGGGCAGGAAGCCCGCCACGGTGACGAGCGTGCCGGTGAGCATCGGGAAGGCCGTCGAGGTGTACGCGAAGGTCGCGGCCTTGTGCAGGCTGTCGCCGGCCTCCAGGCGCGCCACCATCATCTCGACGGTGATCATGGCGTCGTCGACGAGGAGGCCGAGGGCGATGATCAGGGCGCCGAGGGAGATGCGCTGGAGCGTCACCCCCATCACGTCCATGACCACGAACACGATCGCCAGGACCAGCGGGATCGAGAACGAGACCACGAGGCCCGCGCGCAGGCCGAGGCTCAGGAACGACACCACCAGCACGATCACCACGGCCTCGACCAGGGCCTTGGTGAAGCCGCCGACCGCCTCCTCGACGATGCGGGGCTGGTCCGAGACGAGGTGGATGCCCACCCCCACCGGCAGCTCGGCCTCGACCTGGCGCATGCGCGCCTTCAGGTCCTCGCCGAACTGGAGCAGGTTGCCGCTCTGCTGCATGGCGACGGCGAGCCCGATCGCCGGCTGGCCGTTGTAGCGGAACAGCGCCTGGGGCGGGTCGGTGTAGCCCCGGTGGATCTCCGCCACGTCCGAGAGCCGGAAGAAGCGGTCGTTGATGCGCAGGTTGATGGCCTTGAGGCTGCTCTCGTCGGCGAACTGGCCGCCGACCCGCACCGAGACCCGCTCCGGCCCGGCCTGGATCACGCCCGAGGGGGCCACCGCGTTCTGGGCCTGGAGGGTCTTGATCACCGCCTGCGAGTCGATGCCGAGGCCGGCGAGCTTGCGGGTCGAGAAGTCGAGGTAGATGACCTCGTCCTGGGCCCCGAGCAGCTGGGTCTTGCCGATGTTCTTGACCTTGATGATCCCGGTGCGCACCCGCTCGACGTAGTCGCGCAGCTGGCGCATCGAGAGCCCGTCCGCCGTGAAGGCGTAGACGTTGCCGAAGACGTCGCCGAACTCGTCGTTGAAGAACGGGCCCTGCATGCCCGACGGGAACGTGCCCTTGATGTCGCCGAGCCGCTTGCGGACCTGGTAGAACAGCCACGGGATGGTCTTGGGCGGGGTCGTCTCGCGCAGGTTCACGAACACCGTCGCCTGGCCGGGCGTCGTGTAGCTGCGCGTGTAGTCCACCGCGTTGATCTGCTGGAGCTCCTTCTCGATGCGGTCGGTGACCTGCTCGAGGGTGTCGCCGATGGTGGCGCCGGGCCAGCTCGCCTGCACCACCATGGTCTTGATGGCGAAGGCGGGATCCTCCTCGCGGCCGAGGTTGCGGTACGACATCGCGCCGGCGACGACCGAGACCGCCATCAGGAACCAGATGAAGGAGCGGTGCGCGAGCGCCCATTCGGAGAGGTTGAGGTGCTTCATGGGCTCGATCGCATCGTCTCCCTCCCGGCCGGGAGGGCGCCCCCACGGGCGGGGGGCGGACAGGGGGGACCGGCGCGCGGCCGGGGCGCCGGGTCGGGCGGGGTCTGGGCCCCGCCGGGCGGAACCGGTGGCGGCCCGCCGGGCGGCGTCAGAGCCCGGACGCGGCCAGGCGCACGGCCTGGCCCTCCGCGAGGCTGTGGACGCCCGCCACCGCCACCCGCTCGCCGTCCGCGAGGCCGCTGCCGACCGTCACGGCGTCGCCCTCCCGGGCGACCACCGCGACGTCGCGGCGCGTGACCGACTTGCCGTCGGGCGCGACGACCCAGACGCTGGTGCGGCCGTCCGCCTCCAGGAGGGCCGCCGCCGGCAGGGTGATGCGGGGCGGGGTGCTCTGCGCGAGCGCCACCGTGACGGTGGTGCCCAGGCGGAACGCCTCCGGCGGGTCGACCAGGGTCATGCGCACCCGCCGGGTGCGGGTGGCCGGGTCGGCGAGGGGGCCGACCTCGCGCACGCGCCCCTTCGCGGTGATCGCCGGGGCCGCCTGGAGGGTGACCGTGAACACCGTGCCGGCCTTGGCGTCCGCCATCAGGGCGTCCGGGATGTCGACCACCGCCTCGCGGATGTCGGGCCGGGCCACCGTCACCACCGCCTGCCCGGCGCTCACGACCTGGCCGACCTCGGCGCTCCAGGCCGTGACCACGCCGTCGACGTCGGACCGCAGGGTCGCGTAGCCCAGCTCGTCCTCGACCTTCTGGAGCGCCGCCTTGGCCTGGGCCAGGCGGGCCGCGGTGGTGTCGCGGCTCGCGACCGCGCCGTCGAGCTGGGCCTGGGTGACGTTGCCGCCCTCGAACAGGGTGCGCTGGCGGTCCCGCGTGGCGCTGGCGTTGGCGAGCTGCGCCTCGGCGTCCGCGACGTCGGCCCGGCCGCGGGTCACGGCGAATTGCAGCACGGTCGGGTCGAGGGCGGCGAGCCGGGTGCCCCTGGGCACGAGGTCGCCGACGTAGACGTCGCGGGCGACCATCCGGCCGGCGATGCGGAAGCCCGCCTGCGTCTGGTAGCGCGGCTCCACCGTGCCGGCGAAGGGCCCGAAGGTCTCGACGGTCCGGGGGGTCACCCGGGTGGTGAGGACCGGGCGCACGGGCGGCGGCGCCTCGGCCGTCTCGGGCCCGCAGCCCGCGAGAGCGAGGGCGAGGACCCCGAGGAGGGGGGCGGGCCGGCGCCTCACGGCGTGCCCTCGCCCGCCACCGCCACGGCCTGGCCGGGGCGCAGGAGCTGGATGCCCGCCGTGACCACCTGCTCGCCCGGGGCGACGCCGCCGGAGAGCACGATGGCCGAGCCGGCGTAGCGCGCGATGCCGACGGTCTTGGGCGTCACGGTGCGGCTCTCCGGGTCCAGCACCCAGACGGCCGGGCGGTCGCGCCAGCGGAAGAGGGCGCTCCAGGGCAGGGTCACGGCCTCCTGCGGGCGGAACCGGCCGCGGCCGATCACCACGGCGCCGAGGCTCATCGCGGCCGGGGCCGGGTCGAGCCCGATCTTCACCCGGACGCCGCCCGAGGACGGGTCGACGGCGGGCGAGATCTCCCGCACCGTGCCGACGGCGCGCACCCGCGGGTCGGATTGCAGCAGGATCTCGACCTCCCGGCTCTCGGGCGGTTCGGCGAGCAGGGTCTCGGAGACGATGAACACCGCGTCCCGCGTGCCGTCCTGCGCCAGGGTGAACACGGTCTGGCCCGACTGCACGACCTGCCCGGCCTCGGCGTTGCGGGCCGTGATGATGCCGGCGACCCCGGCCTTGAGGTCCGTGTAGGAGAACTGCTCCCGCGCGGTGGCGAGGGCCGCCTTCGCGGAATCGACGGAGGCCTGGGTGGTGCGCAGGGTCTGCTCGGCCTGATCGTAGGTGGTGCGGGTGGTGTAGCCGCTGCGCATCAGCGATTGCTGGCGCTCGAACGTGACCTTGGCCTGCGTGGCGAGCGCCTCGGCCGAGGCCAGGGCGGCCTGGGCGGTGTCGACGTTCACCTGCTGCTCCTGCTGCTCGAGGCGCGCCAGGACCTGGTCGGCCTCCACGTGCTCGCCGACCTCCACGAGGCGCGCGCGGATCTTGCCGCTGACCCGGAAGGCGACGTTGCTCAGGAACTTGGCCTGGATGTCGCCGGTCAGCACGACCTCGGCCGAGACCGGCGCCCGCGCGGCCGTGACGACCTTGACCTGCGCCAGGGCGCGGTTCCC
This sequence comes from Methylobacterium crusticola, assembly GCF_003574465.1. GTDB lineage: Bacteria > Pseudomonadota > Alphaproteobacteria > Rhizobiales > Beijerinckiaceae > Methylobacterium > Methylobacterium crusticola. Next base: position 19,059 of record NZ_KZ984611.1, read on the forward strand.
GGTCCGGGCGGCCTCGTCCGCCGCCGCCCCGGCCGCCGGCATCGCGGCGCCGGCCGAGGGAGCGGCCGGCGCCGTCTCGGCCCGCGCCGGCAGGGCCGCGCAGGCGGCGAGCAGCCCGAACTGGAGGATGGCCCCGTGTCGCATGGTCGGTGTGATCGTCTCTCTCCGGCGTGGCCGGCGGCCGTGCCGCCGCGGGTCGCGGGGGTGCGGGTTCTGGGTGAAGGAGCGGCCGCGAGGGGGCGTCAGCGGCCGCTCCTTCCAGGCGTCCGGTGGGCGTGACCGCCCGCCGGGCGCCTGTTCGGTACGCCCCGGCGCGCCGGGGCGAGGCGGATGGGTCAGAGCCCCTCGGCCGCGCACGCCGCCGGCGCGGCGCAGCCCGGCGCGGCCGGGTCGGTCCGGGTCCAGGCGAGCAGGCCGGTCCAGCCCGCGAGAGCGAGCAGCAGCAGGGCGACCGTGCCGGGCGAGAAGAAGCGCCGGGGCAGGAGCCGCTGTCCCGCCGCGACGGGCGGCGCGTGCAGGTCGAGGCCGTTCGGCAGGCGCGTGATCCCGGCGCCGCGGGATGCGTTGTCGTGGAGGGCGCCGGCCAGCGAACGGGTCATCGCACGAACTCCTTGAGGGCGATGGCGATGATGTACTAATAACTGACTGGTTGGTCAATAAGGGATCGCGATGACATCCGCGCGAGTGAGCCCGCGGCAGCGGCGCAAGGAGGAGCGGCCCGGGGAGATCCTCGAGGCCGCGTTCGAGGAATTCGCCCGCTCGGGCTTCGCCGGCACCAAGCTCGACGACGTGGCGGCCCGGGCCGGGATCACCAAGGGGACGATCTACCTCTACTTCGCGAGCAAGGAGGAGCTGTTCATCGCCACCGTGAAGGAGCTGAACCGCCCGATCCGGGAGAACCTCGCGGCGCTGACGGCCGCCGCGCAGGGGCCCGCGATGACGATCCTGCGCCGCCACTTCGCCTTCGTGTACGACCACATGGTGGAGGACCGCCGCGCCCGCGAGGTGATGCGGATGCTGCTCGCCGAGGTCAGCCGCTTCCCCGACCTCGCGGCGCGCTGGCACGCGGAGGTGATCGGGCCGGCGGTCGAGACCCTGCGGGGCGTGGTGCGCTACGGCATCGCCCGGGGCGAGTTCCGCCCCTCGGCCGCCGAGGAGTTCCCCCACCTGCTGTTCGCCCCGGTGATGATGGCCTGCACCTGGCGCCTGATGTTCGGCGACGCCCACGCCCTCGACGGCGCGGAGTACCGGGAGGCCCATCTCGACCTCATGGAGAAGAGCCTCCTGCGGACCCCCGACCGGGGGGCGGCCGCGGTCTGAGGGCGCTCCCCGCGCCGCGCGCGCCGCCGGCGCCGCTCAGGCGGGCCCGGCCTTCTCCCCCAGCGTGTCCTCGATGTAGAGCCGGTCGAGCAGCACCTTCCCGACCGCCATCAGGGGCAGGGCCAGGGCGATGCCCCAGATGCCGAACAGCACGCCGAGCAGGATCTGGCCGGCGAACAGGGTGGCGGGCGGGATGTCCAGGGCCTTCTTCTGGATGAAGGGCGTGAGCACGTAGCTCTCCAGCGTCTGCACCAGGAGGTAGACCGCGAGCCCGCCGAGGGCGCCCTTCATGCCCGAGGCGAGGCCGGCCAGCACGATCACGATGCCGGCGACGAGCGCCCCGATGGTCGGGATGAAGCAGAGGAGGCCGGCCTGGAGGCCGAGGATCAGGGCCCCGTCGAGGCCGAGCAGGGTCAGGCCGAGCCAGACGCAGACGAAGACCGCCGCCATGATGACGAGCTGGCCGAACAGCCAGTGGCGCAGGGTCGCGGCGATGTCGTCGGCCACCGAGGCCGCGTGGGCCCGGTGGCGCCCCGGCACGAACCGCAGCAGGCCGTCGCGGTAGAGCCGGGGCTGGGCCGCCACGAACAGGCCGAGCACCACCACCACGAACACGTTGCCGATGGCGCCGAACACCGCCAGCACGATGGTCGAGGCCTGCCCGAGCACGCTGCCGGCATCCGACAGGAGCGTGCCCGGGCTCGGCAGGCCGCCCGCGCCCGGGGAAGCGGCCTCGCCCCGCGGGGGGGCCTTCTCCTGCGACGGGGCCTGGCCCGGGGAGGGGGGCTGGTCCTGGGAGGGAGCTTGGCCCTGGGAGGGGGCCTGGCCCTGCGGCGGGGAGCCCCGCTCGCCGGCCTGCGGGCCGGGCAGCGGGAGCTTGCCGGTGTCGAGGAACCGGGTGTCGACGCCGTGCGCCTCGAGCCAGGACCGCACCGTGCCGGTCTGCTGCTTCAGGGTCTGGCCGAGGCGCTCGGCCTGGCCCGCCAGCGTGGCGCCGCCGAGGCCCACCATCCCGAGCACGAGCGCCGTCAGCAGCACGCTGACGCATGCGAGCCGCAGGCCGTGGCCGAGGGGCAGCACGCGGCCGAGGTAGTGCGTCAGGCCGTCGAGGAAGACCGCGCACAGGATGCCGGCGAAGATCAGCAGCAGCGTGTCGACCGCCCGCCAGGCCAGCATCAGGAGCGCCGTGAACAGCACCACCCCGATCCCGGCGAGGAAGAGCGACCGGGCGCCGGCCCGTGGTGCGTGCGTGGTGTCCTGCATGGGCCTGGTGCCTCCGCCGCGCGAGCGCGCGTCCCGGCCAGGGCAGATAGCCGGATTCGCGCCCCGGGGCGATGGCTGCGCCGCGCGCAACGCCCGAAATCCCGGGCCCGGGCGCCGGCGCCCGCCCTCTCACCAGCGCGCCGCGGCGGCCGCGTCGTGCTCCATCGCCTCGACCCAGCCGCCCACCGTGCCGTCCGCCCGGTGCTCGCGCTTCCAGAACGGGGCGCGGGTCTTGAGGTAGTCCATCAGGAAGCTCGCGGCCTCGAAGGCGGCGACGCGGTGGGACGAGGCGGTGAGCACCAGGACGATGCCCTCCCCGGGACGGATCAGGCCGTGGCGGTGGATCGCCACCGCGGCCTGGAGCGGCCAGCGCGCGGCCGCCTCGGCCAGCACCCGCCCGACCTCGGCCTCGGCCATGCCGGGGTAGTGCTCCAGCTCGAGGGCGGCGAGCCGGCCGTCCTCGTCGCGGCAGAGGCCCGTGAAGCTCACCACGGCGCCGGCCCGCCCGCCGAGATCCGCCGTCAGGGCGGCGATCTCGGCCGCGACGTCGAAGGGCTCGGGCTGGATCGAGAGGCGCGGGGTCATGGCGGGTCCGGGGCGGGTCCGTGGCGGGGCGGGTCCCGCCTCCCTACCACGACGGCGGGCCGCGCGCCGATTCGGCGGCGGGGCTGGCGGATGACCGGCCAACCGGTGCATGAACGAACGGAGCGACCGGGCGCCCCGCGGCCGGCCAGCCGGAGGGCCGACCCGTGACGCCAGACCTGCTCCTCCCCTTCGCCGAGACCGAGCCGGCCTTCGCGGCCCGGCCGGTCTGGTGCGGGCGCGGCAGCGCCGTGATCGGGCGCGCCAGCCTCGGCGCGCAGGCCTGGCTCGGCGACGACAGCGTGATCCGCGCCGACGGGCACGACGTCGTGGTGGGCGACCGGTTCTGGCTCGGCGCCCGCTCGACCCTGCACATCGCGGCGGACGTCTATCCCTGCATCGTCGGCGACCGGGTCACGGTCGGGCGCAACGCCGTGGTGCACGCCTGCACGGTCGGGGACGACGGCGTGATCGAGGACGAGTGCGTGGTGCTCGACGGCTCGGTGATCGAGGACGGGGTGCTGCTCGAGGCCGGCAGCACGGTGTTCCCGCGCTCGACCCTGCCGTCGGGCTTCGCCTACGCGGGCAGCCCCGCCCGGCCCCTGCGCCGGCTGGCGCCCGGCGAGCTCGCCGAGCGGGCCGAGCGCCTGCGCGAGGCCGCCGCCGAGGACGCTGCCACGCCCCCCGGCGACGCCCTCGCCCTCGACCCCACGGTGTTCGTGGCCCGTACCGCGCGCCTGCGCGGCCGGGTCGGGCTCGCGCCGGGGGCGAGCGTGTTCTTCTCCAGCACCCTCGAGGCGGAGGTCGGCCCCATCGTGATCGGGCCGAACGTGAACGTGCAGGACAATTGCGTGCTCCACACCCGGGCCGAGGGCCTCGTGATCGAGCGCGACACGACGCTCGGCCACAACGTGCGCGCCTCGGACGGGCGCATCGGCCCGCGCTGCCTGATCGGCATGGGCGCCACCCTCAGCCCCGGCACGATCGTGGCCGAGGACGTGCTGCTGGCGGCCGGCGCCGCCACCGATCCGGGGCAGGTGCTGGACGCGGGCTGGCTCTGGGGCGGCCGCCCGGCCCGGGCGATCGCCCGGCTCGACGAGGACAAGCGCGCGATGATGCGCCGCACGGTGGCGAGCTACGGCGCCTACGCCCGCGCCTACCGCAGGCTCCAGCCCTGAGGCGCGGGACGGCCGCCGCCGGCGGGGCCGGGGATCGTTCCCGCTCCGGCCCGGGCTCCGCTCAGAGCGCGGCGGCGGCCGGCGGGGCCGCCCGGGCCAGGCGGGCGGCCTCGGCGACGTCGATGAGGTGGGCCAGCTCGCCCGCGGCGGCCGCGACCCGGGCGGCGACGCCCGCGTCGATCACCACGCCGTCCCGGATCTCGGATTCCCCGGCGTAGATCGCCGTCGGAGCGATGTGGGCGGTGAAGAAGCCGAACAGGGGCCGCATCTGGTGCTCGACCATCAGGGCGTGGCGGGGCCCGCCGCCCGTGGCCGTGATCGCCACCGGCTTGCCGGCGAGCGCCGCGGGCGCCAGGAAGTCGATGACGTGCTTGAACAGGCCCGAGTAGGAGCCGTTGTGCACCGGCGAGCCGACGATGAGCGCGTCGGCCCCCTCCATCGCCTCGATCAGGTGGGCGACCGGCAGCGGCAGGGCGTCGCGGGTGGTGACGCCGAGGCCCGCCCCCGCCTCGGCGAGGTCGTGGACCCTGAGGTCGATCCGGCGCTGGCGGGCGAGCTCAGCCCCGACGGCCTCCACCAGGGCGCGGGTGCGCGAGGGGCGGCTCGTGTTGCCGGAGAAGGCGACGATGCGGGCAGGTCTCACGGCAGGCTCCGGTGAGCGGAGGAGGGACGCAGGCACGCGGCGAAGCCCGGTCGCCGGCTGAACCGGCGCCGCCGCGGAGGAGTCCCGGGTCCGACGGCGACGGGTCTCGATGCGAGATGTTGTCCGACCCGGGCTAAGTCAATCCGACGGGGGGCCGGGGATGTTCCGCGCGCCCCGGGGTCGGGCGGCCTCACGCGCCGAGGAGGTGCGGCAGGCGGTGGAAATCGTCGAAGACCAGGGCGGCGCCGGCGGCCAGGAGGGCGGCCGCGGCCCGGTCGTGCCCCCAGTGGCCGCCGCCGGAGAAGCCCAGGACCGGGATGCCGGCCGACCGCGCCGCCGTCACGCCCGGCACGCTGTCCTCGATGACGACGCAGCGCTCGGGCGCCGCGCCCATCCGCTCGGCGGCGTACAGGAAGAGGTCCGGGAACGGCTTGCCCCGCGCCACCATGGTGGCGCTGAAGACGTGGTCGCCGAACAGCCGCAGGAGGCCCGTCAGGGAGAGGGCGTGGCGCAGGCGCGCCGGATCGCTGCTCGATGCGACGCAGCGCCGCTGCGGCAGGCGCTCCAGCACCTCGGCGACGCCCGCGACGGCCCGCAGCTCGGCGTCGAACGCCGCCAGGGTGTCGGCCCGGACCGCGTCGGTGAAGCCCGCGGGCTCGGCGATGCCGTAGTCGCGGGCGATGTGCCCCATGATCGACGCCATGCTGGTGCCGGTGAAGCGCTCCGCCACCGTGGCGAGGTCGATCGGCACGCCGATGCGGTTGAGGTTCCGCGTCAGGCGCGCGAGGCTGATCGGCTCGCTGTCGACCAGCACCCCGTCGCAGTCGAAGATCACCAGCTCCGGCCGCAAGCCGGTGCCCCCCGCAACCCCGTCCATCCCGGCTCCCTCGTCGCCCCGAGGCCCTGGCACGCCCCGACGCCCTGGCACACCCCAAGGCCCTGACACACGCCAAGGCCCTGGCACGCCCCGGCGGCCCGGATCAACCGGGCACGAGGCCGCGCTTGCACCCCCCGGGCCGGCTCTCTACTCAGGGGCGTTCCGCCACGCGCGGTCCGGAGCCCTGGATGATCCGCTTCCTGAGCCGCTTCGCCGGCCTCCTGCTGCTCGCCGCCGGCTTCGTCGGGGTCGTCTACGACGGCGCCCGCTCGATCGCGAACAACGCCGTTCTGGTCACCTCGGTCAGCGACGTCGCGGTGGCGCTGCTGAAGGACCGCGCCGCGAGCCTCCAGGCCATGGCCGAGGGCGGCCAGCCGGTCCTGTGGAAGCTCCTCGGCCTGCCCTTCACGCTCTCGCCCGCCGCCCCGGTCGCCCTGGCGCTCGGCCTCGTCCTGCTCTGGCTCGGCCAGCCGCCCCGGGCGGGCATCGGGACGCTGGTGCGCCCCTGAGCCGCAACGCCGGACCGGCGCCAGGCGGCCGTCCCTTCGGGGGCCGGCAGGCCCCCGCGGGCCGTAAAGGCCCCCGCGGGCGGAACGGCCCTCGCGGAAGGCCCGCCGCCGGGGTGGGCGCTCAGCGCGCCTTGAGCACCGTGCGGCAGGCGTCCGGCAGCCCGGCCAGCGTCATCGGCGGGCGGGGCTTGCCGGGCGGGCGGGGCTTGGGGTTCAGGATCGCGTCCGAGAACCAGTGATCGAGCTCGGCGCCGCAGCCGTCGCCCCCGGGCGGCGGCTCCTGGTCCTTGCAGGCCTGGTCGCCGGCCGGGCAGTCGAGCCGGATGTGGAAGTGGTAGTTGTGGCCGTACATCGGCCGCACCTTGGTGAGCCAGCCCCGGTCGCCGCCGGCCTCGCGGCAGAGCGCCAGCTTGATCGCCGGGTTGACGAAGATCCGGGCGACGTCGGGCTCCTTGGCCACCATCCGGATCAGCCGCAGGTGCTCCGGCCGCCAGACCTGCGGGTCGATGTCGCGCCGGTCGGGCCGCACCACGTTGGTGGCCGACATCTCCTCGCGCTCCGCCCGGGTCAGGCGCCGGTCCGGCATCGGCGTCAGCCAGACGTCGGCGTCGAGGCCGAGCTGGTGCGAGGCGTGGCCGGTGAGCATCGGCCCGCCCCGGGGCTGCGACATGTCGCCGACGAGGAGCCCGGGCCAGCCCGCCTTGCGGGGGGCCTCGCCGGCGACCTTCTCGAGGAAGTCCACGAGGCGCGGATGGCCCCAGTTCCGGTTGCGGGACAGGCGCATCACCTGCCAGGTGTCGCCGTCGATCGGCAGGGCCTTCGCGCCCGCGATGCAGCCGCGGGCGTAGAAGCCGATCGCCTGAGCGGGCAGCGCCGCCGCCGTTATGGCGCGCCCGAACAGCGCCTTGGCGGGCGTCGCGGGGTCGTCCGGGTTGGCGAGGGGCGGCAGGGGCTTCGGGTCGAGGGTGCCGCGGTCCTGAGCGGAGGCGGGGGCGGCCAGGGCGAGGAGGGCCGTCAGCGCGACGGCGGCGGTGCGAATCGGCATGGGGGTGACGCTAGCCGCACCGGCGGCGGCGCGAAACCACTTTGCGCGCGCCCGCCCGGGGGCGCTCCGCCTGGACGCCCCGGGGCGCTCCGCCCGGAACAGGCTTCGCGGGAGCGGCGTTGCCCGGGCATAGCGCGTGTTCGTTCCTGGAGGAATCTGATGACCACCGTCGCTCCGACCGTCGGCGACCGTTCCGACATGGGCAGCACCACCACCAGCCAGACCGCCGCGCTGATCGCCAGCGACCGCGTCGAGGGAACCGCCGTGCGCCGCCCGAACGGCGACAGCATCGGGCGGATCGAGCGCCTGATGATCGAGAAGACCACCGGGAAGGTCGTCTACGCGGTGATGAGCTTCGGCGGCTTCCTGGGCATCGGCGAGGGCTACCACACGATCCCGTGGCAGACGCTGCGCTTCGACCCGCAGATGGACGCCTACGTGCTCGACCTCACCGAGGACCAGCTCCGCGCCGCCCCGGCCGCCACGCCCGACGGCAACGACCCCTCCTACGACCGCACCTGGGAGGAGCACGTCCACCGCTACTTCAACGCAACGCCGTACTGGAGCATCTGAGGCGGCTCGCGACGCGGCGGCGGCTCCGCGGCCGCGTCGGAGCGGGACGCGCGGCCCGGGGACGCCTCAGCGCGCCTCGGCCGGGGCCGCCGACAGGGCCCAGCGGCACAGGCTCGACTCCCGGACCTTCAGGCAGTCGTAGGCGGTGCCGCCCACGACGGCGTGCTCGGCTGGACCCTCGACCTTGTCGCGGTCGGTCCGCGCGCAGCCGAGGTGGTCCGCCTTCGGGTCGGCGAGCCGGGCCGCGACGGCGCCCGGGTCCCCGCCGGTCTCGGTGAGCAGGATGCGCAGGTTCGCGAGCGCCCCGCAGGTCACGATCCGGCCGGCCGCCTTGGCGGAGCCGGCGCCCGTCTGCGGCGCCGGGGAGGGCGCCGGCCGCGCCTTCTGTCCCTGCGCCGGCGTCGCGAGCCAGAGGGCGAGCAGCCATAGGGTCCCGGCGAGGCGGCCCCTCACAGGCCGCCCATCCGGCGCACGAGCGCCCACTCGGCATCGGTGACCGGCTGGACCGAGAGGCGGGAATTGGCGACCAGCACCATGGCCCTCAGCGCGGGCTCCGCCTTGATCGCCTCGAGGCTGACGGGGGCCGGCAGGGGCGCCACCGCCCGGATGTCGACCATGCCGAAGCGGCCGCTCGCGTCGGTGTGGTCCGGGTAGTAGGTGCGGATCACCTCGACGACGCCCACCACCGCCCTGCCGTCGTTCGAGTGGTAGAAGAACCCCTGCTCGCCGAGCCGCATCGCCTCCAGGTTCTTCTTGGCGACGTGGTTGCGCACCCCGCTCCAGAACGTGCCGGCCTCGCCGGCGGCGACCTGATCGTCCCAGGACCACACCGAGGGCTCGGACTTGTAGAGCCAGTACGCCATCGCGCCTCGTTCCTCCCCTCGCCCCGCCGCCCGGGGCGGGCCTCGTCCCGGAGGAGCGCGCGCTCGCCCCCTCCCGCCACGCGGGCTAGCGGATTCCCCGACCGGCGACAGTGGGACGCGTGGTCACGGCGGCCCTCAGTGCCGCCGCCCGGCGGGATCAGCCCTGCCGGCCGGCACGATGCCGCGGGGGTTTCTCGGCCGCATGACGCAGCATTCCGAGCGAGAAACGCGCATTCATGGTCGCATCGGGGATTAAATCGAAAGTATAACGTGTGTGCGCGAGCGCACATCGGGGCCGGAAAATCTTCGCGCATGGTCCCTTCGTCCGATCGGGACGCTCTGTCCCGCGACATCAAGATGTCGACGACGAGGGGATGATTTCATGAGAATGATCGTGACCACGACCGTGCTGGCCGCCGCCCTCGTCCTGCCGGTGGCCGCCCAGGCCGGCACCGGAGAGGGCGGCCGGCAGGCGGCGGGGCGCGCGCTCAACAGCTCCTCCGTCCCGGATCCCGACCACGACACCCGCCGGACCACGACCCGCTGAGGCCGGCTCGCCCCCGGCGCGCTCCGCCGACCGCCCCCCGGACCACCCCATCCCGGCGCCGCGGCGCTCGGCCGGCCGGGACGACCGGCCGGGCCAGCGCGGGCCCGGCACGCCTTCCCCTCCCGAAAGGACTCCCGTGGACAGCATCATCCAGGGCATCTCCACCTTCCGCGACACCGTCTTCCCCGGGCAGCGGCGGATGTACGAGCGCCTCGTGCGCGACGGCCAGCACCCGAAGGCGCTGATCATCGCCTGCGCGGATTCCCGCGTCGCGCCCGAGCACATCACCCAGGCCGGCCCCGGCGAGCTCTTCGTGTGCCGGAACGCCGGCAACATCGTGCCGCCCTCCTCGCAGGTCACCGGCGGCGTCTCCTCGGCGATCGAGTACGCGGTGATGGCCCTCGGCGTGCGCGACATCGTGGTCTGCGGCCACTCGGATTGCGGGGCCATGAAGGGGTTGACGAACCCCGAGGCCCTGGAGGCGATGCCGAACGTCGCCGCCTGGCTGCGCCACAGCCACGCGGCCGACCGCATCGTCCACGAGGCCTACCCGCACGACATCGACCCCGCGAGCCGCCTGCGGGCCCTCGCCCTCGAGAACGTCGTGGTGCAGCTCGCGAACCTGCGCACCCACCCGAGCGTGGCGGCCGGCCTCGCCCGGGGGCGGCTGCGCCTGCACGGCTGGTTCTTCGAGATCGGGACCGGGGACCTCCTGGCCTACGACGGGGACCAGCGCCGGTTCGCGCCCTTCGCGGAGGAGGGCGGGATGCCGGTGGCCGAGGCGCCGGCCCCGCGCGTCGCCGCCCCGGACCTCGCCGGGACGCCGCCCCGGGGCGCGGGGGCGGCCTCGGAGGGCGCCCGGGCCCTCGCGGCGGAGTAGACGGATGGCCGGGCCGCGCTCCCGCGCGGCCCTGGTTCCGGCGCCCCGGCGCGGCGCGCCGGAACCAGGGCCGCGGGGAAACGATCCGCGTTCCCGGCGCCCCGATCAAACCTCCGGCACCGCCACAGATTTCCGCTGCCCGGAGGCGGCCGCGCTGCTAGAGAGCGCGCCATGCGCAGCACCCGGATCGTCCCCCTGGTCGTCGCCACGGCCCTGTTCATGGAGAACACGGACTCGACCGTGATCGCGACCTCCCTGCCGGCGATCGCGGCCGATCTCGGCGAGGACCCGATCGCCCTGAAGCTCGCGCTCACCGCCTACCTCGTCAGCCTGGCGATCTTCATCCCCATCAGCGGCTGGATGGCCGACCGCCACGGGTCGCGCACGGTGTTCCGCTGGGCGCTCGCGGTGTTCATGGCGGGCTCGCTCGCCTGCGCGGCGGCCGATTCCCTCGGCTGGTTCGTGGCCGCGCGCTTCCTGCAGGGCATGGGCGGCGCCATGATGGTGCCGGTCGGGCGCCTCGTCCTCCTGCGCAGCGTGCCGAAGAGCGAGCTCGTGCAGGCCCTCGCCACCCTGACGATCCCGGCCCTGGTCGGCCCGGTGATCGGCCCGCCGCTCGGCGGCCTCATCACCACGACGCTGCACTGGCGCTGGATCTTCTTCATCAACCTGCCGATCGGGTTCGCCGGCATCCTGCTCGCCACGCGCTACTTCCAGGACCTGCGCGAGTCCGAGCGGCCGCCCCTCGACGTCCTCGGCTTCGTGCTCTCGGGCGGGGGCCTCGCCAGCCTGATGCTCGGGCTCGCCTCGGGGGGGCGCCACCTCCTGCCCGAGGCCGTGTCCTGGACCTGCGCCGGGGCGGGCGCGGTCCTCATCGGGCTCTACCTCCTGCACGCCCGGCGCGTCCCCCACCCGGTGATCCGCCTCGACCTCCTGCGCTACCCGACCTTCCGGACGGCGGTCGGCGGCGGCAGCCTGTTTCGCATCGGCACCGGGGCGATCCCGTTCCTGCTGCCGCTGATGCTCCAGATCGGCTTCGGGCTCGATCCGCTGCACTCGGGCCTGCTCACCTTCGCGGCGGCGGCCGGCGCCCTGTTCATGAAGACGGTCGCGGCCCGCATCCTGCGGGCCTACGGCTTCCGGGCCGTGATGACGGCGAACGCGGTCGTGGCCTCCGGCCTGCTGGCGGCCATCGGGCTGTTCACCCCGCAGACGCCCCACGCGGCGATCCTGTGCGTGCTGCTGATCGGCGGCTGCTTCCGCTCGCTCCAGTTCACCGCCGTCAACGCCATCGCGTACGCGGACGTCGACCCGCGCGACATGAGCGCGGCGACGAGCCTCGCCAGCGTGGCCCAGCAGCTCTCGCTCAGCATCGGGGTGGCGTTCGGGGCCTTCGCGCTGGAGAGCGCGGCGGCCTGGCACGGCCGCACGGCGATCCGGGCGGAGGATTTCTGGCCCGCCTTCCTGGCGGTGGCCGTGGTCTCGGGCCTCTCGGCCCTGTCGTTCCGCCGCCTCGCGCCCGAGGCCGGCGCCGAGGTCTCGGGCCACCGCCTGATCAGGGTCAAGCCGGCCGCCGACGCGACCTGAGCGGCCGGCGGGCGCCCGGGGCCCGGCTCAGTACCCGAGCGCGCTGCCGTCCTTGCGCGGGTCGGAGCCCGCCGCGAGCACGCCCGCCCGCCGGTCGATCCAGATGATCTGGCCCCCGCCCAGGGGGGCCGCCGGCCGGGTGACGTGGCCCCGGGCCCTGAGGCCGGCCTCGGTCCCGGGCGAGAACCCGCTCTCCAGCTCGATCCCGCCGCCATACGCGAAGCTGCGGGGGGCATCGAGGGCCTCCTGCACGTCGAGGCCGCGGTCGATGATCCCGGTGAGGAGCTCGACGTGTCCCATGGCCTGGTAGTGCCCGCCCATGACGCCGAAGGGCGCCACCGCCGCGCCGTCGCGCATCAGCATGCCCGGGATGATGGTGTGCATCGGGCGCTTCCTCGGCCCGATCGTGTTCGGGTGGCCGGGCTCGATCCGGAACGACAGGCCGCGGTTGTGCAGCAGCACCCCGCTCTCCGGCGCCAGGATGCCGCTGCCGAAGCCCTGGAAGATCGAGTTGATGAGCGAGAGCGCGTTGCCGTCCCGGTCGACCACGCTGAGGTAGACCGTGTCCTTGTGGGCGAGCTCCGGCCAGATCACCGGCGCCTGGGCCCGCGCCATGTCGATGGCGCCCCGGGCGCTCGCCCGCCAGGCCTCCGAGAGCAGGTGCTCCACCGGCACCCGGTTCAGCCCCGGGTCGGCGAAGAGCGCGTCGCGGTGGTGGTAGGCCTGCTTGCAGGCCTCGGCGAAGAGGTGGACGCGGTCCACCTCGTCCAGGGCCGCGATGTCGGCGTGCGACACCACGTTGAGCATCATCAGCGCCGCCAGGCCCTGGCCGCTCGGGGGGCACTCGTAGACGTCGTAGCCGCGGTAGCGGGTGGTGATCGGGGCGACGACCTCGGGCGCGGCGTCCGCGAAGTCCTCGAGGGTGTGCAGGCCGCCGAGGGCGCGCAGGCGCGCCACCATGTCCCGCGCCACCGGGCCCTCGTAGAAGCCGCGCGGGCCCGCGTCGGCGATGCGCCGGAGCGTGGCGGCGAGCGCCGGGTGGCGCATCACCGTGCCGACCCCGGGCGCGCGCCCGTCGACGAGGTAGGCGGCGGCCGCCGCGGGATCGCCCGCCACCCTGTCGACGTTGCGGGCCCAGTCGTGGGCGACCCGGGGCTGCACCGGGTAGCCGTCCTCGGCGAAGCGGATCGCCGGCTGCAGCAATTCGCCGAGGCTGCGGCTGCCGTACTCGTCGAGGAGCCGCGCCCAGGCGGCGACCGCCCCCGGCACCGTGACGGCGTGGGGCGAGGTCGGGGTGAGCGCGATGCCGCGCTCCAGGTACCAGGCGTCGTGCGCCGCGGCCGGGCTGCGGCCGGAGCCGTTGAGGGCGACCGGCACCGCGGCGCCCCGGGGCGCGTAGAGGGCGAAGCAATCCCCCCCGATGCCGGTCATCAGGGGATCGACCACGCACTGCACCGCCACCGCGGCGATGCCCGCATCCACCGCGTTGCCGCCCGCCCGCAGCACCTCGATGGCGCTGAGCGTCGAGAGCGGGTGCGAGGTCGCGACCGCCGCGTTGGCGGCGTAGACGGGCGAGCGCCCCGGCTTGGAAAAGTCCCTCACGGGTGGTGGTCCTCCGGCTTTGAGGCCGCCACCCAGTGCCCGGGGGCGACTTCGGTCAGGACGCCGCCCTCCGGGATCGCGGGCGCCGGCGCGGCGCTCGCGGCCCTGAGGCGGGCCCGCTCGGCGGCCGGGTCGGGAACCGGCACGGCGCCGAGCAGGGCCCGGGTGTAGGGGTGGACGGGGTTCCCGTACAGAGCATCGCTGGAGGCGAGCTCGACGATGCGCCCGCGCCGCAGCACCGCGACCCGGTGGCAGAGGTAGCGCACCATGCGCAGGTCGTGGGAGATGAACAGGTAGGACAGCCCGAGCTCCTCCTGGAGGTCCTGGAGCAGGTTCACGACCTGGGCCTGGATCGAGACGTCGAGGGCCGCGATCGGCTCGTCCGCCACGATGAAGCTCGGCTTCAGCGCGACCGCGCGGGCGATGCAGATGCGCTGGCGCTGGCCGCCGGAGAACTGGTGGGGGAAGCGCCCGGCGAGGCGCGGGTCGAGGCCGACCCGCCGGAACAGGGCCGCCACCTCGTCGCGCCGCTCCGCCCGGCCCATCTCGGGCCGGTGCAGCCGGAACGCCTCCGCCACGTAGGCGCCCGCGCTCATGCGGGGGTTGAGGGCCGCGTAGGGGTCCTGGAACACCATCTGGATGCGCCGGCGCATCCGGCGCATCGCCCGGGGGCTGAGCGTGGCGAGGTCCGTGCCCTCGAACGCGACGGTGCCGGCGGTCGGCGGGTTCAGCATGGTGACGGCCCGGCCGATCGTCGACTTGCCGGACCCCGACTCGCCGACGAGGCCGAGGGTCTCGCCCGGGAAGACGTCGAAGCTCACGTCCTCGACGGCGCGGAACACCGATCCCCTGCCGCCCCACCAGTGCCGCAGGGGATAGTGCTTGCTCAGGGCCCGCACGCAGACGAGCGGGGAGGGGGCCGCCCGCATCACGCCCGGTCCTCGCGGGCGATGAGCGCCGGCAGGTCGTACCAGGCCGCGACGAGGTGGCCGGGGGCCGCGCCCGGCGCCTGCCGGAGCGGCGGGGCCTCGGTGCGGCAGCGCGCCGTCGCGTAGGGGTTGCGGGGCGCGAAGGGATCGCCCGGCGGGGGATGGCGCATGTCGGGCGGGCTGCCCTCGATCTGGCGCAGGCGCCGCCGGCCGGCCCGCCCCCGGCTCAGGTCGGGCAGGGAGCGGATGAGGCCCAGCGTGTAGGCGTTGCGCGGGTCGGAGAAGACCGCGTCGACGGGGCCGCGCTCGAGGATGCGCCCGGCATACATCACCTGCACGGTGTCGGCGAGGCCCGCCACCACGCCGAGGTCGTGGGTGATCCAGATGATCGCCATGCCGATCTCGCGCTTGAGCTCCCGCACCAGGGCGACGATCTCGGCCTGCACGGTGACGTCGAGGGCGGTGGTGGCCTCGTCGGCGATGAGGAGCTTCGGCCGGCAGGCGAGCCCGATCGCGATCATCACCCGCTGGCGCTGGCCGCCGGAGAACTCGTGCGGGTAGAGGTCGAGGCGGCGGCCCGCCTCCGGGATGCGCACGAGGTCGAGGAGGTCGCGCGCCCGCGCCCGGGCGCTGCGCGCGTCGAGGCCGAGATGGATGCGCAGGGGCTCGGCGATCTGGGCCGCCACCGTCATGGCGGGGTTGAGCGAGCTCATCGGGTCCTGGAACACCATGCCGATCTCGGCTCCGCGCACCCGCTGCAGGGCGCGCTCCGGCAGGGCGAGGAGGTCGCGGCCGCAGAACAGCACCCGGCCGCCGCTGACGCGCCCGGGCGGCCGCGGGATCAGGCCCAGCATGGCGAGCACGTGGACGCTCTTGCCCGAGCCCGACTCGCCGACGATGCCGAGGGTCTCGCCCTCGCCGAGCCCGTACGAGACGCCGTCGACGGCCCGGAGCGTGCCGCCGTCGCCGTCGAAGGCGACCGCCAGGTCGCGCACCTCGAGGAGGGGCGGCGCGGCCGGGGATGCGGGCGGCGCCGTCACGGGCGCTCCCGGGGGTCGAGGGCGTCCCGCAGGCCGTCGCCCAGGAGGTTGAAGGCGAGCACGGCGAGGAAGATCGACAGCCCGGGCCAGATCGCCATCCAGGGCGCCTGGTCGAGGAAGTTCTTGGCGGTGTTGAGCATCGAGCCCCAGGACGGGTCGGGCGGCTGCTGGCCGAGCCCGAGGAAGGACAGGCTCGCCTCCGCGATGATCGCGGCCGCGATGGTGAGCGTCGCCTGGACCAGGATCGCCGGCACGATGTTCGGCAGGATGTGGTGGAGCGCGATGCGCCAGGGCGGGTTGCCGACCGCGCGGGCGGCCTCGACGTACTCCTCGGCGGCGATCGCCTGGACCTGGGCGCGGGTCAGGCGCACGAAGATCGAGGTGGCCGAGAGCCCGATCGCCACCATGGCGTTGGTCAGGCTCGGGCCGAGGAACGCCGCGAGGGCGATCGCCAGGATCAGGAACGGGATGGCGAGGAGCGCGTCCGTGAGGCGCATGATCGCCCCGTCGACCACCCCGCCCGCGTAGCCGGCCAGCATGCCGAGCGGCAGCCCGAGCGCCACCGCGAGCGCCACCGAGGTCAGGCCCGCGCCGAGGGACGCGCGGGCGCCGTAGACGATGCGCGCGAGCACGTCGCGCCCGACCTCGTCGGTGCCGAACGGGTGGGCGAGCGTCGGCGCGGCGCGCACCGCCCCCCAGTCGGTCGCGGTCGGGTCGTAGGGGGCGATCCAGGCGGCGCCGAGCGCCAGGACCGCGAACGCCGCCACGATGGCGAGGCCGAGGAGCGCGCCGCGGCGCCCGCGCAGGCGGCGCCAGAACGCCCCGGCCCCGCCGGGCTCGCGCCGCGGGGCGGCCTCCGGCGGAGCCGCCGCCCGGCCCGTCGTGCCGATCTCCGCCCCGCTCATGCCCGCCGCAGCTTCGGGTTGACGAGCGCCGAGAGCAGGTCGGCGCCGAGGTTGAGGAGGATGTAGGTCGCGGCGGTGCAGATCACGACGCCCTGCACGGTCGCGAAGTCGCGGTTGAACACGGCGTCCACCATCAGCTTGCCGAAGCCCGGCACGGAGAAGACCTGCTCCGTCAGCACGGCGCCGGACAGGAGCTGGCCGAACTCGAGGGCCGCCAGGGTGATGATCGGGATCGCGGCGTTGGGCAGGGCGTGGCGCAGGACCACCCGGGCGGCCGGCACGCCCTTGGCCCGCGCGGTGCGGACGTAGTCGCTCCCGAGCACGCCGAGCATCGCCGCCCGGGTGTGGCGCATCATCACGGCCGCGATGGCGTTGCCGAGCACGAAGGCCGGCATCGCCATCCCCCTCAGGTTGTCGGCCAGGCTCTCGCCCGGCGGCACGTAGCCGGAGGCCGGCAGCCAGCCGAGCTGGACCGAGAACAGCAGGATCATCAGGATGCCGAGCCAGAAGTTCGGCACCGACAGGCCCCAGAGCGCGATCCCGTTGGCGAGCCCGTCGATCCAGGTGCCGGGCCGCACCGCCGAGACGATGCCCATCGGGACCCCGATCGCGAGGGCCACCAGCATCGCCAAGCAGGCGAGCTCGAGGGTCACCGGCAGCTTCTCGCGCACGAGCTCGATCACCGGCTTCTGGAGCCGGATCGACTCGCCGAGGTCGCCCCGCAGCACCCCGTCGGCCCAGTAGGCGTAGCGGACCGGGAGCGGCCGGTCGAGGTGGTACTTCGCCCGGATGAAGGCGATCACCTGCGGGTCGCGCTCCTCGCCAGAGAGCGCGGTCGCGGTGTCGCCCGGCAGGAGCTGCTGGAGCGCGAAGATGATCATCGAGGCGATGACCAGCGTGGGCAGCGCCAGGGCGAGGCGCCGGGCGAGGAAGCGCAGCATCAGGCCGTCCTCCGATCCAGTCCCCGGGACGCGCCGGCGCCGGACCGGCCCGCGCCTGTCGGGCGTTGCCCCGGACGGCGCCGATGCGGCGGGCACCCGGGCCGGCGCCCTGGGCACCCGGGCCGCTGCCCCGGGCATCCGGGCGCGCGGAGCGCCGCGGGGGCCGGAGCGATCGCGGCGGGCATTCCGGCGGCCCCGCGCCGGTCCGCCCGCTCAGTCGAGCCGCAGGCCCGTGAAGCGCACGAGCCCGTCCGGGTACTCGCCGAAGCCGGTGAGCTTCGGGGTGTAGGCCCAGAGCAGCTTGCGGTGGGTGAGGTAGACGAGCGGCTTGTCGGTGAGCACCCGGTCGGCGAGGCGCTTCCAGGCCGCCTTGCGCTGGCCCGCGTCGGTGGTCAGGCGCTCGGCGTTCATCGCCGAATCGGCCTCGGCGTCGCAGTAGCGCGCGTAGTTCAGCGGCATCTTGCAAGCGAGGAAGCTGTAGGTGTTGCCGTCCGGGTCGGGCCGGCCGCTCCAGTTGTAGAGGTAGGCCTCGAAGCTGCCCTTGTCGGCGAGGTCGAGGGAGGTGGTGAAGTCGGTGGCCTGGATGCGGATGTCGAAGCCCGCCTCCTTGGTCATGGCCTGGATCACCTGGCCCACCTGCGGGGCGTCGCTGTTGGCGTAGACCATCAGGGTGATGGCCGGCTTCTCGATCCCGGCCTCCTTGAGGAGCGCCTTCGCCTTGGCGACGTCGCGCTTGGGGATCGGGTGCTCGGCGACGTAGTTCGGGTTCCGGGGCGAGACCCACTGGTTCCCGGCCAGGAACTCGCCGTTGTAGACGACCTGCGTGATGGCGTTGCGGTCGATGGCGGCGTCGAAGGCGGCCCGCACCCGCGGGTCGGCGACGGCCGAGCCCTCCCGGGCCGTGTTGAACACCACGCCCTGGAAGCCGAGCTCGTAGGCCGAGCCGACCTTGAGCTTGGCGTCCCGCGTGACCTGGGGCAGGTCGGTGGGCGCGAGGCGCTCGATCAGGTCGAGCTGCCCGGCCCGCAGGTTGGTGAGCCGCACCGTCGCGTCGGGAATCGGCCGGAACTCGATGCGCCTGATCTGGACCGCGTCCCTGTTCCAGTAATCGTCGAAGCGCTCGACCACGATGCGGTCCTGGGGCACCCGCTCGACGAACCGGTAGGGCCCGGCGCAGACCGGCGCGGTGGCGAACCTGTCGCCGAGCCTCTCCGCGGCCTTGGGCGACACCATCATGCCGGCGCGATCGGTGAACTGCGCGAGCAGGGGGGCGAACGGCGTCTTCAGGTTGATCCGGATGGTCAGGTCGTCCACGGCCTCGACGCCGTCGACGGGCGAGATCTCGCCCCGGCGCTGCGAGCCCGGCATCTTCAGGTGCCGCTCGATCGAGTACTTGGCCGCCGCGGCGTTCAGGAGCTCGCCGTCGTGGAAGCGCACGCCCGGCCGCAGCCGCATGGTGAGCGCCTTGCCGTCCTCCGAGAGCGTCCAGGACGTGGCGAGCTGCGGCACGGGCTTCAGGTCGGGCCCGATCTCCACGAGCTTGTCGCAGAGCGCCGCGAACACCATGCGGCCCGTGAAGGTGCGCGACAGGGTGGGGTCGAGGGCGTCCGGATCCTCCATCAGGCCGAAGCGCAGGGTCTGGGCCGCGGCCGGGATCGACGCCAGGGGTGAGGACAGGACGAGGCCCGCGAGCAGGCAGGCGAACAGACGCGGCATCGCGCTTCCTTGAGTGCGGGGCGCCCGGAGACCCGCGGGCCCGGGCCACCGGGGTGGTCCACGCGGGGTGGAACGCGCACGAGAGCACGCAGTATCCATGCCAGGGCCCCGATCCGGGCCGGAGAGCGCGGCGCCGCGCCCCCCGGCAGACCCGGCGCGTTGGCCTCACACCGCCCGCGTCTCGAAATCGATCCGCGGGTCGATCCAGCTGTAGGTCAGGTCGGAGAGAAGGTTCACCACGAGCCCGAGCAGCGAGAAGATGTAGAGGTTGGCGAACACCACCGGGTAGTCGCGGTTGACGATCGACTCGAAGGACAGGAGGCCGAGGCCGTCGAGGGAGAAGATGGTCTCGATGAGGAGCGAGCCGGCGAAGAACGCCGAGATGAAGGCGCCGGGGAAGCCCGCCACCACGATCAGCATGGCGTTGCGGAAGACGTGGCCGTAGAGCACCTGGCGCTCGGACAGGCCCTTCATGCGGGCGGTGATCACGTACTGCTTGCGGATCTCGTCCAGGAACGAGTTCTTGGTGAGCAGCGTCGCGGTCGCGAAGGCGCCGATCGCCATGGCGGTGATCGGCAGCGTGATGTGCCAGACGTAGTCCGTGACCTTGTGGATCGGCGAGAACTGCGCCCAGCCCTCGCTCGTCAGGCCGCGCAGGGGGAAGATCTGGAAGAACGAGCCCCCGGAGAGGAGCACGATCAGCAGGATCGCGAACAGGAAGCCCGGGATCGCGTAGCCGACGATGACCACGCCGGAGGTCCAGATGTCGAAGGGCGAGCCGTCCCGCACCGCCTTGCGGATGCCGAGGGGGATCGAGATCGCGTAGGAGATCAGCGTCATCCAGAGGCCGAGCGTGACCGAGACCGGCAGCTTCTCGCGGATGAGCTGGATCACCGAGACGTCGCGGAAGTAGCTCTTGCCGAAATCGAAGCGGGCGTAGTCCCACAGCATCTTGGCGAAGCGCTCGGGCGCCGGCTTGTCGAAGCCGTACTGCTCCTCGAGGCGCCGGATGAAGGCGGGGTCGAGCCCCTGCGCGCCGCGGTAGCGGGAGCTCGACTCGCCGCCGGACGGCGCCGCCGCCCGCCCGCCGAGGTCTCCGCCCCCGCCCGTCACCCGCGACATCGCGGTGTTCTGGCCCTGGAGCTGGGCGAGCACCCGCTCCACCGGCCCGCCGGGGGCGAACTGCACGATCACGAACGAGACCAGCATGATGCCGAGGATCGTCGGGATCATCAGGAGCAGGCGGCGCAGGATGTAGGCGGCCATGCTCAGCTCCGTCCGATCCGCCGCGCCTTCCCGGCATCGTGCCACCAGATCGCGGGCGCGCCGAGCCCGTAGCGCGGCAGCGCGGGCGGGCGGCCGTACACGTCCCAGACCGCCAGGCGGTGGGAGGCGCCGTACCACATCGGCACCCAGTAGCGGCCGGCGCGCAGCACCCGGTCGAGGGCCCGGCAGGCGGTGGTGAGCTCGGCCCGCGTGCCCGCGTCGGCGATGCGGTCGAGCATCGCGTCGGCGGCCGGGTCGCCGATGCCGGCGAGGTTCTGGGAGCCCGGCGTCCCGGCGCTGCGGCCGCCGTAGACCTCCCGCAGGGAGGCGCCGGGCGTCACCGAGCCGCCGAAGCGGGAGGACACCACGTCGAAGTCGAAATCCTTGAGCCGGGATTGGTACTGGGCGGCGTCGACGAGGCGCGAGCTCGCCCGGATGCCGAGCAGGCCGAGGTTCTTGATGAAGGGCTGCACCAGCGGCTGGAAGACCGGGCTCGAGTCGAGGAACTCGAAGGCGAGCGGCTGGCCGTCCGGCAGCTTCATCTGGCCGCCCTCGCGGGTGCAGCCGGCCTGCCGCAGCAGCGTGTCGGCCCGGCGCAGCAGCGCCCGGTCCTGGCCCGAGCCGTCCGAGCGCGGCGGCGCCCACGGCTCGCCGAAGACCTCGTCCGGCACCCGCCCCCGCCAGGGCTCGAGCAGGGCCGCCTCCTCGGGCGAGGGCAGGCCCTGCGCCTTCAGGTCCGAGTTCTCGAAGAACGAGGCCGTGCGCGCGTAGGCGCCGTACATCAGGTTCTGGTTGCTCCACTCGAAGTCGAAGGCGAGCCCGATCGCCTCGCGGATGCGGGGATCGCGGAACACGGGCCGGCGCGTGTTGAACCACCAGCCCTGGGTGCCCGAGGGCGTGGCGTCCGGCACGGTCTCGCGCTTGACGCGGCCCTCCTGCGCCGCCGGGAAGTCGTACCCGGTGGCCCAGACCCGGGCGGTGAACTCCTCCCGCCAGGTGAAGGTGCCGGCCTTGAAGGCCTCGAACGCGACGTCGCGGTCGCGAAAATACTCGTACCGGATCTCGTCGAAGTTGTTCTGGCCGACGTTCACCGGAAGCTCGGCGCCCCAGTAGTCGCGCACGCGCTCGAAGGCGATGAAGCGGCCGACCTCGAAGCGCGCGACCTGGTAGGGGCCGGACCCGAGGGGCGCCTCGAGGGTCGAGGCCTCGAAGTCGCGGCCGGCGTAGTAGGCCGCCGAGAAGATCGGCAGCTCGGCGACGATCAGCGGCAGGTCGCGGCTGCGGCCCGGCGCGAACGTGACCACGACCGTGCCCTCGCCGTCGGCGCGCGCCCCCGCCACGTCGCGCAGCACCTGGGCGATGCGCGGGTGCCCCTTGTGCTTGAGGGTCTCGATCGAGAAGGCGACGTCCCGGGCGGTCAGGCGCGCGCCGTCGTGGAAGCGGGCCTGGGGGCGCAGGGCGAAGCGGTAGGTGAGGCCGTCCTCGCTCGCCGCGACGGAGCGGGCGACGAGGCCGTAGAGGCTGTCGGGCTCGTCGAGCGCCCGGACCATCAGGCTGTCGAAGGTCAGGTCCATGCCGGCGGCGCCGTCGCCCCTCAGCACGTAGATGTTGAGGGTGTTGAAGGTCTCGAAGGCCTGGTTGCCGGCCGTCGAGGTGATCTGCGTCGAGAAGGTGCCGCCCCGGGGCGCCAGCGGCTCGACGTAGTCGAAGCGGGGGAATCCCGCCGGGTACTTGAGGTCGCCGAAGCTCGAGAGGCCGTGGCGCTCCGCCTCCGCGGCCCGGGCCGGCCGGCTGCCGGCCGGGACGGCAGCCCCGGCCAGGAGGGCGGCCCCGCCGCCGGCGAGCAGGCCCCGGCGGTCGATCATCGCGCCACCCCGGTCCTGGCCGCGAGCGCGGCGTCGTACCACCACGTCGTCGGGAAGCCCGAGCCGCCGTAGCGCGGCAGCGTGGCCGGGTGGGCGAAGCGGTTCCAGCGCAGGGTGCGGGTCACGTCGGAGGCCCATTGCGGCACGACGTAGTCGTGGGCGAGGAGGACCCGGTCGAGCGCCCGGGTCGCCGCCACGAGCCCGGGCCGGTCGGTGGCGAAGATCACCCGGTCGATCAGCGCGTCGATCCCCGCGTCCTTGATGCCCGCGATGTTGCGCGAGCCCGGCCGGTCGGCGGCGGCCGAGCCCCAGAAGTCGCGCTGCTCGTTGCCCGGGGAGAGCGACTCGGCCCAGGAGTTCAGCGCGAGCGCGTCGAAGTCGAAGCTGCGCACCAGGTTCTGGTACTGGGCCGGGTCGACGAGGCGCAGGGAGACCTTGATGCCGACGCGCTCGAGCTGGGCGCGGTAGGGCAGCACCACCCGCTCGGCGGAGTTGTCGTAGCCGAGGAACTCCACCGTGAGGGGCTGGCCCGTGGCCTTCTCGACCATCTGGCCGCCGCGGATCTCGTAGCCCGCCTCCTGGAGCAGGCGCACCGCCTCCCGCAGGTTGGCGCGCAGGGCCTCGGCGCTGCCGTTGACGGGGTTCCGGTAGGGCGTGGTGAACACGCTCGCCGGCACCTTGTCGCGCACGCTCTCCAGGATCTCCCGCTCCGGCCCCTCGGGCAGGCCCGAGGAGGCGAGCTCGGTGCCGAAGAAGTAGGAATCGACCCGCCGGTAGAGGCCGTAGAACAGGGTGCGGTTCATCTCCTCGAAGTCGAAGGCGAGGTTGAAGGCCCGGCGCACCCGCTCGTCGGCGAATTTCGGCCGGCGCAGGTTGAAGGTGAAGGCCTGCATGAGGCCGAGCCCGCGCTGCGGGAACTCCTCCTTGACGATCCGGCCCTCCCGGACCGCCGGGAAGCCGTCGTAGGCGGTGGCCCAGTTGCGGGCGATGTTCTCCGAGCGCCAGTCGAACTGGTCGGCCTTGAAGGCCTCGATCAGCACCGTGGCATCGCGAAAATACTCGTCCCGGACGGTGTCGAAGTTGTAGCGCCCCTTGTTCACCGGGATGTCGCGGCCCCAGTAGTCGGGCACCCGCTCGTAGGCGACGGAGCGGCCGGCCTCGAAGCGGGCGAGGCGGTAGGGGCCGGAGCCGAGCGGGATCTCGAGGGTCGTCTCGGTCGGGTTGCGGGGGCGGCCCTGCGCGTCGCGGCCCTGCCACCAGTGCCGGGGCAGCACCGGCAGCTGGCCGACGATCTGGGGCAGCTCGCGGTTGCCGGTCTCCGAGAAGGTGAAGCGCACCTCGCGCGGGCCGGTCGCCTCGGCCTTGCTCACGTTCTGGTAGTAGAAGGCGTATTGCGGGCTGTTCGCCTTCAGCAGCGCGAAGGAGAACACCACGTCGTCCGCCGTGAGGGGCTCGCCGTCGTGCCAGCGCGCCTGCGGGCGCAGCCGGTAGGTGACGCTGCCGAGGTCGTCGGCGAGCTGCACCCCCTCGGCGAGGAGGCCGTAGGAGGTGAAGGGCTCGTCGCCCGCCTCCGTCATCAGCGTGTCGTAGATCAGCGGGATCTGGCCCTCGAGGTCGCCCTTCACCCCGGACACCACGAGGTTGAAGTTGTCGTAGGACCCCTGCGTGCCGATCCGCAGCAGGCCGCCCTTCGGGGCGCCCGGGTCGGCGTAGTCGAAGTGGGTGAAGTCCGCCGGGTATTTGGGCGTGCCGAGGAGCGAGAGGCCGTGGCGCCAGGCGCCGTCCTGCGCCCAGGCGGGCACGGCGGCGAGGCACAGGAGGGCGAGGGCGGCGGCGTTGCGTGCGATCACGCGGGGGGTGTCCTCCGGAAGGGCCGGCGCGGGCCGGGCGTGGGCGCGTCGCTCCCGTTGTAGGTCGCAAGCCGCCGCAGCGCCAACCGGGGCGCGTCCGCGCAGGGCGCAAGGCCCCCCGCGCGCGACCGGCGCCCGCGGTCGGATGCCCCCGAACGGGAGAGGCCGGCGCGCCGAACGCTCCGGGTCCGCACTTCGATTCTTCTCGCGCCGCGATCCCTGCCGCACGGCGATCGCCGCCGCGCCGCGGGTCGAGCGGTGGACCGTCCGGGGCCGGCCCCTCGGGGCGCGGTCCTCAGGACCCGGGTCTCGGGACCTGGGCCCCGGGCCTCAGGGCTTGGGGAAGTCGACCGGCTTGTCCGAGAGGCCCTTGAGGTAGGCCAGGATGTCGGCCCGCTCCTGGCCGGAGGGCACGCCCGCGAAGGCCATGATGGTGCCCGCCACGAAGGCCTTGGGGCCGTGGATGAAGTGGTCGAGGTCCTCGTAGCTCCACTCGCCGCCCTTCGCCTTCATGGCGGCGGAGTAGTTGAAGCCCTCGTGGCTGCCCTTCGCCCGCCCGACGACGCCCCAGAGGTCCGGGCCGACCTTGTTCGGGCCGCCCTTCTCGAAGCTGTGGCAGGCCTGGCACTTCTTGGCCGCCGACTGGCCCTTGGCGGCGTCGGCGCTGGCGAGCCGCACCGGCAGGGGCTCGTCCTTGGCGGCCTCGGGCGCGCCGCCGCCCGCGGCCGCCTCCTGGGCGGCCGGCAGCGCGTAGCCGCGGTCACCCGCCGGCTTCGGCTTGTAGATCAGCTCGGCCAGGAACCCCGTGCCCATCGCGAACAGCAATGCGCCGAGCACCGCGCCGGCGACCTTGTTAAGCTCGAAGGAATCCATACTCGGCAGCTCCGGTGCTCCGATGAGCAGGGCCTCTGGGGCGGGTGGCGACAGGACGCGGCGCGTCGGGGACGCCGCGCCGCTCAGGAACGTCGGGGGGTGCTTAGCCGTTCTGCAACGCCGTTGACAATGGCTCTAAACGCTGTCCGTTGGTCGCAGCACGCCGACCGGGAACGGCCCGGGGTCCCCGCGTCTCCCCCGCGGGCCGCGGCCCGGCGCGCCACGACGGAGGCCGAGACGGCCGCCACGACGGCCGCGCCATGACAAGCGCCACGGCCGCTGGTAAGAGCCCCGGCTTCGCCGGCCCCCAACGATCCGCCATGTCCGATCCGCTCGTCCTGATTCCCGCCCGCCTCGCCGCCACGCGGCTGCCCGAGAAGCCGCTGGCCGACATCGCCGGCGAGCCGATGATCGTGCACGTCTGGCGCCGGGCGATCGAGGCCGGCATCGGGCCGGTGGTGGTCTGCACCGACACGCCCGCCATCGTGGCTGCGGTCGAGGCCGTAGGCGGGCTCGCGGTGATGACCCGGCCCGACCACCCCTCGGGGTCCGACCGCCTGGCGGAGGCCTTGGCGGTGATCGACCCGGAGGGGCGTCACGACGTGGTGGTCAACGTCCAGGGCGACCTGCCGACCATCGACCCCGCGGCCATCGCCGCGGCGGTGACGCCGCTCGCCGACCGGGCGGTGGACATCGCGACGCTCTGCGCCGTCATCACCCGGGAGGACGAGCGCACGGCGCCGAGCGTCGTCAAGCTCGTCGGCACGGCGGTGGGCCCGCGGCGCCTGCGCGCGCTCTACTTCACCCGGGCGACCGCGCCCTGGGGCGAGGGGCCGCTCCACCACCACATCGGCCTCTACGCGTATCGCCGGCGCGCGCTCGCCCGCTTCGTCGCCCTGCCCCAGAGCCCCCTGGAGCAGCGCGAGAGGCTGGAGCAGCTCCGCGCCCTCGAGGCCGGGATGCGCATCGACGCCGTGGTGGTGGACGACGTGCCGCTGGGCGTCGACACGCCCCACGACCTCGCGCGCGCCCGCGCCATCCTGGCGGCCCGGCGCCTGAACTGACCCGTCTCGGAAGCCTGTCGATCCCATGAGCCAGATCATCTCCTACCAGGGCGAGCCCGGGGCCAACTCGCACATCATGTGCGCGGAGGCCTATCCCGACGCGACGCCGCTGCCCTGCGCCACCTTCGAGGACGCCCTGACGGCGGTCTCCGACGGCAGCGCCGACCTCGGCATGATCCCGATCGAGAACTCCATCGCGGGCCGCGTCGCCGACATCCACCACCTGCTGCCGGCCTCGGGCCTCCACATCGTGGGCGAGCAGTTCCTGCCGATCCACTTCCAGCTCATGGCGCTGCCCGGCACGCCCCTCGCGGCGATCCGCAGCGTGCACAGCCACATCCACGCCCTGGGCCAGTGCCGCAAGGTCATCCGGCGCCTCGGCCTCAAGGCCGTGGTGGCGTCCGACACCGCGGGCGCCGCCCGCCAGGTGGCGGAGGCGGGCGACCCGACCCGCGCCTCGCTGTCGCCGCGCCTGGCGGGCGAGATCTACGGCCTCGAGATCCTGGAGGCGGACGTCGAGGACGAGGCCCACAACACCACCCGGTTCGTGGTGCTGGCCCGCCGGCCCGCCCCGCCGCCGCCCGAGGCGGGGCCGGCCGTGACGAGCTTCGTGTTCCGGGTGCGCAACATCCCGGCCGCGCTCTACAAGGCCCTCGGCGGCTTCGCCACCAACGGCGTCAACATGACGAAGCTCGAGAGCTACATGGTCGAGGGCCAGTTCACCGCGACCCAGTTCTACGCCGAGGTCGACGGCCACCCCGACGAGCCGTCCCTGCGCCGGGCCCTCGACGAGCTGACCTACTTCTCGAGCGCGTTCCGGATCATCGGCACCTACCCGGCCCACCCGTTCCGCGAGAGCGCCCGGCCTCCGGCCGAGTGACCCGGCGCCGCGCCGGTCCCGGACGCGGCTCCCGGGCGCCGTCGGGGGGCCGGTTCAGGGGCAGGCGCGCAGCCGCCGGCCGTAGGGGTCGTCGACGCCGAGGGGCGGCGGGAAGCCGTAGTAGCTCGGCTTGCCGAGGCCGTAGGGCGAGCCGACGTAGGTCGGGTCCAGGGGGCCGTTCGTCGGCACGAGGGGCCGGCCCGGCGGGCAGGCCGCGCCGCCCCAGGGCGGGGCTCCGCGGCGCGCGACGTCGCCGTCCCCGCGGGGGAAGTAGCGGATGCCGGATTCGTGGCCCGGGCCGGGCAGGTCGGCGGCGAGCGCCGTGCCCGCGAGGGCGAGCCCCACCAGGCTCCCGACGAGCCTCCCGCCGTGCCGCATCGCTCCGTCACTCCCGTGCGCCGGCCGCATTCCGGGTGCGCCGCCCCGGGAGCCTTGCGGGGTCGTGGTTAACGGAGCGTTGCGGGGCTCAGGTCACGGACTCGGTGCGGGCGCCGAGCAGGGCCACGAGGTCGCCGGGCGCGAGCTGCACCTGGAGGCCCCGCTGGCCGCCGTTGACGAAGACGCGGGCGTGCCCGAGGGCGGCGGCGTCGACGAGGGTCGGCACGGCCCGCTTCTGCCCGAGCGGGCTGATGCCGCCGACGTGGTACCCGGTCAGCCGCTCGGCCTCGGCCGGGCGCATCATCGCGGCGGATTTCGCCCCGAAGGCCGCCGCGAGCTTCTTGAGCGACACCTCCCGGTCCGAGGGCACCAGCACGCAGACCGGTCTCGCGTCCGCCTGGGCCATCAGGGTCTTGAGCACCCGCTCCGGCGGCACCCCGAGGGCCTCGGCGGCCTGCAGCCCGATGCGGGCGGCGTCCGGGTCGTACGCGTAGGCGTGGACGCTGTGGGGCACGCCGGCGCGGCTCAGCGCGAGGGTGGCGCGGGTGGTCTTCGACATGGCGGGCCGCGGCGCTCAGGCGCCCGGAAACGTCCGGGCGATCAGCCGGCCGACCTCGGCGTGCAGGGCGTTGCGCGCGTCGGGCTCGGCCGGCGACCCGGTGAGATACACGCTCGCCAGCAGCGGCGCACCGCCCGGGCGGCGCACCAGGGCCACCACGTTGGCGGTGCCGTTCTCGCCCGTGCCGGTCTTGTCGGCGACCTGCCAGTCCGCCGGGACGCCGGCGCGCAGGCGCTTGGCGCCGGTCGGGCTCTCGGTCATCCAGCCGGCGAGGCGGGCGCGCGAGGCGGGCGACAGGGCCTCGCCGAGGAGGACCGCCTCGAGGAGGCCCAGCATGGCGGCCGGGGTGGTGGTGTCGCGCGGGTCGCCCGGGATCGCCGTGTTGAGGGTGGGCTCGGTGCGGTCGAGGCGCGTGAGGGTGTCGCCGTGGGCCCGCGCGAAGGCGGTGACGCCCTCCGGCCCGCCGAGGGCCCGCAGCATCAGGTTGCCGGCGGTGTTGTCGCTCCACACCACGGCGGCGGCGCAGATGTCGGCGAGCGTCATGCCGTCCGCGACGTGCCGGCCCGTCACGGGCGCGTAGGCGTCGAGGTCGGCCTGGGCGTAGGTCATCCGGCGCTCCAGGCTCTCCTCGGCCCGGTCGACCCGGGCCAGGATGGCGGCCGCCGCCAGGGCCTTGAAGGTGCTGCAGAGCGGGAAGCGCTCGTCGGCCCGGTGGCCGAAGCGGCGGCCCGTGCCGGTGTCCCGCACCTCGACGCCGAGCCTGCCGCCGTCGCGGCGCTCGAGCTGCGCGAGGCGCGCGGCGGCGTCCTCGGCCGCCCACGCGGTCCGGACCGTGCCGGCGAGGAAGGGGCCGCCCGCGAGGGCGGTGCCGCCGATGAGGGCGGCGCGGCGGGTGAGACTGGGCATCGCGGGGTCCCCGGGCGCGAATCGTCGATCCTCGCTGTCTCGGCCGGAACCTTGGCAATATCGCGCTGCCACCGTGACGAGACCGCGGCGGTTTCGCCACCACGGGACCGCCATCACGGGATCCTGGCGGTCCCGCCGGCGGGGAGCGCGGGGCTGCGCCTCACCGGGGGCCGTCGAGGTCCGCGAGCGGACCCGGCGCCGCGGGCCGGGCCGGGGCGGGCCGCGCGCGGGCGAGGTCGCGGGCGAGCCCCGCGAGGTCCG
>NZ_QOWC01000036.1 GCF_003574465.1 Methylobacterium crusticola
CGACGATTCCGTGACGGACGGGTGAAGGCCCGTCCCCGCTCGGCCTCATCGGGGCGTCAGCCGGCATCCGGCACGGGGCAAACGGGCGCTGCGACCGGAGACGGCGCGTCGCGCACGGCCCGGCCGCACCGACGGCGCCCGATGCCGCACCCTGGACGGGCGCGCAAGGCCTGTATTACCAAGACGCATGGGACGACCTCGCCGGGCCGGGGCGCAGGCCGCATCGTAACGGGTGCGAAAAGGGTCGTGCCCCTCGTGTAAAACTGTCGCATTCGGGCAAACGATTATTGACGCGCCGGGCGCGGGATCGCATGGGGCTGCCACTCTGTGAACCGGAGAGACCAGATGTTGGACCAAGAGCAAGAAACAGACTTGATCGAGCGGGCAGCCGACATCGTGTCGGCGTACGTCTCGAACAACTCCGTGCCGATGACCGATCTGCCGGCCCTGATCAGCGCCGTGCACACGTCCCTGGCGCGCCTCGGCCTCGGGAACGAGGCCGGCGAGCAGGAGAAGCCGACGCCGCTGATGCCGATCAAGCGCACGGTGACGCCGGACTACCTGATCAGCCTCGAGGACGGCCGGCAGTACAAGTCGCTCAAGCGCCACCTCGCCACCCGCGGGCTGACCCCCGAGCAGTACCGCCAGAAATGGGGCCTGCCGCACGACTACCCGATGGTGGCGGCGAACTACGCGGCCCAGCGCTCCGAACTCGCCAAGAGCAGCGGGCTCGGCCGGCGCCGCAGCGCCTGAGATCCCGGACCCTGCCCGCAACGAGAGAGGCCCCCGGGCATGGGAACCCGGGGGCCTCTCTCGTTGTGCGTCGCGGCAGCCCGGGTCCCGCCGGCCCTCGCGAGGGCCGGCAGGGAGCGGTCAGAGGGGCTAGTGCGCCACGAGCCCCGAGGCCTCGTCGTCCGTCCGCGCCGGGGCCGCGGTCGTCGGCAGGGTCTCGTCCCAATCGATCGCCACGGGCATCCGCACGAGGGCGCGCTCGAGGACCTGATCCATCCGCGAGACCGGGATGATCTCCATCCCGTTCTTCACGCTGGCCGGAATGTCGACCAGGTCCTTGGCGTTCTCCTCAGGGATCAGCACGACCTTGATGCCGCCCCGCAGGGCCGCCAGGAGCTTCTCCTTGAGGCCGCCAATCGGCAGGACGCGACCGCGCAGGGTCACCTCGCCCGTCATGGCGATGTCGCGGCGCACCGGGATGCCGGTGACGACCGAGACGATCGCGCTCGCCATGGCGATGCCCGCCGAGGGCCCGTCCTTCGGGGTCGCCCCCTCCGGAACGTGGACGTGGATGTCCCGGCGCTCGAACATCGGCGGCTCGACGCCGAAATCCACCGCCCGCGACCGGACGTAGGACGCCGCCGCGGAGATCGACTCCTTCATCACGTCGCGAAGGTTGCCGGTGACCGTCATCTTGCCCTTGCCGGGCATCATGACGCCCTCGATCGTGAGCAGCTCGCCCCCGACCTCGGTCCAGGCCAGGCCCGTGACCACGCCGACCTGATCGTCCGCCTCGACCTCGCCGTAGCGGAACTTCGGCGGGCCCAGGAAGGTGTCGAGGTTGTCGGCCGTGACGGCCACGCTCTTCACCTTCGAGATCAGGATCTCCTTCACCGCCTTGCGGATCAGGTTCGAGATCTCGCGCTCCAGGTTCCGCACGCCCGCCTCGCGGGTGTAGCGGCGGATCAGCAGCATCAGGCCGTCGTCCGCGATCGACCACTCGCGCCCGTCGAGGCCGTGCTTCTTGAGCGCGCTCGGCATCAGGTGCTTGCGGGCGATCTCGACCTTCTCCTCCTCGGTGTAGCCGGCGATGCGGATCACCTCCATCCGGTCGAGCAGGGCCGGAGGGATGTTGAGGGTGTTGGCCGTCGTCACGAACATCACGTGCGAGAGGTCGTAATCCACCTCCAGGTAGTGGTCGTTGAAGGTCGCGTTCTGCTCGGGATCGAGCACCTCGAGGAGCGCCGCGGAGGGATCGCCGCGGAAGTCCATGCCCATCTTGTCGATCTCGTCGAGCAGGATGAGCGGGTTCGAGGTCTTGGCCTTGCGCATCGACTGCACGATCTTGCCGGGCATCGAGCCGATGTAGGTCCGCCGGTGACCGCGGATCTCGGCCTCGTCGCGCACGCCGCCGAGGGACATGCGCACGAACTCGCGGCCCGTGGCCTTGGCGATCGACTTGCCGAGGGAGGTCTTGCCGACGCCGGGGGGGCCGACGAGGCAGAGGATCGGGCCCGTGAGCTTGTTGGCGCGCTGCTGCACCGCCAGGTACTCGACGATCCGCTCCTTCACCTTGTCGAGACCGAAATGGTCGGAGTCGAGCATGGCCTGCGCGCCCGGCAGGTCCTTCTTGATCTTCGAGCGCTTGCCCCACGGGATGCCGAGCATCCAGTCGAGGTAGTTGCGCACCACCGTGGCCTCGGCCGACATCGGCGACATCTGGCGCAGCTTCTTCAGCTCGGCCAGCGCCTTGTCGCGCGCCTCCTTGGTCAGCTTGGTCTTCTCGATCTTGTCCTCGAGCTCGGCCAGTTCGTCGCGGCCGTCCTCGTCGCCGAGTTCCTTCTGAATGGCCTTCATCTGCTCATTCAGGTAGTACTCGCGCTGGGTCTTCTCCATCTGCCGCTTGACGCGGGTGCGGATGCGCTTCTCGACCTGCAGGACGGAGATCTCGCTCTCCATGAGCGAGAGCACGCGCTCCAGGCGCTGGGCGACCGTCGGGATCTCGAGGATCGCCTGCTTGTCGGAGATCTTGACCGCAAGGTGCGACGCGACCGTGTCGGCGAGCTTGGAGGGCTCGTCGATCTGGATCACCGCCGAGACCACCTCGGGCGAGATCTTCTTGTTCAGCTTGACGTAGTTCTCGAACTCGGACACGACCGAGCGCGCCAGGGCCTCGGCCTCGATGCGGTCGCCAAGGTCGTTCGGCAGGGCCTCCGCGTCGGCGGCGTAGTACTCGTCCGAGCGGGTGAATTGCTGGATCTTGGCGCGGCCGCCGCCCTCGACCAGCACCTTCACGGTGCCGTCCGGGAGCTTGAGGAGCTGGAGCACGCTCGCCAGCGTGCCGATGGTGTAGATCGCGTCGGTGGCCGGATCGTCGTCGGTGGCGTTGATCTGGGTCGCGAGCAGGATGTGGCGGTCGGCGCGCACGGCCTCCTCGAGGGCCCGGATCGACTTCTCGCGCCCAACGAAGAGCGGCACGATCATGTGCGGGAAGACCACGATGTCGCGCAGGGGCAGGACCGCGTAGTTTCCGGCGGAGCCGGGCACGACGGGCTGGCGCGATTTCGGCTGGGTCATCTGATGACTTCCTTGCTGGTGACACCCAGGTCCCTCCCCTTGCGCGGAGAAGCAGGAGGGACGAGGGGGCCGACCGGGCCGCGGGGGTCGGAGAACGAATGGGAGCGGCCGGGTCGCGGCACCGCACCTCGTTCAGGTGAGCGTGCGGCCGCCGCGTTGTGTCTCAAGTGGCTCCGGAAACCGTCGCTTTCAAGCGCCGTGCCACCCCGGCCGCATCCTGAGCAGATCGTCGCGGGGATGCCGCGCGGGGGCCTGCCCATGTCGTCGCGTCTCCTCGCCGCCGCCCCGCGGGCGGCGCGCCCCGCTGCGACGGGGGCGTCGCGCGGGCGACGAGGGACGAGCGTCGCGCCGGAGGTCGCCGTTTTCGCGGCGGCCTCCGGGCGGCAATCAGGCGCTGACGCTCGCGGGAGCATCCTTGTTGCGGTCCCCGTGGATGTAGAGGGGCCGCGCCTTGCCGTCGACGACCTCGGGCCCGATGACCACCTGCTCGACGGATTCGAGGCCCGGCAGGTCGTACATCGTCTCGAGCAGGATGCTCTCGAGGATCGAGCGCAGGCCGCGCGCGCCGGTCTTGCGCTCGATGGCCTTGCGGGCGACCAGGGTGAGCGCCTCCTCCTGGAACGTCAGGTCGACGTTCTCCATCTCGAACAGGCGCTGGTACTGCTTGACGAGGGCGTTCTTGGGCTCCTGGAGGATGCGCTTCAGGGCGATCTCGTCGAGGTCCTCGAGGGTCGCCAGCACGGGCAGGCGGCCGACGAATTCCGGGATGAGGCCGAACTTCAGCAGGTCCTCGGGCTCGACGTGGCGGAAGATCTCGCCCGTGCGCCGGTCGTCGGGCGCCTGCACGCTCGCCCCGAAGCCGATCGACGTGCCCTTGCCGCGGGCCGAGATGATCCGCTCCAGGCCCGCGAAGGCGCCGCCGCAGATGAACAGGATGTTGGTCGTGTCGACCTGCAGGAACTCCTGCTGCGGGTGCTTGCGCCCGCCCTGCGGCGGCACGCTCGCGACCGTGCCCTCCATGATCTTGAGGAGGGCCTGCTGCACGCCCTCGCCCGAGACGTCGCGGGTGATCGACGGGTTGTCGGACTTGCGCGAGATCTTGTCGATCTCGTCGATGTAGACGATGCCGCGCTGCGCCCGCTCGACGTTGTAGTCGGAGGCCTGGAGCAGCTTGAGGATGATGTTCTCCACGTCCTCGCCGACGTAGCCGGCCTCGGTCAGCGTGGTGGCATCCGCCATCGTGAACGGGACGTCGAGGATGCGGGCCAGGGTCTGGGCCAGCAGCGTCTTGCCGGACCCGGTCGGGCCGATCAGCAGGATGTTGGACTTCGCCAGCTCGACGTCGTTGTGCTTGGTCGCATGCGCCAGGCGCTTGTAGTGGTTGTGCACCGCCACCGACAGGACCTTCTTGGCGAAGTCCTGCCCGATGACGTAGTCGTCCAGGACCCGACGAATCTCCTTCGGGGTCGGTACGCCGTCCCGCGACTTCACCAGCGAGGATTTCGACTCCTCGCGAATGATGTCCATGCACAGCTCGACGCACTCATCGCAGATGAAGACGGTCGGGCCCGCGATCAGCTTGCGGACCTCGTGCTGGCTCTTGCCGCAGAACGAGCAGTACAGCGTGCTCTTCGAGTCGTTGCCGCCAGCCTTGCTCATATGGGTCTCCAAGTCCCCGACCGGCCCCGCCCCGGGGGCGAAGCCGTATCGCTTTTAGATAGTGGTGCCCGGCTAAAGAAACAGTCACCGCCCTTCGCGCGCCGGGCCCCCGGCGCAGAATCACGATGCAAACACGCAGCCATCCTAGGATCAATCCCACGGATGCGACACTCTCCCGCCAAATGGCCGCATGGCGGGCTGTCCGGCCCCGACTGCCTCGGGGCCGGCGCATCGCCCGCCGCGTCCGCGCCGCTCAGAGGGTGGGCGCCTCCGCGCGCTTCTGGAGCACCTCGTCGATCAGGCCCCACTCCTTGGCCGCGTCCGCGGTCATGAAGTTGTCGCGCTCCAGGCCCTGCTCGATGGCGTCGTAGTCGCGCCCGGTGTGCTTCACGTAGATCTCGTTCAGGCGCCGCTTCAGGGCCTCGATCTCGCGGGCGTGGATCAGGATGTCGGTGGCCTGGCCCTGGAAGCCGCCGGAGGGCTGGTGGACCATGATCCGGGCGTTGGGCAGGGCGAAGCGGTGCCCGGCCTCGCCGGCGGCGAGCAGCAGCGAGCCCATCGAGGCGGCCTGGCCGACGCAGAGCGTCGCGACCGGGCAGCGGATGAACTGCATCGTGTCGTAGATCGACAGGCCGGAGGTGACCACGCCGCCCGGCGAGTTGATGTAGAAGGAGATTTCCTTCTTCGGATTCTCGGCCTCGAGGAACAGCAGCTGCGCCACGATGAGCGAGGCGGAGTAGTCCTCGACCGGGCCGGTCAGGAAGATGATGCGCTCGCGCAGCAGGCGCGAGTAGATATCGAAGGCGCGCTCGCCGCGGCTCGACTGCTCGACCACCATGGGCACGAGCGCGCTGTTGTAGAACTCGACGGGATCTCTCATCTCAAGTGGCCCTTGGCTGCACGGGACCCGGCCGCGCCGCTGCGGCCGGGGTGACGGCGAATCGACGGATACCTCGCGGCCCCGACCCGCCGCCCGTCAAGGGCCACGGAGCGGGATCAAGCCTCGGCGGTCTCACCCGCCGGCGCGGCCTCGGCGGGGGCCTTCGTCCCCGCCTCGTCCTCATCCTCGTCGGCGAACAGCGTCTCCCGGGAGACGGGCTCCTCGACCAGTTTGACCTGCCCGAGGACGTGGTCAACCACCTTCTCCTCGAACAGCGGCGCCCGGAGCTCGGCCAGCGCCTGGGGGGTCTTGCGGTAGAAGTCCCAGACCTGCTGCTCCTGGCCCGGGAACTGCCGGACCCGGGCGATCAGGGCCTGATTCACCTCGTCGTCCGAGACCTTGATATCGGCGCTCTCCCCGGCCTGCGCAAGCACCAGGCCGAGGCGCACGCGGCGCTCGGCGATGCGGCGGTACTCGGCGGTGGCCTCCTCCTCGGTGGTGCCCTCGTCCGCGAAGGTCTTGCCGCGGCGCTTGAGGTCCTCCTCGACCTGGGCCCACACGGCGGCGAACTCCTGGTGGACGAGGCTCGGGGGCAGATCGAAGGAGTAGCGGGCGTCGAGGGCGTCGAGGAGGCCCTTCTTGAGCTTCTGGCGCGAGGCCGCCTCGAACTCTCGGCCCATGGTGGAGCGCACGGCGTCCTTGAGAGCGTCGAGCGATTCCATCCCGAAGGTCTTGGCGAGCTCGTCGTCGACCACGAGCTCGCCGGGGCTCTGCACGGCCTTCACGACGACGTCGAACTCGGCCTCCTTGCCGGCGAGGTGCTCGGCCCCGTAGGAGTCCGGGAACGTCACCGTGACGCGGCGCTCGTCGCCCGCCCGGGCGCCGACGAGCTGCTCCTCGAAGCCCGGGATGAAGCTGCCCGAGCCGAGGTCGAGGTTGATGTCCTCGCCGGTGCCGCCCTCGAAGGGCTCGCCGCCGATGCGCCCCGTGAAGTTGATGCGCAGCCGGTCGCCGCTCTCGGCCGCCGTGCCCTCGGGCCGGTCGGTGAAGGCGCGGTTGGCGGTCGCCATGCGGGTGATGGTCTCGCCCACCTCCTCGTCCGAGGGGGTGACGACGAGCTTCGTCAGGCTCAGGTCCGAGATATCGACGAGGTCGAAGTTCGGCATCACCTCGAGGGCGACCTTGAAGGCGAGGTCGGCCTTGGCGTCGAGCGCCTTCTCGATCTCGGCCTTGTCCTCGGGCATCTCGACCCGGGGCTCGAGGGCGAGCTTGAGCTTGTTCTCCTCGACGATCTTCTGGTTGGCCTCGTTGACGGCGTTCTGGACGACGTCGGCCATCACCGAGCGGCCGTAGACCTTGCGCAGGTGGGCGACCGGCACCTTGCCGGGCCGGAACCCCTTGAGCTGCACCTTGTCCTTGATCCCGGCGAGCTCCGTGGCGAGCCGGCTCTCGAGTTCGGTCGCGGGGAGGACCACCTGGAACTCGCGCTTCAGCCCCTCGGACTTTGTCTCGATCACCTGCATCGTCGTCATTCCGCCTATCGTCTCGACCGTGGGGCCCGGCCCGGCTGCGGTCCCGGGCGGCGTCCCGGTCGGGACGCCGTGCGACGGGAGCCGTCAGGGGAGCGGGCCGGCTCGAAAGCTGCTTGAACCCAATCCGTCGTGCGGCCTGGCGGAGCTGGTGCGGGCGGAGGGGCTCGAACCCCCACGACTCATCGTCACTGGAACCTAAATCCAGCGCGTCTACCAATTCCGCCACGCCCGCGAACGCGCACAGCCCGGGCGCCGATGCGCTCGGGCGCGGCTCTATAACATGGTCGATTGCCCGCGCAGCAAGAATTTTGCCCGGCCGCTCGCCCGCGGGCGCCGCCCCGGCTACAAGGCGCCGCGGCCGGTCCGCGGGCGGATCCGCCTCCGTCCGCGGGCGCGGACGCAGAGATCCCGGCCTCGCGAGGTGCCATGACGTCGACCCTGCCGCCTTCGCGCCGCGCGCTCCTCGCGGGCGGTGCCGCCCTGTCGCTCCTCGTGCCGCGCGGCGCCGGGGCCCAGACGGCCGAGCCGGCAAGGCCCGCCCCCGGGCAGGCGCCCCCTGCCCCGGCCCAGCCCGAGCCCCGCGGCCTCACGGCCGGGCCCGCGGCGGCGCGCCTGCGGCCCGAGCCGGCGCCGGAGACGCCGGTCTGGGCCTTCGACGGCACGGCGAGCCCGCCGGTGCTGCGGGTCCGCCTCGGCGAGCCCGTGCGGCTGCGGCTGGAGAACCGGACCGAGCGGCCGCTCTCGCTCCACTGGCACGGCGTGCGCAACCGCAACGCCATGGACGGGGTCGGCGGCGTGACCCAGGCCCCCGTCGCCCCGGGCGCGAGCTTCCTGTACGAGTTCACGCCCCCGGATGCCGGCACCTCGCTGATCCGGCCCCTGGTGGTCGGCGGCGCGAGCGAGCCCGCCGGGCGGGGCCTGTGCGGGATGCTCGTCGTCGAGGAGCGCAAGGCCCCGGTGGTGGACCGGGAGGTGCCCCTCCTGCTCCAGGACTGGCGGCTCGAGCCCGACGGGACCCTCGCGGCCTTCGGGCAGGTCGCCTTCGCGGCGAGCTCCGGCCGGCTCGGCAACACGCTCTCGGTCAACGGCCGCCCGGCCCCGGAGACCGTCGAAGCCGCCCCGGGCACCCGCCTGCGCCTGAGGCTCGCCAACGCCTGCAACGCGCGGGCGACGCGCATCCGCTTCGACGGCCTCAAGGCCTGGGTGGCGGCCGTCGACGGCCAGCCGACCGACACCTTCGAGCCCCTGCGCGCCACCCTGCCGTTCCCGCCGGGCACGCGCTACGACCTGCTCCTCGACGTGCCGGAGGCGGGCGCCCCGGCGGGCGCCGTCGTGGCGCTGATCGGCCCGGGCATGCCCCTCGCGCGGATCGTGCCAGGGGGCGGACCCGTGGCGGCGCGGCCCCCGGTGGCGCCCATCGGCGAGAACGCGCTGCTGCCGCCCGAGATCAAGCTCCAGAACGCCTTCCGGCGCGACGTCGCGATCGCCGGCGGGGCCGTCTTCGACAAGGCGAAGCCGGACGCCGCCCCGACCTTCACGGGCGATCCCACCCGGATCTGGACCCTCAACGGCGCGGCCGGCAGCCCCGGCAACCCGCCCCTGTTCACGGTCAAGCGCGGCACCGCGGTGGTGCTGGCGCTCATGAACGGCACCGCCTTCCCGCAATCCCTGCACCTGCACGGGCACGTCTTCCGCCTGCTCCATCCCCTCGACGACGGCTGGGAGCCCTACTGGCTCGACACCTTCCAGCTCCTCGAGGGCCGCACCGCCCGCATCGCGTTCCTGGCCGACAATCCCGGCCGCTGGCTCGTCAGCGCCACCGCGCTCGAGCGCTTCGACACCGGGCTCTGGGGCTGGTTCGAGGTGACCTGACGGGCCCGCCGGGCGTCGGGGGCCGCGCTCCAGGGGCCGCCCTTGGCCCGTCACGGGCCGCCCGCGGACCGTCACGGGCCGCCGGCGAGGCAGTCCCCGAGCACCCGCGGCAGCGCCTCCGGCAGGTCCTCGGAGATCAGCCCGGGCCCGTGACGGCGGCCGGCCTCGGCGTGGAGCCAGACCGCGGCGGCGGCGGCCTCGAAGGGCGGCATGCCCTGGGCGAGCAGGCCGCCGACGACGCCGCAGAGCACGTCGCCGCTGCCGGCGGTGCCGAGCCAGGGGGTGCCGTTGTGGTTGATGGCCGCCCGGCCGTCGGGCGCGGCGATCACGGTGTCGGCCCCCTTGAGGACGACGACCGCCCCCAGGAAGGCCGCCGCCGCCCGCGCCCGCTCGAGCTTCGATCCGGCCTCCGGGACCGCCGCGACGTCCCCGAGCAGGCGCGCGAACTCGCCCGCGTGGGGCGTCAGCACGGCGCCGGGCCGCCCCGCCCTCAGGGCGCCGGCGAGGTCGCCGGCCCGGCCCGAGAAGCTCGTGAGGGCGTCGGCGTCGAGGACGAGCCCGCGCCCGGCCTCGGCGGCGACCCGCACGAGGTCGCGGGTCGGCTGCCCGGTGCCGAGGCCGGGCCCGGCCACGATGGCGTTGAGGCGCTCGTCCACCAGGAGGTCGTCGAGGTCGTCCGCGTCGTCGCAGGGCCGGAGCATGACGGCGGTCAGGTGGGCGGCGTTCTCGGCCAGGGCGGGCGTCGGGGAGAACACCGTGACGAGGCCGGCGCCGATCCGCAGGGCGCCGCGGGCGGCGAGCCGCGCCGCGCCGGTGCGGGTGGCGGGGCCCGACAGCACCACGGCGTGGCCGCGGGTGTACTTGTGGCTCTCGTCGGTGAGGCGCGGGAACCGGCCGCGCCAGAGCGCCGGGCCGTTGTCGTGGGTGGCGACGCCGAGCGCCGCCACGATCGCGTCCGGGATGCCGATATCCGCCACCGTGACCGGGCCGCACAGGCCGCGGCCGGGCAGGAGCCGGTGCCCGACCTTGCGCCGCACGAAGGTCACGGTCTCGGCGGCCCGCACGGCGACGCCCCGCACCGCGCCGTCGTCGCCGTCGAGGCCCGACGGCACGTCGACCGCGAGCACCGGCACGCCGGAGGCGTTGAGGCGCCCGATCAGGGCCGCCGCCGCGCCCTCGACCGGCCGGGCGAGGCCCGCGCCCAGGAGGGCGTCGATCACGAGGGCGAAGCCGGCGGGGTCGGCCGAGGCGGCGTCGGCGACGGGGCCGGTCCAGGCCGCCGCGGCGGCGGCCGCATCGCCCCGCAGGCGGTCGCGGGCCCCGAGGAGCGCCACCTCGACGGAAAGGCCCGCCGCCGCGAGCGCGCGCGCGGCCACGAAGCCGTCGCCGCCGTTGTTGCCCGGCCCGCACAGGACCAGCACGCGCGCGCCCTCCGCCGCGGACCTCCCCTCCGCCAGGCGCGCGCGGGCCCGGGCCGCCACGGCCTCGCCCGCACGCCGCATCAGGGTCAGGCCGTCCGTGCCGGCGGCGATCGCGGCGGCGTCGGCCCGGCGCATCTGCCCGGTCGTGAGCAGCTCTGTCTCGTTCATCGTGCGAACCCCGGTGGCCGTGCTCGTTCGCCGCTCATCGCGGTCGCGAGTCCTGGATTGAGAGCGGCACATGCGCAACAAACGCGCAGCAATTGCCTAATTCATAAGCATATCCAGTCCGCTGGCCGGGAAATCCCCGTGGCGGTCGGCGCGGCACGATGCTAGGAATGCCGCCGGAACCGTTGCAGACCAGGCCCGCCCGGCATGAAGAAGATCGAAGCGATCATCAAGCCCTTCAAGCTCGACGAGGTGAAGGAGGCCCTGCAGGAGGTCGGCCTCCAGGGCATCACGGTGATCGAGGCCAAGGGCTTCGGCCGGCAGAAGGGCCACACCGAGCTCTACCGCGGGGCCGAGTACGTGGTGGACTTCCTGCCCAAGGTGAAGCTCGAGATCGTGCTGCCCGACAATCTCGTCGACGGCGCCGTGGACGCGATCCGCAAGTCGGCCCAGACCGGCCGGATCGGCGACGGGAAGATTTTTGTCTCCTCGATCGAGGAAGCGATCCGCATCCGCACGGGCGAGACCGGCTCGGACGCGATCTGATCTGGGTCCGCACGAGACCTGCGAGGCTTTCAAAACGAACACCGCGGCCCGTCGCAGGGACCGCGGCTTTTTGACGGCCTGACGGCCGCGCTAGGAAGGGATCCATCGAGAATGGCTAAGACCGCGACGGAAGTCCTCAAGGAAATCAAGGACAACGACGTCAAGTACGTTGATTTCCGCTTCACCGATCCGCGGGGCAAGTGGCAGCACGTCACCTTCGACGTGTCGCTGGTCGACGAGGACATCTTCGCCGAAGGCACGATGTTCGACGGCTCCTCGATCGCCGGCTGGAAGGCGATCAACGAGTCGGACATGCTGCTGATGCCGGATCCGGCGACGGCCTGCATGGACCCGTTCTTCTCCGCCTCCACGATGTCCATCGTCTGCGACGTGCTCGAGCCCGCCACGGGCGAGCCCTACGGCCGCGACCCGCGCGGCATCGCCAAGAAGGCCGAGGCCTTCGTGAAGGCGAGCGGCGTCGGCGACACCATCTTCGTCGGCCCCGAGGCCGAGTTCTTCGTGTTCGACGACGTCCGGTTCTCGGCCGATCCGTACAACACCGGCTTCAAGCTCGACTCGGTGGAACTGCCGATCAACGGCCAGACCGAGTACGAGGGCGGCAACCTCGGCCACCGCGTCCAGATCAAGGGTGGCTACTTCCCGGTCCCGCCGCAGGACTCGGCCCAGGACATGCGCGGCGAGATGCTGGCGGCCATGCAATCCATGGGCGTCAAGGTCGAGAAGCACCACCACGAGGTGGCGAGCGCGCAGCACGAACTCGGCATGAAGTTCGACACGCTGACGCTGATGGCCGACCAGATGCAGATCTACAAGTACTGCATCCACAACGTCGCCCAGAGCTACGGCAAGACGGCCACCTTCATGCCGAAGCCGGTCTACGGCGACAACGGCTCGGGCATGCACGTACACCAGTCGATCTGGAAGGACGGCAAGCCGGTTTTCGCCGGCAACAAGTACGCCGACCTGTCCCAGGAGTGCCTGTACTACATCGGCGGCATCATCAAGCACGCCAAGGCGCTCAACGCCTTCACCAACCCGTCGACCAATTCCTACAAGCGCCTGGTGCCGGGTTACGAGGCGCCGGTGCTGCTGGCCTACTCGGCCCGCAACCGCTCGGCCTCGTGCCGCATCCCGTGGACGACCTCGCCGAAGGCCAAGCGCGTCGAGGTCCGCTTCCCCGACCCGATGGCGAATCCCTACCTCGCCTTCGCGGCCATGCTGATGGCGGGCCTCGACGGGATCACCAACAAGATCGATCCCGGCGCGGCGATGGACAAGGACCTCTACGACCTGCCCCCGGCGGAGCTGAAGGAGATCCCGACGGTCTGCGGCTCGCTGCGCGAAGCGCTCAGCAGCCTCGATGCGGACCGGGAGTTCCTCAAGGCCGGCGGCGTGTTCAACGACGACTTCATCGACTCGTTCATCGAGCTGAAGATGACCGAGGTGATGCGCTACGAGATGACGCCGCACCCGATCGAGTTCGTGCACTACTACTCGCTCTGATCCGCGGACCCGCCCCGCTCCCGGAGACCGGATCGGGGCGGGTCCACACCATCGGACCGATGCCGACGAGGGGCCGGAGCGATCCGGCCCCTTCTGCATGGGCCGGACGGGGCCGGAGCGATCCGGCCCCTTCTGCATGGGCCGGATGGGGCCGGAGCGATCCGGCCCCTTTTTCGCGCGCGCGCGGGCCGGGGAGCCGGTCCGGCCCCGGCGTTGCTCCGGGGGGCGCCGCATCCCATATCGGGGTGCGGAGCCCCGCCCGACCGGCGCCGGGGCTCGCTGCGCACCCCCCTCCCCGAGTCGTCCTTTTGGCCAAACGCAACCACCCCACCCCGGCGCACGGCGCCCTCCCCAGCCGCGAGGCCGTGCTGGCCTTCATCGAGGGATCGACCGTCAAGGTCGGCAAGCGCGAGATCGCCCAGGCCTTCGGCATCAAGGGCTCCGACAAGATCGAGCTGAAGCGCCTGCTCAAGGACCTCCAGGAGGACGGCACGGTCGAGAAGGACCGCGCCGGCCTGCGCCGGGCCGGGCGCCTGCCGCCCGTCCTCGTGGCCGACATCGACGGGCGCGACCGCGACGGCGAGCTCACCGCCCGCCCGGCCCAGTGGGACGCGGAGGCGGGCCCCGTCCCGGCCATCACCGTGCTGACGCCGCGCGAGCGGCGGACGAACGGCCCGGCCCCGGGCCTCGGCGACCGCGCCCTCCTGAAGGTGGAGCCGGACCCGGACGCGCCCGGCCGCTACGTCGGGCGCGTCATCAAGGTGATCGGCCGCCGGAAGGCCGAGACCCTCGGCGTCTACCGCGCCCTCGCCGGGGGCGGCGGCCGCATCGTCCCGGTGGACAAGAAGGCGCAGGGGCGCGAGATCGCGGTCCCGCCCGGCCAGGAGGGCGACGCCCGGGATGGCGACCTCGTGACGGTCGCCCTCGCGCGCGAGGACCGCTTCGGCCTGACGCAGGGGCGGGTCAAGGAGCGCCTCGGCACCCTGGGCTCCGAGAAGGCCGTCAGCCTCATCGCCCTGCACGCCCACGGCATCCCGCACGTCTTCCCGCGCGAAGTCCTGGCGGAGGCGGAGGCCGCGCGGCCGGCCGGCCGCGACGGGCGCGAGGATTGGCGCGACCTGCCCCTCCTCACCATCGATCCCCCGGACGCCAAGGACCACGACGACGCCGTGATGGCGGTGCCCGACCCCGACCCCGCCAACCCGGGCGGCTTCGTGGTCACGGTCGCGATCGCCGACGTCGCGGCCTACGTGCGCCCGGGCAGCGCCCTCGACCGCGAGGCGCTGGTGCGCGGCAACTCGGTCTACTTCCCGGACCGGGTCGTGCCCATGCTGCCCGAGCGGATCTCGAACGACCTCTGCTCCCTGCGCCCGCACGAGGAGCGGCCGGCGCTCGCGGTCCGCCTCGTGATCGGCCCCGACGGGCGCAAGATCCGGCACAGCTTCCACCGGGTCACCATGCGCTCGGCCGCGAGACTCGCCTACGCGCAGGCCCAGAGCGCGATCGACGGCCGGCCGGACGACGTGACGGCGCCGCTCACGGAGCCGGTGCTGCGCCCCCTCTGGGCCGCCTACCGGGCGCTCGCCCGGGCCCGGGACGCCCGCGGCCCCCTCGCCCTCGACCTGCCCGAGCGCCGGGTGATCCTGGGC
Source organism: Methylobacterium crusticola (assembly GCF_003574465.1). Classification (GTDB taxonomy): domain Bacteria; phylum Pseudomonadota; class Alphaproteobacteria; order Rhizobiales; family Beijerinckiaceae; genus Methylobacterium; species Methylobacterium crusticola. Next base: position 14,558 of record NZ_QOWC01000036.1, read on the forward strand.
CCGGACGGCGGCGTCGACCGGGTGGTCGTGCCCGAGCGCCTCGACGCGCACCGGCTGATCGAGGAGTTCATGATCCAGGCGAACGTCGCGGCGGCCGAGGCCCTGGAGGCGGCGCGCCAGCCGCTGATCTACCGCGTCCACGACGAGCCCTCCCTCGAGAAGATGCGGGCGCTCGGCGAGGTGCTGGCCTCGATCGGCATCAAGCTGCCGAAGGAGTCGAGCCTCAGCCCGGGCCTGTTCAACCGCATCCTCGGCCTGGTGGTGGGCGGCGAGCACCAGCTCTTCCTCAACGAGGTCGTGCTGCGCTCGCAGGCCCAGGCCTCCTACGCCCCCGACAACCTCGGCCATTTCGGCCTCGCCCTGCGCCGCTACGCCCACTTCACCTCGCCGATCCGCCGCTACGCCGACCTGATCGTCCACCGCGCCCTGATCCGGGCCCTGGGGCTCGGGCCCGACGGCCTGCCGGCCGGCACCGACCGGGGCACCCTCGCGGAGGTCGGCCAGCAGATCTCGGCCGCAGAGCGGCGCGCCATGGCGGCGGAGCGCGAGACCATCGACCGCCTCATCGCCCACCACCTCGCCGACCGGGTCGGCGCCACCTTCGCGGGCCAGATCTCGGGCGCGACGCGCTCGGGCCTGTTCATCAGGCTCGACGACACCGGCGCCGACGGCTTCGTGCCGGTCTCGACCCTCGGCGCCGACTTCTACCGCTACGACGAGGCGCGCCACGCCCTCGTGGGCCAGCGCAGCGGCGAGAGCTTCCGCCTCGGCGACCGGGTCGACGTCAGGCTCGCCGAGGCCGCACCGGTGGCGGGCGCGCTGCGCTTCGAGCTCCTCTCCGAGGGCCGCTCCCGCGCCCCCGGCGCCGCGGCCGCACGCGGGCCGCGCCGGGGCCGCCCGGTCCCTGAGACCCGCGACAGCCTGACCAAGCGCCGGGGGAGGCGCCGGTGATCGAGATCCGCGGCGCGGGCCCCGCCGCCCCCGAGGACCCGGGCCCGTCCTGGGTCGGCGCCGTGGCGCGGGGCTTCCGGAACCGCTGCCCGCATTGCGGCGAGGGCCGGGTGTTCGGGCGCTTCCTGAAGGTGCGGCACGCCTGCGAGGCCTGCGGCACCGAGCTCCATCACCACCGCGCCGACGACCTGCCGCCCTACCTGGTGATCTTCGTGGTCGGCCACGTCGTCGGCCTCGCGGTCCTGGAGACGGAGATGCGGCTCGACGACGTGCCGCTCTGGTTCCAGATGACGTTCTGGCCGGCGGTCGCCCTGGCGATGTCCCTCCTGCTGCTCCAGCCCGCCAAGGGAGCGGTGGTCGGCCTGCAATACGCGCTTGGCATGCATGGCTTCGCCGCGATACGCCGCGGGCGGGCCGCGGCGGCCCCGGGCGCGGAGGTGCAGGATGGCGAGGGCAACGGCCGAGACGACCCGGAGGGCGGACGGGCACGAGGCGGCCCGGGCGACGGCGCCGGCCTCCACCGCGCCTGACCGGCGCAAAGCCGCCCTGCGGCCGCGCAACGCCGCGACCCTGATCATCCTCGACCACGCCGGACGCGTCCCGAAGGTGCTCATGGGCCGGCGCCACCAGGGCCACAAGTTCATGCCGGGCCTGTTCGTCTTCCCGGGCGGGCGGATCGAGCTCGCGGACCGGCACATGCCGGTGGCCGGCGCCCTCAACGACCGCGCCGAGGCGGCGCTCAGCACCCGTGTCACCCGCCCGCCCCACCACCTCGGCCGCGCCCTCGCCCTCGCGTCGATCCGCGAGACCTACGAGGAGACGGGCCTGATGATCGGCACCACGGCGTACGGCCCGCCCGAGACCACGCCGGACGGCCCCTGGGCCGCGTTCCGGGAGGCCGGCGTGATGCCGGACCTGGAGGCGGTCCAGTTCATCGCCCGCGCCATCACCCCGCCGCAGCGCCCCAAGCGCTTCGACACCCGCTTCTTCGCGGTCACGCGGGCGGCGGTCGCGGCCGAGACCACCGGCATCGTCGGTCCCGACGCGGAGCTGACCGAGCTCGCCTGGGTCAGCCTCAAGGACGCCCGCGCCCTCGACCTGCCCCGGATCACCGCCATCGTCCTCGACGAGCTGGAGAACCGCCTCGCCGCCGGCTTCAGCCCGATGCTGCCGGTGCCGTTCTTCCGCGAGGTGCGGGGCCGGCAGACGCGCGAGGAGCTGTAGGGCCGGCGCCGGCCCGGCGCCCGCGCCTGCGGTCGGCTCCCGGGCGCGGCCGCACGGCCGAGGCCTCGCACCCCCGTGCGCCCGCGCCGCGCCTTCCGCTCTTTGCCGCCCGCTCGCCAGGACGCGGCTCTCCGGGCCGCCAGGACGCGGCCCGCTGGGCCGCCAGGACCAACGATGACACGCGACCCCACCGCCTTCGACAGCACCCGCTCCGCAGCGATCGCGGCCGCCATCGCCTGCGTGGCGGTGGTCGGGATCGGGCTGAGCCTGTCGATCCCGCTCCTCTCGCTGGAGATGGAGCGGATGGGGCTCTCCAACACCATGATCGGTCTCAACACCGCCATGGCGGGCGTCGCCAGCATCGTGGTGGTGCCGTTCGTGCCCCGGGTGGCCGCGCGGCTCGGGGTGATGCCCCTGCTGCTGGGCGCCATCGCGGTCGGCGCGGTCACGTTCCTCGCCTTCAAGGCGCTCCACGGCTTCGCCTGGTGGTTTCCCCTGCGCTTCGTGTTCTCGGCGGCGCTCGGGGTGCTGTTCGTGCTCTCCGAGTTCTGGATCACCCAGGCGGCCCCGCCCGCGCGCCGCGGCCTCGTGATGGGGATCTACGCCACCGTGCTGGCCCTCGGCTTCGCCATCGGGCCGGGGCTGCTCGGGCTGCTCGGTACGCGGGGCTGGGCGCCCTACGGGGCCGGGGCCGCCCTGTTCTGCCTCGGCGCCCTGCCCCTCGTCCTCGCCCGCGGCCTCTCCCCCGAGGTCCCGGCCGGGGGCGGCCACGGCTTCCTGCGCTACCTGCGGGTGGCGCCCTCGGCGACGCTCGCCGCCCTGGTGTACGGGGCGGTCGAGACCGGGGGCTTCGCCATCCTGCCGATCTACGGCCTGCGCCTCGGCCTCGGCCCCGAGCAGGCCGCCGCCCTCGTCAGCGTCGCGGCCCTCGGCAACGTGCTGTTCCAGATCCCCGTCGGCCTCCTCGCCGACCGGGTCGACAAGCGCGCCGTGCTGCTCGCCGCCGCGGCGCTCGGGGCGCTCGGAGCCCTGGCGCTGCCCCTCGGCGCCGACGACCCCGTCCTGCTCGGGGCCATCCTGCTCGCCTGGGGCGGCGTCGCCGGCACGCTCTACACCGTGGGGCTCGCGCATCTGGGCGCCCGCTTCGAGGGCGCGGCCCTGGCGGGCGCCAACGCGGCCTTCCTGGTGCTCTACAACATCGGGCTCGTGCTCGGGCCCCCGGTCGTCGGCGGCGGCATGGACCTCGCCTCGCCGCACGGCTTCGCCTGGTCGCTCGCCGCCCTGTTCCTCGGCTACCTCGTGGTGGTGGGCGGGCGCCTGGTCCGGGCCCGGCCCGTCCCCGGGCGGGCTTGACGCCCGGGGGGCGATCGGGCAGGAAGGCGCCGCGTTTCGGCCGGGTCCTCCCGGCCCTTTTGCGTTTCGGTCCTCCGGGCGCAGTCTTCAAGCATCGAAAGAGGTCGCGCCATGGCCAAGGCCGTCACCGTCAAGATCAAGCTCGTGTCGACCGCCGATACCGGCTACTTCTACGTCACCAAGAAGAACTCCCGCACCAAGACCGACAAGCTGTCGTTCAAGAAGTACGACCCGGTCGCGCGCAAGCACGTCGAGTTCAAGGAATCCAAGATCAAGTAAGCGGGCCCCGGCGCCGGGACCGGCCGCTCCGGATTTTAGAAAGGCCGCCCGCCCGGGCGGCCTTTCTCGTGTGAGCGGGCGTGCGCGTCGCGGACGCGGCGGACCGTCAGGCGAGCAGGTACATCAGGCCCGGGAGGCCGACGATTCCGGCGGCGCAGCCGTAGGCCAGCCAGAGGCCCGGCCGGCGGGCCGCGAGGCGGCGCAGGCGCCGGGCCGTTGGCCCGGCCTTGACGTGGCGGCCGTTCACGCAGGAGCAGAGCAGGTGGTGCGCCTCGCCGGTGCTAAGCTCGAAGAAGCTCCGGGCATCCCCGAAGGTGTCGCCCTGCAGGCCGCTCGCCCGCAGGAGCGGGTCCGCGTACGCGAAGGCGAGGGGCGAGTTGTCGGCCCGGATCGCCGCCCGCATCCGGCGCGGCACGAACTCGATCTCCTCCAGGGTGACGAAGGCGCGGCCCGGCTCGCGCTCGAGGATCTCGGCCCAGCGCTCGAGGCGGGCCCGGCGTCCTTCGAGCAGGGCCGGAACCTGCCCGACGTCGGCGATGTCGCGGAGTTGACGGAGCGGCTGGTGTTCCATGCTGGGCATCCTTGTCGATGCGCGGCAGAGCGTGCGCGCTGCAGTTGAGCCAGCATGCAGCAATCGTGGACCCGATGCATTCGCGAACGTTAAGCGGGGCCGCTACCCCACTATATTGTCAAGCTCTTCGAGCTTGACCGGAAGATTCCGCAGATATCAACGCCCTGGCGCTCCCGGGACGCTGCCCGGGCGCGGACGGACCGGGTGCGCGGGCAATCCGTGCGACCCTGCGCCGCAGAAGGCCGGCGCGGTCAGGCCGCCGCCGCCACCACGCGGTTGCGCCCCTCCTTCTTGGCCCGGTAGAGGGCCGTGTCGGCGCGCTTGAGGAGGTCGCCCGGCGTCTCGTCGCCGGGCAGGCGCTCGGCCACGCCGATCGACACCGTGACGTCGATGGTGGAGGTGCCGCGGTGGATCGGGAACGGCACCACCTCGATCCGCTCGCGGATGCGCTCGGCGACCTGCCGGGCGCCGTCGAGCCGGGTGTCGGGCACCACGATCACGATCTCCTCGCCGCCGAAGCGGGCCACGACGTCGACGCCGCGGGTCTGGGCCCGGATGCGGGCGGCGAAGTCCCGCAGGACCTCGTCGCCGGCCTCGTGCCCGAAGCGGTCGTTGATGGACTTGAAGCGGTCGATGTCGAGGAGCAGCACCGCGACCGGGCGCCCGCGCAGGGACGGCTCGGAGAACAGGCCGGCGAGGTGGCTGTCAAGGTAGCGGCGATTGTGCAGGCCCGTGAGCCCGTCCGTCACCGCGAGCTCCATCGAGGCCTGGACCGATTCGCGCAGGGAGTGGGCGAAGCGGCGGCGGCGGACCTGGGTGCGCACCCGCGCCACCAGCTCGTTGCGGTCGATGGGGCGGACCAGGTAGTCGTGCACGCCGAGGTCCAGGCCGCGCATGATCCGGGCGCGGTCGCCCGGGTCGGCGATCATCACCACGGGCAGCGTGCGGGTGCGGTCGAGGGAGCGGAGCTGGCTGCACAGGCGCAGGCCGTCGAACCCGGCGAGGTCGAGGCTGACCAGCACGAGGTCGTAGGCGCCGTCCGTGGCCTTCACCAGGGCCTTGTGGGGATCGTTCTCGACCTCGACGCAGTGGTACTGCCCGAGGGCCGCCGCCAGCCGGTCGGCGGCGGAGCGGCGGTCCTCGACGATCAGCAGGTTCGCGTTCTGGCCGGTCTCGGCCGCCGCCGCCGCCAGGGGATCGCCCACGCGCGACGACATGGCGCGGCTGCGCAGCTCGTCCGTGATGGCCTTCAGGCGCACGAGGCTGCGCACCCGGGCGAGAAGGGCGGTATCGTCGATGGGCTTCGTCAGGAAGTCGTCGGCGCCGGCATCGAGCCCGCGCAGGCGGTCGCTCGGCTGGTCGAGGGCCGTCACCATCACCACCGGCAGGTGGGCCGTGGTCGGCGTCGACTTGATCCGCCGGCAGACCTCGAACCCGTCCATCCCTGGCATCATCACGTCGAGGAGCACGATGTCGCACAGACCCTTCTCGCAGATCGCGAGGGCGTCGGGCCCGTTCATCGCCGACACGACGTCGAAGTACTCGACGGTCAGCTTGGTTTCTAGCAGCTTCAGGTTCGGGAAGAGATCATCGACGATGAGGACGCGAGCCGACATGGCAGGTCAGGCCTTTCTCAGCTCTGGGGCTCGTCGCCGGCGTAGGTGCGGACCGTCGCCAGGAACTTCGCGACCGAGATCGGCTTCGACAGGTAGGCCTCGCACCCGCCCTCGCGAATCCGCTCCTCGTCCCCCTTCATCGCGAAGGCCGTGATGGCGATGACCGGGATCGCCTTGAGCTCGTCGTCCTCCTTGAGCCATTTGGTCACCTCGAGCCCCGAGACCTCGGGGAGCTGGATGTCCATCAGGATCAGGTCGGGGTGGTGCCGCCGGGCGAGCTCGATCGCCTCGATCCCGTTGGCCGTCTTGAGGGTCGCGTAGCCGTGAGCCTCCAACAGGTCGTTGAAGAGCTTCATGTTGAGCTCGTTGTCCTCGACGATGAGCACGGTCTTCTTCATGGCTCACTGTCCCCGAGGCTCCAACGGGCCGCGTCCCATGCCGACGGCGCCCGGAACCCCAACACTGTTAAGCGACACATGTTGATGAAACGCAAATTCGATGGGTCCACGAAGGGGGGCAGCCCCCGGGGCGGCGTGCTGAGCCAGGCCGCCGCAGAGGCGCTGGCCGGCGACGTCTTCGGTTTCGTCACCGGTGACCCGGGGCGGCTGATGCGCTTCATGGAGAGCTCCGGCCTGTCCCCGGCGGCATTGCGGCAGGCGGCCGAGAGCCCGGACCTCGTCGCCGGCCTCCTCGACCACGTCGTCGCGGACGAGGAGCTGCTCGTCGCCTGCGCGGCCGCCCTCGACGTGCCGCCCGAGCGGATCACCCTGGCCTGGCGCCGCCTCGGGCCGCCCGACCCGGGCGAGTTCGGTGCGTGAGCGCCGGTGCGGCGGCTCCCCCGCCGCCGCCCTGCCGCGTTCGCTGCGCCGCGCAGGCCCGCGGCTCCTCGGGCACCCGGAGCGCGACCGCCGCGCATCGCGCACGTCGATGGCGACGCCTTCTACGCGGCCGTCGGGACGCGGGACGGCCCGGCCCTGCGCGGCCGTCCGCTCATCGTCGGCGGCGGCCGGCGCGGGGTCGCGTCGACGGCCTGCGGCATCGCCCGGACCTTTGGGGCGCAGGCGGCGCGGCCGATGTTCCAGGCGCTCCGGGCCTGCCCGGGCGCGGTGGTGCTGCGGCCCGACATGGAGACGTACGCCCGGGTCGGCCGGCAGGTGCGGGCGATGATGCAGGCGCTGACTCCCCTGGTCGAGCCCATCTTCATCGACGAGGCGTTCAGCGACCTCGCCGGCACGGAGCGGCGGCACGAGGCCGGTCCGGGCGCGCGCTCCGGGGCCGCCGCCGTGCAGCGCGGCCGGTGCCGCCGGGCGCCGGCCTCAGGGCCGGCAATCCTTGCTCTCCGGCTGGAGGTCGATGCGGGAGAGGTCGCCCTTGAGCGAGAAGTCGCCGTAATCGAGGCGGAGCGCGCCGCTGACGCCGTTCTCGTAGAGGTCGAAGGCCAGCACGTAGATCGGGGTCCGCTCCCCCTCGCCCGTCGAGAAGTAGCTCAGCGTCACGGGCCAGTGAGGCATGGCCGCCATCACGCCCTCGCGCAGCGGCGGGTCCGCGGCCGGGGCCGCCCCCTCCCGGGCCGGCCCGGCGCGGCGTGGCCCGATCACCGCCAGGGTGTCGTAGACCTTGCGGCCGTCGTCCGACCCGTCGAAAACCTTCACGGCCACAGTCGTCTGGCCGACGCGCGCCGCCTCGATCAGGCGCCGCATGTGGGCGGCCGGGAACAGCACCTCGCCCGGCACGCTCACCCGCCCGCGCCTGGGCTGCTTCAGGCTCACGTCGAGCCCGGCATCGCCGCGCTCGGCATCGCCGTCGACCGGGGCCGTCGCCTTGCCGTTCAGGTCGGACTGGGTCCGGAACTGGAAGCTGCGGCCGTCGCCGCTCTCGAAGGTCGTGTTGCGCAGGTCCGACGTGCGGGTCCCGCTCTCGGAGCTCTCCAGCACGGTCACCTGCCGGTACTGCAGCGCCCATCCCTTGCAGGCGTCGCCGGTGAAATCGAACACGATGCGGCCGCGGGCGCTCTCCACCGCCCGGGTGCCGCCGCTCCCGGAGAGCGTCAGGTCGTACACCGCCCGGTGGGGCGAGAGGTGGACCCCGCCCGGCTCGGCGGAAAGCCCGGTCGGCGTCGCCGCCACCATCGGCAGGATACACGCGAGGAGTCGTCGCATGAGCTCTCCAGGGGCGGCCCTCGAGGCTGCCGTCGGGACAAGATAGGACCGGCGCCGGGGACCGGCAACGTGGCGCGGCCCCGGCCCCGGCGGCCCGGGGGCGGGCGGAACCGGCCCGGGCGCCGCGGAATCGGCTCCCGGGGCGGCTTGGAGCGGGCCCGGTGCGGGCCCGCGGCCGGTCCGGAGCGGGCCCCGGGCGGGTCCCGAGCGGGCCCGGGACCGGGCCGGGCGTGGCACGGACGACACGCTCGCCAGCCGACGCGAAATACAACTAATGGTTGCTTTTTCGGAAAACTCCGTTCCCGCGGCGCCCCGGCGCGCCGACCGCTCCCGGGCCGGCCGCGGCGGGCCGCGAACGTATCGGCTAAGACTCTGGCGAAATGGGGTTTTTCTGGATTTCCCGGGACCCACTCCCGGGGCCGCCGGGCCGGCGCCGCCGGCGGCCGGGCCGGTCCCGGACCGGCCGCCCCCGCGGGGAAAAGGCGCGCCCCGGGACGCCGGACTCTTGCGCGGATGTTAGCGCGTCTTGTAGGTTCACCTCCGTCGCCAGCGCTTGGCCGTGGCGGCGATCACCAGGCAGGATCGGCTCAACTGTACGCGCGGTCGGACGGCAGACCGCTCGCGTTCGCGTGCCGATTCGCAAGGGTGATGTGTGGGGGAAATCGGAGGCGGCGATGGTGGATGCGGGCCCGAGCTGGACGAAGGAACGCGTCGAACTCCTCAAGCGGCTCTGGAGCGATGGCCGGAGCGCGAGCCAGATCGCGGCCGAGATCGGCGGCGTGTCCCGGAACGCGGTCATCGGCAAGGTGCATCGCCTCGGGCTGGCCGGCCGCGTCCTGAAGGCGAACGGCGCCGACGGCGGGGCGCCGGCCGGGCGCCGGCCGCGGCCGGAGGCCGAGGCACCCGCCCCGGCCGCCGTGGAGACCCCCACCATGCTGGCGCCGGCGCCCCCGGCCCTGGCGCTCGTCCAGGCGAAGGTCGCGGCGGCGGCGGAGATCGCCCTGCCCGGAAGCGAGCGCGTGACCATCATGGAGCTGCGCGAGTACATGTGCCGCTGGCCCATGGGCGATCCGTCCTCGCCGGAATTCCGCTATTGCGGCGACCGGTCGATCACGGGCCTGCCCTACTGCACGCACCACGCCCGCATCGCCTACCAGCCGGCGGCGGACCGCAAGCGCGACCGCCGCGTCGTCGGCTTCCGCTGACGAATCGCCCGGCGCCGGCCCCGGCGGCGCCCCGGCCTCAGCGGCCCTCCCGTTCCGGCACGCGGTCCCAGATCAGCTTGTACACCTGGGGCTTGCCGTCCCGCATCAGCGGGACGCTCTCCAGGAACAGCGTGTCGCCCTCCCGGCGGAAGAACCGGACCTGGGTCGAGCCGACGTCGTTCTGGTAGGCCGAGACCTCGACCTGGTGGATCACCCGGTCGCCCTCGACCCGGTAGGTCCCGGCGTAGGAGACGAAGCTCGCGTAGGCCTCGGCCCGGGCCTCGAGCGTCGCCTTCAGGCGGTCGCTCTCCATCGGCCTGCGGCCGCCGTAGGCGATCACCGCCGCCATCCGGCGGCCCGGCAGGTAGTGGATGAACCCGGTCGGGCGGGCCCCGTAGGCGGCCGGGTTCACCTCCCGGCCGTCGATCCACGACGAGACCGAGCGGAGCTTCCAGGTGCCCAGGAACGCGTCCTCGGGCGCCGGCGCCGCGGCCGCCGGACCGGCCGCGAGGCCCGCCGCGAGCACGCCGCCCACCATCATCGTCACGACGAAACCGTCCATCCCGTCCTCCCGCTTCCCATCCTCGTGCCCGGTCAGGCCCGCCGCGCCGCGATGCCGTTCAGGAACACGTCGAGGTAGATCTCGATCTGCTCGCGCCCGAGCGGCTTCATGCCGGACGCTCCCTCGCGGGCGTAGAGCCGCAGCAGGTAGGAGCGCGCGCCGGTGAGCAGGGCCGCCACGGTGGCGATCTCGGCGTCGCTGAAGGGCCGCAGGTCGCCCCGGTCGCGGCTGCGCATCAGGGAGCGGCGGTAGCGCTCCTGGATCATGCCGACGTAGCGGTCGAACGAATCGGGCGCGTAGAGCTCGGCCTCGTTCATCACCCGGTCGAGTTCGGGGTGGCGGGCGAGGTACTCGAAGTTGGCGGTCAGGCCGCGGCGCTCGATCTCCTCGAGCGACGGGCAGTCGCGCACCGCCGCGCTGATGGCCCGCAGCATCCCGGCGCCGATCTCGGGCAGGAGCACGTCGACGAGGGCCTGGCGGTTGGCGAAATGCAGGTAGAAGGCCCCGTGCGCGACGCCGGCCTCCGCGGTGATGCGGGCGATCGAGGCGCCGGCGTAGCCGTGCCGGCCCACCACCTTGCCGGCCGCCTCGACGATCCGCCGGCGGGTCTCCGAGTTCTTCTCGATCTGGCGCGGGGAGCTCGGCCGCTTGCGCCGCGGCGCCGGCGGCGCGCCCTCGTCCCCCCGGTCGGCCGCGCCGTCCTCAAGCATCGCCGGACCGCTCCGCGAGGCGCGCGGCGATCTGCGCGCGCAGGACGTCCTTCCTGATCTTGCCCGAGGCGGTGCGCGGAAACGCCCCGACGATCTCGAGGTGCTCGGGGACCTTCTGCCGGGCGAGCCCCAGCCGGGCGAGGTGCTCGGCCAGCGCCGGGAGCGCCGGGACGGCGCCCTCCCGCGGGATCACGTAGGCGCAGACCGTCTCGACGAGGCGGGGATGGGGCATCGCCACCACGGCGGCCTCGCGGACGGCCGGGTGCCGGTGGAGCGCGTCCTCGATCTCCTTGGCGGAGATGTTCTCGCCGCCCCGGATGATCAGGTCCTTCTTGCGCCCGGTGATCACCACGGCGCCCTCCCCCGTCAGGTAGCCGATGTCGCCCATGCGGAAGCGGCCGTCCGCCGTGAACGCGGCCCGGGTCTCGGCGGCGTCCGCGTAGCCGACGAACAGCGACGCGCCGCTCACCAGGATCTCGCCCTCGCGGCCCGGCGCCGCCGGGGCGCCCGCCTCGTCGACGACGGCGACCGCGTAGTCGACGATCCTCCCGTCCGTGTCGGCGGCGAGGTCGGCGCTGCCCGGGCCGACGAAGCCGAGCGTCACCATCGGGGCCTCGGTCGACCCGTAGACCCGGCAGGCCCGGCCCCGGGCGAAGAGGCCGTTGGCGCGCCGGACCAGCCCCGGCGACACCGCGGCGCCCCCGCACGCGAACACCTTGAGGGAGGCGAGCCGCGAGCCGGCGCGCTCGCCCGCCTCGACCAGCTCGGCGAGGAACGGCGTCGCGCCGACGGTGACGCTCGCGCCGTGGCGGTCGATCAGGGCCACCGCCTCGTCCGCCTGCCAGCGCTCCATCAGGACGGCCTCGAGGCCGTGGTAGAACGGCATCTCCAGGCCCCAGCCGTACCCGGTGATGTGCGTCACCGGCGAGGGCATCAGCACGACGTCCCCGGGCGCGATGCCCCAGTGCTCGACGCAGCACCGGAGCGAGCGCGGCATGGTCTCGTGGGTGTGGAGCACGCCCTTGGGCCGCCCGGTCGTGCCGGAGGTGTACATGACGAGCTTCACCGCCTCGGGGCGCTGGGCCGGCCAGGGCACGGGCCCGTCCTCGGCGGCGAGGTCCTCGTACGCGACGGTGCCGGCGAGGCCGCCCGTGCCCCGCAGCACGACCACGTGCGCGAGGTCCGGCAGCCCGGCGGCGAGGTCGCGCATCATCGCGCCGTAGGCGAAGCCCCGGTCGGTCTCCGGCACCAGGACCGCCCGCGCCCGGCAATCGGCCAGGATCTGCGCGACCTCGGCGTGCCGGTAGATCGGCACGATCGGGTTGACCACGAGGCCGAGGAGCGCCGCCGCGAGGTCGACGACGACCGCCTCGAGCCAGTTCGGGAGCTGGAAGCTGACGACGTCGCCGGGCCTGAGGCCGAGGCGCCAGAGCCCGGCCGCGAGGCGCTCGGCCCGGGCGAGCGCCTCGCCGTACGTCAGGGCCTCGTCGCCCGCGCGCACGCAGGTGCGGCCGGGGGCGGCCTCGGCGAGGGCCCGCGCGTCGTCCGCGATGGTGCGGCCCCGCCAGACGCCGCCGGCGCGACGGGCCGCGACCTCCTCGGGATCGAGCCGGATCGTCCACCCGCTGATGTCCCTGATCATGGCCGGTACCTCGGGAATCGGGCGGCGCGCGCGGCGCCGGGTCGCGGGAGGCGGATCACAGCGCCAGGTAGTCGGTCTCGAGCTCCGGCCTCGCGTCGTAGGCCGCCCAGTCGCCCGAGAAGACGATGACGCCGGAATCGATGAGGTAGAGGCGGTCGGTGCAGGCGCGGGCGAAGTCGACGTTCTGCTCCGTCACCAGGAGCGAGAGGGCCTCCGCCCGCCGGACCCGGGCGATCTCCCGCGCCAGGTCCTCGACGATCAGGGGTGCCAGGCCCTCGGCGGGCTCGTCGAGCAGGAGGAGCTTCGGCCGCGGCACCAGCCCGCGCCCGACCGCCACCATCTGCTGCTGCCCGCCCGAGAGGCGGGCGCCGCCGCGCGACAGGAGCGGGGCGAGGAGCGGGAACAGCGCCGCGACCTCGGCGGGCGTGCGCGGCGCGACCCCCGGCGGGCAGGCGTGGCGGGCGAGCGCCAGGTTCTCCGCCACCGTGACGTGGCCGTAGATGCGGCGGTCCTCCGGCACGAGGGAGAGACCGAGGCGCGCCCGCCGGTGGGTCGGCAGGCCCTCGATCGGCCGGCCCTCGAAGGCGACCGGGCCCGTGGCGCGGGGACCGGCCCCGAGGAGGGCCTTCAGGAGCGTCGACTTGCCGGCGCCGTTGCGCCCGAGGAGCGCCACGCCCTCGCCGGGGCCGACCGAGAGGCGGACGCCGTGCAGGACGTGGCTGTCGCCGTAGAAGGCGTCGAGCGGGCCGACCTCAAGCATGGCGGCCCCCGCGGCCGAGGTAGATCTCGCGCACGAAGGGATCCGCCCGCACGGCCTCTGGCGCGCCCGAGGCCACCACCTCGCCGTAATGGAGCACGCTGATCCGGGTCCCGAGGCCGAACACCACCTCCATGTCGTGCTCCGTGAGGAGGAGCGTCGCCCCGGTCTCGCGCACGATGCGGTCGATGAGGCGCACGGCCGCGCGGCGGTCGCCCGACGCCATGCCGGCGGTCGGCTCGTCGAGGAGGAGCAGGCGCGGGCGCAGGGACAGCATCATGGCGAGTTCGAGCCGCTTCCTGTCGCCGTGGCTGAGGATCGCGGCCGGCGCCGCGTCGCGCCCGGCGAGCCCGAGATCGGCCAGCATCGCCTCGGCCTGCGCGACGAGCGCGGGCTCGGGCGCGACCCGGAGGCTCGGGCGCGCCCGCCCCTGCGCGGCGGCGCCCGCCTCGAGCGCCACCACGACGTTCTCGGCGGGCGTCATCTCGCCGAAGATGCGGGCGACCTGGAACGAGCGGCCGATGCCGGCCCGCACCCGGCGGAAGCCCGGGAGCCCGGTGACGTCGCGTCCCTCGAACACGATGCGGCCCGCCCTCGCCGGCACCTCGCCGCAGAGCGCGCGGAACAGGGTGGTCTTCCCGGCCCCGTTCGGGCCGATGACGACGTGGCGCTCGCCGGGCGCCACCGTGAGGGCGACGTCCTTCAGGATCATGACCGGGCCGTAGCCCGCGAACAGGCCCCGGACCGAGAGGGTCGGCGGCGTCACGGCGCGCCTCCGGCGGGGGCGGGCGCCGGGGCGGCGCGGGGGGCCGGCCGGGCCCGGCCCCGGCGCGCGAGGCGCAGGGCGGAGCCCAGGATGCCGCCCGGGACGGCCAGCACCACGGCGAGGAGCAGCGCGCCGGTGATCAGGTCGGAGGCCCCCGCGAGGCTGCGGGTGGCGTACTCGACGGCGGCGTACACGACCGCGCCGACCGCCGGCCCCCAGAACACCCCGGCGCCGCCGAGGAGCGTGAACAGGATCGGCTTCGTCGACTCGCCCCAGTGGGCGAGGTCGGGGCTGACGATGGAGGTGAGCGGCGCCGCGAGCGCCCCCGCGAGGCCGGTGGCCGCCCCCGCGATCGCGAAGGCCTGGAGCCGGCGCCGGCGGACGTCGATGCCGAGGTAGGCCGCCCGCATCGCGTCGAGGCGGATCGCCCGGAAGGCGCGCCCGAGGCGCGAGCGCGTGACCCACCAGAGCGCCGCCGCGGTCGCGGCCGTCACCAGGATCACCAGGACGTAGTAGCGGTCCCCCACCGCGAGGTCGACCGACCCGAGCCCGTAGGAGAGCCGCGGCCGCGGGATGCCGGTGAGGCCGTCGTTGCGGCCAAACAGGCTCGTCTTGGCGAGCACGACGTGGACGAGCTCGCTGAACGCGAGGGTGAGCACGGCGAAGTAGACGCCCTCCGTCCGGCGCAGGGCGACGAGGCCGATCGCGACGGCGAGACCGGCGCCCGCGAGGGCGGAGGCGGCGAGCGCCGCCAGGAAGGGCACCTCGGGCAGGCGCAGCAGCAGGAGGGCCGCCGCGTAGGCGCCCGCCGCCGAGAAGGCGGCCTGCCCGAAGCTGAGGAGCCCGGCCGTCGAGAACAGGAGGTTGAAGGACAGGCCCAGCACCGCGTTGATGGCGACGAGGCCCGCCAGGAAGACGAGGCCGCGGTTGACGAGGAAGGGCAGCGCGAGGGCGAGCGCCACGAGGGCCGCGAGCGTGAGCGCGAAGGCGGGGACGGGCCGGGTCATGCGAGCCGCCCCGAGCCGAGGAGGCCCTGCGGCCGGACGAGGAGCACGAGGGCGAGGGCCACGAAGAAGAGGATGCCGGGCATGCTCGGCAGGAGCGCGCTGCCGAAGCTGTCGACGAGGCCGAGCAGGAGCGAGGCCAGGAAGGCGCCCCGGATCGACCCCATGCCGCCGACGATCACCACCCCGAAGGCCTGGATGATGAAGATGCCCGCGAGGTCGGGCGACAGGCTCTGGTTCGCGACGAGGAGCCCGCCCGCGAGCCCGGCGAGCGCGAAGCCGAGGACCACGGTGCCCGTGTAGACGAGCCCGACATCGATGCCGAGGAGGCGCGCCATCCAGGGATCCGCCGCGATCGCCTGGATCATCCGTCCCGCCGCCGTGCGGTTGAGCAGCCATTCGAGGCCGAGATAGACGCTGAGCCCGGCCCCGATGACGAAGAGCGCGTAGTGCGGCATCACGACGTCGCCCGCGACCGTCACCGTCATGAGGCTCTCGGGGGGCGCCGCGCTGAACACGTTGAGCCCCCAGACCAGCTTGGCGACCCCGTTGCAGACGAGGAGGAGCGCGTAGGTGGCGACGAGCACGTAGGCGCCGTCGACCGCCGCGAGGCGCCGGAACACCGCCCGGTCGACCGCGAGCCCGACCACCCCCGTGGCGAGGGCCGCGAGCAGGCTCGCCCCGAGGAACGAGGCGAGGCCGCCGGTGCCGCTCCAGCGCGTCAGCGTGAAGGCCACGTAGGCGCCGAGCATGAAGACGCCGCCGTGCGAGAAGTTCAGCACGTGCAGGATGCCGAAGATCAGCGTGAGGCCGGCGGCCACCAGGAAGGTCGCCATGCCCCAGCCGAGCGCGTTGAAGAGGAGTGAGGGCCAGTCGGCGAGCATGAGACCTCCGGGGGAGCGGGGTTGCGGGGCGCGCGCCCTCGTCGCCGGGCCGGTCAGGCGGGGGCGCGCAGGCTCATCTTGCGCCCGGGCGTCGGCGGCTCGATCACGCCGGCCCCCTCGACCCGGACGTAGTCCGAGACCTTGAAGCCGCGGGCCGCGCCCGGATCGGGCTCGAGCTGGATCATCTCCAGGTCCTTGACCGCCTGGTTGTCCTCGCGGCGCATCGTGCGCGGCCCCGTGACGGTGTCCCAGGTCAGGTCCTTGAGGGCGGCGATCACCGCCGGGGTCTCGGTCGAGCGCGCCTTGGCGATGGCGGCCGCGTAGGCCGAGACCGCCGCCTGCGCCTCCCCGGCCCAGCCCATCGGCATCGCCTCGCCGGTCCTCGCCGCGTAGGCCTCCGCGAAGGCCCGGCTCAGCGCCGAGGAGTTGCCGGCGTAGTACCAGTGGCTGCCGGTCCAGTGCTTGGGCACCTGGTCCTTCAGGGCGTTGGCGACGATGAACTCGTTCGCCGCATCCATCAGGACGCGCTCCCGGAACAGGCCGTAGGGCCGGGCCTGCTGGAAGAAGGTCGCGGCGTCGCCCCCGTAGGTGGCGTTGACGATGCCCCGGGCGGGGGTGCGCACGGCCTGGGTGATGAAGTTGCGGTAGTCGCCGCTGCCGTACGGCACGATGATCGGGTCGATGATGGTCGGCGGCTTGCCGGCGACGGCGGGGTAGAACTCGAGGAGCCCGTCCACGAAGACCGCCCACACGGTGCGGCCGTACTCGTGGTCCGGGATGATGCCGGTCCAGCTCGTCACGGCGGGGAAGCGCTCCGCCATCAGGCGGGCCTGCGCCCGCATGCGGTAGGTGCCGTCGCCGATGCGGAAGACGTGCGGGTTGTAGTTCTCGTGGTTGATCTTCTCGGTCCCGGCCCCGCAGGTCAGGTTGATGCCGTTCTCCGCCTGCATCAGCGGCCCGTACGCGAGGGCGACCGTCGAGGAGATCGTGCCGAGCTGCAGGGTGATGCCGTTGCCCAGGAGCTCGCGCGCCACCGTGGTGGCGGCGGCCGGGTTCGCCTTCTCGTCCCGGACCTCGAGGACGATCGGGCGGCCGTCGACGCCGCCCGCCTTGTTGATCATCTGGGCCGCGACCTCGGCGCCGTTGCGCACGAAGGAGCCGATGAACTCCTGCAGTCCGCTCAGCGGCGTGATCACCCCGAGCCGGATCGGCTCGTTGGTCTGGCCGACGACGATGCGGGGGCGGGCCGAGAGCGCGAGGGCCGTGCCGGCGCCTCCGGCGAGCAGGGTGCGGCGCGAGATCATGATGTCCTCCCGGTCTGTTCTTGTCTCGGTCGGCGGCGCTGCCGCCGGCCCCTCGCGGGCCCGCCGTCCCGGGCGGGCCGCGGGTCACCGCCCGGCGGGGGCGCTCGCTGGCTCCGCCGCCGGGGAGCCGGCGAACTCCCCCGCGGCGCGGAAGCGATCGAGGTAGAAATCGTCGTCGCCGTAGAGGCTCTCGGCCACGACCAGCCGCCGGAACAGGTGGCTGACCCGCGACTCCTCGGTGATGCCGATGCCGCCGTGCATCTGCACGGCCTCCCGGGCGATGCGCCGGGCCGCGCGGGCGCCCACGACCTTGGCGGTCGCGACGGCGCGGCGGCGCTCGAGGGGGTCGCAGGCCTGCGCCTCCGCGGCGGCCTCGACCACGGCCCGGGCCTCCTCGAGGGCGATCGCCATGTCGACGGCCCGGTGCTGGAGCGCCTGGAACGACCCGAGGGGCCGGCCGAACTGCGTGCGCGTGCGCAGGTGCGCGAGCGTGTCCTCCAGGAGCACCGCCATGGCGCCGACGGCGTCCGCCATGGCCAGCACGGCGCCCCGGTCGAGGGCGTCCTCGACGGCCGTCCCGGCGACGGGAAGGAAGGCCCAGGGCGGCAGCCGGACCGCCTCGAAGGCGAGGTCGGCGAGGGCGCGCCCGTCGAGCGCCCGGTAGGCCGAGACGGCGAGGCCCGGCGCCGCGGCGTCGACGAGGACGAGGGCGGCGCGGTCCTCGGCGCGGGCGGTGACCAGGTAGGCGTCCGGCCGGGCGCCGCCCTCGACCGCGGCCTTGGCGCCCTCGAGGCGCCAGCCGGTCGCCTCCCGGACGAGCCGCGTCCGGACGGCGTCGCGGGAGTAGCCCTGGTCGGGCTCGGCGTGCGCGAGCGTGACGATCCGGCTGCCCGCCACGACGTCGGCGAGGAGGGCGGCGGCGGCGCCGCTCCGCCCCGCCGCCTGCGCGAGGAGCGGCGCGGCGACGCCCGCCACCGCGGCGACCGGCTCGGGCAGGTTCGCGGCCCCGACCGTCCGCACGAGGGCGGCGAGGTCGCCGAGGGAGAGGCCGAGCCCGCCGTGCCGCTCCGGCACCGCGAGGCCGAACCAGCCGAACTCCGCCATCTCGCCCCAGGCCGCGGCGTCGAAGGCGCCGTTCGCCAGCGTGCGCCGGCGGCGCTCCTCGCCGTAGGCGCCCGCCAGCCACCGGGCGGCGCCCTCCACGAGCGCGTCGCGCAGGCCGGGATCCGCCGTCACAGCCCGAGCCCCTGCTTGGCGATGATCCCGCGCTGGATCTCGTTCGAGCCGCCGTAGATCGTCGCGGCCCGCAGGTGCAGGAACTCGCCCGCCATCCCGACCGCGTCGGCGGTCCCCTCGGGCGCGAAGGCGGCCGGATCGAAGGGCAGGCCGCGGCGCGCCATCGCCCGCACCATCAGCTCGGTGATCGCCTGCGCGATCTCGGTGCCGCGGATCTTCAGGAGATTGGCCTCGACCCCGGTCGGCACCGCGCCGGCCGTGCGCCCAAGCAGGCGCAGGCAGACCGCCTCGAGCGCCCGGATGTCGATCTCGACCTCGGCGAGGCGGCGCGCGAAGGCGTCGTGCCGGGCGAGGGGCGCCCCGCCCTCCATGACCGCCCCGGCCGCCTCGCGCAGCCGCGCCAGGAGGTGGCGCGCCCTGCCGGTCTCGGCCGAGATCAGGCGCTCCTGCACGAGGAGGAACTTGGCGTAGGCCCAGGCCCGGCCCTCCTCGCCGACGAGGTTCTCGGCGGGCACGCGGACGTCGTCGAAGAACACCTCGTTGACGTGGTGCTTGCCGTCCATGGTGGGGATCGGCCGCACGGTCACGCCGGGCGCCCGCATGTCGACGAGCAGGAACGAGACCCCGTCCTGGGGCCGCCCGCCCGCGCCGGTCCGGGCAAGGCAGAACATCCAGTCCGCCCAGTGGGCGTAGGTGGTCCAGGTCTTCTGCCCGTTCAGCACGTAGGCGTCGCCGCGGCGCACCGCCCGGGTCGTCAGGCCGGCGAGGTCCGAGCCCGCGTTCGGCTCCGAGTAGCCCTGGGCCCAGAAGTGGTCGGCCGAGAGGATCGGGGGCAGGAAGCGCGCCTTCTGGGCCTCGCTGCCGAACGTGTAGAGGACGGGCCCCACGTAGGCGACCCCCATGGGGATCAGCCAGGGCGCCCCCTCCTCCGCCAGGGCCTGCTCGAACAGCCAGCGCTGCAGCGGCCGCCAGTCCCGGCCGCCATGCGCCGCCGGCCAGTGCCCGCCCATCCAGCCGCGGGCGTGCAGGATCTTCTGCCAGCGCGCGTGGTCCTCGCGCGCGAGGGTGAGGTTGAGGGCGACCTTGCGGCGGATGTCGGCCGGCAGCGCGGCCCGGCAGAACGCCGCCACCTCGTCGCGGAACCGACGCAGATCCTCGCTCAGGACCATTTCCATCCCCGCGGCGCCCGGTCTCCCGGACGTCGGTTTTTTGATTTCTGATTCAGCAGTCAAAAATCTACAGGGCCGCCGCGCCCCGCGCAATGGCCGCCGGGCGGGAGTTTTTTTCCCGCGCGGCGGATGGCGGGGCCGGGCCCGCGCGCACGGCCGGCCCGCCGGATGCATGGCGCGCCCGGCCCGATGCCGCCGGGCGCGCGGCGCGGCGTGGAACCGGATCGGCCCACGGGCCCTGATGCGACGGGAGGTACGGCGATGGCGGAACCCTGGGCGGTCGGGCTGCTGTTCTCGCGCACGGGCGTGACCGGCTACGTGGAGGAGACGCAGCTCAAGGCCTCGCTGCTCGCCATCGACGAGAT
The DNA here is from genome assembly GCF_003574465.1 of Methylobacterium crusticola. Classification (GTDB taxonomy): domain Bacteria; phylum Pseudomonadota; class Alphaproteobacteria; order Rhizobiales; family Beijerinckiaceae; genus Methylobacterium; species Methylobacterium crusticola. Next base: position 34,315 of record NZ_QOWC01000036.1, read on the forward strand.
CAACGGGGCGGGCGGCGTGCGCGGCCGCCCGATCCAGCCCGTGATCCGGGATCCGGGCTCCGAGCCCGACGGCTTCCGGCGCGAGGCCGACCACCTCCTGTGCGAGGCCGGGGTCACGGTGGTCTTCGGCTGCTGCACCTCGCGCTGCCGCAAGGCGGTGCTGCCGCTCGTCGAGCGGGCCAACGCCCTCCTGTTCTACTCCGCGATCTACGAGGGCTTCGAGTACTCGCCGAACGTGATCTACACGGGCGCCTCCCCGAACCAGAGCGCGATCCAGCTCGCGCGCTACCTGACCCGGCACCACGGGCGCCGCTTCGTCTTCGTCGGGTCCGACTACGTGTTCCCGCGGGAATCGAACCGGGTCATGCGCGAGCTCGTCGAGGCGGCGGGCGGCACGGTGCTGGACGAGACCTACCTCGACATCCACACCGGCCCGGAGCCCTTCGAGGGCGTCGGGCGGCGCGCGCGGCGCCTCGGGGCCGAGGTGATCTTCTCGACCGTCGTCGGCGCCTCGACCGCCTACCTGTACGATGCCTGCGCCCGGCTCGCCCCCGGCCCGGGCCGGCCCGTGATCGCGAGCCTCACCACCAGCGAGGCCGAGACCGGCCTGATGCAGCCGGGCTCGGCCGCCGGCCACGTCACGGCCTGCCCGTACTTCGAATCGGTCGCGACCCCGCAGAACGCCGCCTTCGTGGCGGCCTACCGGGCGCGCTACGGGCCGGCGTCGCGCACCAACATGACGGCCGAGGCCGCCTACTTCCAGATGCACCTCTTCGCCGCCGGCCTGGCGGAGGCAGGCTCCCTGCGGCCCGAGGCCCTGACGGCGGTCCTTCTCGGCACCGGACTTGCTGCGCCCCAGGGCGATGTCCTCATCGACCCGGACAACAACCACACCTACCTGCGCCCCCGCATCGGGCGGGCCCGTCCCGACGGCGGCTTCGACGTCGTCGAGGAGGCTCCCGGCCTCGTCAAGCCCGATCCCTACCTGATCAGCTACGGCTACGCCTGATGCGCGCGCCCGCCCGAGGAGCGACCCCATGACCGATCAGCCCCTGCTGCGCTCGCTGCGCGACACGCGCGTCCTCGCGGTGCATCCCGCCGACCAGGACGGCGAGGAGCTGGTGCGCCACCTGCGCCGGATCGGCTGCCAGGTCTCCCAGGCCTGGCCCCCGCCCGCCCGGATCCCGGGCGGGACCGAGGTCGTGTTCCACCTGATCGACCGCGCCCGCCCGCCCTTCCTCGACGCGGCGGCGCCCGGGCCCTTCGCGGTCGTCGGCATCATCGAGTACGAGGACCCGGCGGTGCTGCGCCAGCTCATCACCGTCAACGCCCGCGGCGTCGTGGTGAAGCCGGTCCGTCCCTTCGGCATCCTCGGCACCCTCGTGACCGCGCGGGCCGCCCAGCGCTACGAGGCGCAGCTCGTCCAGAAGGCCGAGAAGCTCAACGAGAACCTGCGGGTGCGCCGCGAGCTGGAGAAATCGGTGCGGATCCTGATGGACGAGCAGGGCCTCGGCGAGGCGGAGGCCTACGAGCTGATCCGCCGCCAGGCCATGGACCAGCGCCAGCCGCTCGCCACCATCGCGTCCTCGATCGTGTTCGCCCACGGCGCCCTGCGGCGGAGCCGGCCCTCCCCGCCGTCGTGAGGCAGGACCGGCGCTTCCGGGGAGGTCCGCCGCGCCGCTGGACCGGCTGCGGCGCGGCGGGGGCCGGCGGCCCCCGGGATCGCGTCGTCCTCGCGCTCACCGCGGCGGCGCTGCTCGTCCTCGTCGGGCGCCGGCAGAGGCGGTTGCAACGCCCCGCCGGGCAGCCCCGAGGACAGGCCGGCGGACCCTGCTCCGGCGGGTCGGCGCCGTCGCGGCGGCCGCGCGGCCGAAACCGGTCGCGGGGCGGGCCGCCGGACCCGGGATGGCGGTGCGGACCGCCCCGCTCCTGGAACCCGGCCCGCCGCAGCAAGTTGAGGAAGGACGTCGTTTGGCCCGCCCGGCAGCCGCCGCGGCAGGCACCCTCCCGTGAACGTTCGCGGCGTAGTGCAGCCTCCGAACAGGTGGCGGCAACACGGCCGCCCGACTCGCGGTTGGACTGGAAAAAACCTGTGACAGGCCCGGTATTACCGTGGATGATCACACCCGCTCGGAGCCGCGCCTCCTCGGTCAGGAGTGCACACGACAGGCGGTCACAGGACCGTCCGGAGGTCGCCCATGTCGCTTCTCATCCTGCTGATCGTCCTGATCCTCCTGTTCGGTGGCGGCGGCATGTTCTACGGTGGGGGCGCTTACCGGAACCAGGGCTTCGGCCTGGGCGGCATCCTCATCATCATCCTGATCGTGCTGCTGCTCACCGGGCGGCTCGGACAGTTCTGAGCGATCCCGAACCCGGATCCGGGCCCGCCGCCCGCGGGAGCGCCCGCCGCGGCGGGCCGTCCCGTGCACAGAGGCGTGACCGGGCAGGTCGGTCCCGGGCGCCAGGCCCTTGCGCGCGAGCAGTCCGGCCCGCGCGCCGTCGCGGCACGGCGCCTCGCCGCCGCTATGCCGGCGAGCGCGCCTTCTCCCGTCCCTCGAGCGCTATCCCTTCGTGTAGCCGCACTTGTTCGACATCGGCGTGTTCCAGCATCCGCTCGACATGCATTGAGGCAGGGCGTCGGCGCACTTGCTCGTGCAGCCCGTCTGCCTCTTGAATTGCTTGGTACAGAAGGCCATGCATTGCTCGTTTCTTTGCGAGCAGCTCATTGCCGCGTGCGCGGGCAGTGATGGTCCGATGAGGGCGCAGCCGACGATGGCGCCGATGACAACAAACCGCATGATCTCGCCTCCTCGCAGTCATGATGGTGGGCTCATGACTGTCGGGCATTAGGAGTCGATCGGCCGAGATTGGCAATGTCAAATACAAGTTGCACAAAGGTGGCGCGCCAGACCTGCCGCGCACCGCGCCCGCGTCGGCCCGACCCGACACCCGGATGCCTTCCAGGCGCCACGGGACCGGCTCGCGGGTGTTATGGTGGACTGCTTATGGACTGATGCACGACCGTGTGTACAATCCGCCGCGCCGACAGGGTAGGTCGATGCCTCGCTTCTACTTTGATCTTCGCGAAGGAACGCAGTTCACCGCCGATGAGGAGGGGCTGGACTACCCCGATCTCGACGCGGCCGAGCGTGAAGCCATGCTGGTGGCCGCCGAGATCGCCAAGGATCAGCTCCCGCGGGGGAGGGTCCGCGAGATCGCGGTCGACCTTCGCGACCAGCACGGCCTGCGGCTCCTGACGGCCACCGTCTCGCTGCGGATCGAGCCGGCGCATTCCCGACGGACCGCCCGGCCGCGGCTGAATCCGGCGACGCGGCCCGGGTCGCGGTAGGGGCCGGCGGGGCGCGTCGGCGCGCGGGAGGCCGCCGGATGCAGTCGGGATCCCGCCCCCGATGCGGGGCGCGGGACCGAGGGGGTCAGAATGCCTGGGGCGCGCACAGGCCCGCGGAGGGACCCAGGACGATGTCGCCCTGCCTCGGATTGTTGACCGTGAAGGGCGCCGTGCTCTGCATCCCCAGCGACCCGGGCCCGAATTCCGGCCTCAGCAACTGGTCGCCGACCTTGATGTAGCATCGATCGATGACGGCCTGGTACGACAGCTGAGCCTGGGCTGCATACGAGCCCGTCCGGCCCTCGTAGCCGAACTGCCCGAGCGGGGCGCACGAGACGCCGAGGTCGAACGTGCCCGGACGCGTCAGGCGGATCGGCATCGACCGGCCGGGCGGCAGCACGAAGGCCGGCCCGCCATCCTGGCTGCCGACCAGCGTCAGCGCCGATCGATTGTAGATGCGGCGCGTGCACCCGGCCTCCGCCGCCCCCGCGTGAGCCACCAACGCCAGCAGGCCGGCGGCCATGCACAGCCTGCTGCGATTGCGCGCGACGACGCTCATGTCAGGTACCCCTTCGCCCTCAGGTGCTCGGTGAGAGCCTCTCTGGCGATCTCCGAGCGTGGCCGGCTCTCGGCGGTTGCAAGCCGATCCATCGCGGCGATCACCTCGCGCGGCAGGCGCACGGCGAAATGCGGGGCCGTGCCCGTGGCCGGGCGACCTCGCCTGTTTCGTGCGACGGGACTCGGCATCCGCATAATATCCGTTGTACGGAAATTGCGGGCCGAGGGGAAGCGGGAAAGGGAAGCGGCCCCGGCGGACGCGGACCCGCGCGGTCGGGAACGACCCGGGCTCGTCCTCAGGCGAGGCCGATCTCGAACTCCATTCCGCGACCGGGACCCTGGTCGGCATAGTCGATGAGGGCGTAGCCGCGCTCCGCCAGGGCGGCGTCGAGACTGTCGCGGTGCTTGCGGAACACCTGACCGATCGCCAGGGGCGTGAGCCGCGGGTTCATGCGCCGCAACGGCTCGACCCCGATGGTGATCGGTGCGCTGTCCCGATCGGCGATGCGGATGAGCGCGGATGCGAGGTCGGCGGCCTTTGTCTCCGAGGCCGATTTCACCTTGAATGCCATTCCGTTCTCCTCGATCGCGCGGGACCGCTCCGGCGCGCCCCGTCGCGACCTCCTCGACCCCCGGGCTGCGCCCGGCGCGTCCAGCCGCCCGGCCCGGGGCGGGGCCACGTGTTCGTGATCCGTTCTAGCACGGCGGGGGTCCGCCGCCACGCGCGATCGCCGCGGCGGGCTGGCGGCAGATCGTAGCGGCCCGACGCGCGCCGCCGCGACGGCGGTCCGCGCGGCCGAGGCCCGCGCCACGGGCCGGGTCGGGGGCCGGCCGGACGATTCCCCGCACCGCATCGGCTCCCTCGCGGGGACCTGGAGCCCGGCCCGGGACGTTGGTGCGCCAGGACCGGCCGACGACCCCCGCGAGACCCGGTCGGGAGACCCCATGAGCAATGTTTTCCAGGCCACCCATCCGCAATTCGCCGTCCGCGGCGAGCAGGGCGGCTGGACCGTCTACGACATGGAGACGGGGGAGCCCGCCCGCGTCAACGGCAGGCTCCAGACCGGGCTCTCCCTGGAGACGGCGGAGAGCCTGGCCGACGCCCTGAGCGAGCTGGACGACGAGGCGTAGGGGCCCCAAGGCCCGCCCCCCGGCCGCGAGGCTTCAGGGGCGTCCCGGGCCGCGTCCCGCCGCGGCCGGGCGGCCCGTTCCGTGCGCGGGCGGCGCGGACCATCGAACCAATCCCCTCCCGGGGCGTTCTTAGCTGCCGATGAGGAGACCACGCGACATGAAGGCGCTTTGTGCGATGGCGGCCGTAGCTCTGAGCCTGGCGGGCGCGACGGCCCCCGCCTCGGCTCAACCGCGCGGTGGCCCGGATTACGATTACGGCGAGCGCGGCCCCGGCTACGGCGAGCGGGGGCCCGGATACGGCGAGCGCGGGCCCGGTTACGGCGACCGGGGCCCAGGATACGGCGAGCGCGACCCCGGGTACAGGGAGCGCGGCTCCGGGTCCCGCGGGCGCGAGGCGGGGTTCGACGAGCGCGAGTACCTGCGCTGCAATCCCGACGTGCGCCGCGCGGTCGACCGCGGCCAGATGGAATCCGGCTTCGTGCATTACCGCACGTTCGGCCGCCGCGAGGGTCGACGGCTCAACTGCTGAGCGGCCCCCGGCGGGGTCCCGGACGCTCCGCCGCGACCCGGTCCGGCGCGAGGGCCAATGAGCGCGGCGGCGCGACACCCGGGGCACCGGGGGGGGGCCGGCCGCGTCGGCCGTCCGCTCAGCTCAGCTCCGCAGGCCGGGCGCCTCCTGGCCGGTCCGCGCCACGTATTCCGTGTAGCCGCCGCCGTACTGGTGGATGCCCTCGGGGGTGAGTTCGAGCACGCGGTTCGACAGGGCGGCGAGGAAGCGCCGGTCGTGCGACACGAACAGCATCGTGCCCTCGTACTGCGACAGGGCCAGGATCAGCATCTCCTTCGTGCCCATGTCGAGGTGGTTCGTCGGTTCGTCCAGGACGAGGAAGTTCGGCGGATCGAAGAGCATCTTCGCCATCACCAGCCGGGCCTTCTCGCCCCCCGAGAGCACGCGGCACCGCTTCTCGACGTCGTCGCCGGAGAAGCCGAAGCAGCCCGCCAGGGCGCGCAGCGAGCCCTGCCCGGCCTGCGGGAAGGCGTCCTCCAGGGACTGGAAGATCGTCCGCTCGCCGTCGAGCAGGTCCATGGCGTGCTGGGCGAAGTAGCCGAGCTTCACGCTCCCGCCGAGCGCCACCGTGCCGTCGTCCGGCTGGGTCGCGCCCGTCACCAGCTTCAGGAGCGTGGACTTGCCGGCGCCGTTGATGCCCATCACGCACCAGCGCTCCTTGCGGCGCACCATGAAGTCGAGCCCGCCGTAGATGGTCCGGCTGCCGTAGCGCTTGTGCACGTTGCGCAGGCTCACGACGTCGTCGCCGGAGCGGGGCGCCGGCTGGAACTCGAAGGCCACCGACTGGCGCCGCCGCGGCGGCTCCACGCGCTCGATCTTGTCGAGCTTCTTCACCCGGCTCTGGACCTGGGCCGCGTGCGAGGCACGTGCCTTGAAGCGCTCGATGAACTTGATCTCCTTGGCGAGCATCGCCTGCTGGCGCTCGAACTGCGCCTGCTGCTGGGCCTCGTTCAGCGCCCGCTGCTGCTCGTAGAAGGCGTAGTCGCCCGAGAAGGTCGTCAGCGTGCCGCCGTCGATCTCGACGATTCTGCCGACGATCCGGTTCATGAACTCGCGGTCGTGCGAGGTCATCAGCAGCGCGCCCTCGTACCCTTTCAGGAAGGCCTCGAGCCAGATCAGGCTCTCGAGGTCGAGGTGGTTGCTCGGCTCGTCGAGCAGCATGGCGTCCGGGCTCATCAGGAGGATGCGGGCGAGCGCGACCCGCATCTTCCAGCCGCCCGAGAGGGCGCCGACATCCGCCTCCATCATCTCCTGGTCGAAGCCGAGGCCGGCCAGGACCTCCTGCGTCCGGCCCTCGAGCGCGTAGCCGCCGAGTTCCTCGAAGCGGGTCTGCACCTCGCCGTAGCGCCCGACGAGGGCGTCGAGCGCGTGCGCCTGCTCCGGATCCGCGAGGGCGTTCTCCAGCGCCCGCAGCTCGGCCGCCACCGCGCTCACGGCCCCGGCGCCGTCCATGACCTCGGCGACGACGCTGCGGCCGGACATCTCGCCCACGTCCTGGCTGAAGTAGCCGATGGACGTGCCCCGATCGACCGCGACCTGGCCCTCGTCGGGCGGCTCCTCGCCGGTGATCATCCGGAACAGCGTCGTCTTGCCGGCGCCGTTCGGCCCCACGAGCCCGACCTTCTCCCCTCTCTGGAGGGCGGCGGACGCCTCGATGAAGAGGATCTGCTTGCCGTTCTGCTTGCTGATTTTGTCGAGGCGTATCATGCGTCCGCGCGAGCCCGGGAGGTGTCCGCGCCCATACGCCATCGCGCGCGCGAGCGGAAGGCGCCGCGGGTCGGACCGGCGCAGGCGGGGGCCTCCCCCGGGGCGCGGGCCGGAGCGCTCATCCCGGGGGCGCCCGAGGCCGTCGGCGTCAGAAGGCCGGGCGGGACATCGCGAGCGCCGGAGCGGCGAGCGACGCGGCGGCCGCGAGGAGCAGCATCCAGGGCAGCGCGCGCGGCCGGTAGGAGAGCGCCGCGATCAGGACGAGCCCGGCCCCGACGAGGGAGCCGAGCCACTGGACCGGACCGAAGCTCCCGCCCTCGAGCCGGATCGCCGCCGCGAGCGAGAGGCCGATCAGGCTCCATCCGGCGGCCCGCAGGGCGAGAACCCGCGCGGGGCGCGGGCTGGACCGCAGGACGGCGCCGTGATGCCGGGCGAGGCTGAGGCAGAGCGCGCCGAGCCCGAGGAAGCTCAGGCCGAGGTTCAGCAGGAGCGCACCGGCATTCATGCGCGGCCGAGCCGGGCATCCGCCCCCTCCCCGCGCGGCCCCGGGGCGGCGTGGAGCGCGGGCTCGGGCGCGGCCGGCGGCGCCCCGGGGGCCGGCCGGCCCGCCGCGTCCCGGCGGGCCCGGCGCGGCGCCTCGTAGCGGGCGACCTTGCGGGCGATGATCGCGAGGCAGGCCGCGAGGGCGATGATCGCGGCGTCGAACCCCAGGAACCAGGCGGGGTCGTCCCACGCGGCCGCGGCCGTCAGGACGTCGGCCACCGGCACGGCGAGGTAGAGAGCCGCCGCCAGCACCAGCGCCCCGCTCCAGGCCTGGCGCGGCGGCGGCAGGAACGCCGCCAGGGTGGTGGCGAGCCAGGTGCTGAAGAACGCCCACACCTCCCACTCGGCCCGGCCGGCGAGGTCGGGGGGCAGGAGCCTGTTCGCCAGGAAGTAGGCCGCGACGGCCGCCGGCAGGCCGGCGACCGTGCCGACGTTCAGGCCGTGGACCAGCCGCCAGCCCGGCCCCGGCGCCTGCCCGGATCTCGGCAGCCGCGCCACCGTCCAGAGCACGAGGCCGGTCGCCACCATGGCGGTGCCCATCAGCCCGCAGAGGAAGAACAGCACGCGCAGGGCGGCCCCGGCGAAGTGGGCCTCGTGCAGCCCCACCATCGTGGTGAAGGTCTTGGCGGCGGGCCGCAGGCCGCCCTGGCGGACCTCCACGACCGCGCCGGTCGCGCCGTCGAAGGCGACCTGCGGGTGCTCGTGCGAGAGGCCGTGCGGCTCCTCGAACACCGCCACCACCGTGGCGTTCGCGTCCCGCGGGTTGGCGACCGTCAGCCGCTCGAGCGGCCCGGGGATGGTGGCGGCCGCCTGCCGCACCATCGGGCCGACGGGCGCGAGCGTGCCGGGCCGGCCGGCGGGCGGGCGCGGCTGCGTGATCTGCCCGGTCTCGGCGAAGTAGGCCTGGGCGTCGCCCCGGTAGGCCGCCGTGACGCCCCAGGGCATGTACATCAGGGCGAGCGTCACGACGCCCGTGTAGGTGATCATCAGGTGGAAGGGCAGCGCCAGCACGCCGGTGACGTTGTGGGCATCGAGCCAGCCGCGCTGGGCCGACTTGTCCCGCCGCAGGGTGAAGAAGTCCGCGAAGATGCGCCGGTGGGTGACGACGCCGCTCACCAGCGCCACCAGCATGATCATCGCGCAGCCCCCGACGATCCAGCGGCCCCAGAGCGGCGGCAGGTTCAATTCGAAGTGGAACCGGTAGAGGAACTCGCCGCCCTTCGTCTCGCGCAGCGCCGCCGGCTCCCCGGTGCGCGGGTCGAGCACGGCCCGGCCGGGGGGCGTGCCGGGCCGCGTCCGCCAGAACAGCTCCAGCAGCGGCCGGTCGGGCTGCGGCAGGGTGATGAACCAGGTCCGCGCCCCGGCGGCGTGCGCCTGCAGGTGGGCGACCGCGAGGTCGGCCGCCCGCGCGAGGACGTCCGGGCCGAGGGAGGCCTCGCGCCGCAGTTCCGGCTGCATCCAGCGGGAGATCTCGGGCTTGTAGTAGCTCGCCGTGCCGGTGAGGAAGACCGCGAACAGGACCCAGCCGACGACGAGGCCGGACCAGGTGTGCAGCCAGGCCATGGATTGCCGGAGGCCGTTCCTCATGCCGCGGGCCCCGGCGGGATCGCGCCCGCGACGAGCCAGAGGGCGCCGCCGAGGACGAGGCCGGCCGCCCCGACGCCCACGAGGGCCCGCAGGAGCGAGCGCGCCGCGAAGACCGCCACCACCACCCCGACCATGACCGCGACGCTGAGGAGCGTCGCCGCCGTGACCGCCTCCGACCGGGGAAGCGGCAGCGTCAGCGACAGGAGCGCCGTCGCGAGGGCGGCGATCCCGTAGCCCCCGCCGGCCGCCAGGACGACGCGCCCCGCGACGGCGGCGCGCCCGAGGATGTCCGCCCGCGCGGCCCGCCGATGGCTCATGCCCCGCACCCTCACCAGCGGTAGCGCAGGGCCGCGTAGACCGTGCGCGGCAGGCCGTAGAAGCAGCTCGCGTACGAGAAGCAGCCGGTCACGTAGCGCTCGTCGAGGAGGTTCTGCGCGTTGATCTGGAGGTCGAACCCCGCGAGCTTGGGGTCGAGGTACTTGAAATCGTAGCGCGCCACGGCGTCGACCAGCACGCTCTCGGGGACCCGGAAGGTGTTGGCGGGGTCGCCCCACGACCCGCCGAGGTAGCGCACGCCGCCGCCGAGGCTGAGGCCGAGCAGCGGGCCGTCCTGAAAGCGGTAGTCGAGGAACAGCGAGGCGGTCCTGTCCGGCACCTGGACCGGGCGCAGCCCGACGATCGGCACGGACTGGCCGGTGACCTGGTTGTAGGTCGTGTTCGTGTCGCGGGTGTTGCGGATGTCGAGGAACGAGACGCCGCCGACGAGGTTCAGCCCCTCGGCGAGGTTCGCCTTGGCCTCGAACTCGACGCCCTGCACGCCGACCTCGCCGGTCTGGAGGCTGAAGGTGCTCCTCTCGGGGTCCGGCGTCAGCGAGTTGGAGCGCTTGATGTCGAAGGCCGCCGCGGTGAGCAGGATGTCGGTGCCGGGAGGCTGGTACTTGATGCCGGCCTCGTACTGGCGGCTCGAGATCGGGTCCGGGACGCGCCCCGTCGTGCCGAAGGCCGGATCGTAGATGCGCCCGCTGGTGATCGGCTCGAAGGCCTCGCTGTAGGAGACGTAGGGCGCGACGCCGGCCTCGAAGAGGTAGAGCAGGCTCGCCCGGTAGGTCATGGCGTCGGCGGGCACGTCCTGGAAGGCGACGGCGCCGGTCGCGAGCGTGCGCGTCGGACCGGTCTGGCGGGCCACGTCGTAGCGCCCGCCGAGCGTCAGGACAAGGCGGTCGAACTTGACCTGGTCCTGGAGGTAGACGCCGGTCTGCTCGGCGGTGACGCGGGCGTCCGACGTGAAGGCCGGCACCGGGATGGCCATGTCGTAGTTCGGCGCCAGCGCGTTGAGGCTGGGCGCGGCCGGGAACGGGGACGCGAGGGTCCGGGTCTGGATCGTCTGGTGGTCGACGCCGAGGAGCGCCGTGTGGGCGAAGATGCCGGTATCGAACTTGGCCTCGAAGTAGTTGTCGATGGTGTAGGCGTCGATGCCGACCTGGTTGGCGATCCGCGAGCGGCTGATCAGCGGCCCGGCCGTCAGCGTCGTCGCCGGAAACAGCGGCGTCGTGGAGCTGAACGAGGTGTAGACGCTGCGGTAGTCGCCCTCCGTGCGCAGGTAGCGCCCGGCCGAGTGGAAGCGGAAGGCGTCGTCGAAGCGGTGGTCGAAGAGGTAGGTGACGGAGGCCTGGGTGCGGTCCGACTGCTCGAAGTTGCGGTCGCCGTCGTAGAAGCCGACCGGCAGCCGCCCGACGACGCCGTTGCCGAAATTGCGCGGGAACACCGTGCCGAAGGCCGGAAAGCTGCCGTAGAAGCCGGAGAACGGGTCGCGCTGGTAGAGGCCGAGCACGGTGAGCGAGGTGTCGGCGGAGGGGCGCCAGGTGAGGCTCGGGGCGATGAAGGCGCGCTCGACCCGCGTGGTCACGGCCGGTCCGTCGCCGTTCCAGCCGAGCCCGATGACCCGGTAGGCGAACTGCTCGGTCCCCGGCACCGTGGTCTCGGAGGTGATCGGCCCGCCGACGTCGAAGCCGCCGCGCACCTCGCTGAAGCCGCCGCCCTGGACGAAGACCTCGCCGTGACGGACGAAGTGCGGGACCTTGGAGACGAGGTTGACGATGCCGCCGGGCCCGGACTGCCCGTACAGGACCGAGGCCGGCCCCTTGATGATGTCGATGCGCTCCAGCCGGTAGGGATCGACGGACGGGAAGGCGTCGCGGCTGCCGGGCAGGCGCAGGCCGTCGAGGAACAGCGGCGCGGTGAAGCCGCGGATCGAGAACTGCTCGAGGCGGGTCGCTCCGGCGCCGCCCCGCTGCTCCGTGGTGACGCCCGGCGTGTAGCGCAGCGCCTGGTTGATCGTGAGGGCGTTCTGGTCCGCGATCTGGTCGCGGCCGATGACCGAGATCGACTGCGCGGTCTCGAGGATCGGCGTGTCGGTCTTGGTGCCGACGACGCTGCGCGAGGCCACGTAGCCGGGAACCGGGCCGCGCGGCCCGCCCGGGACCGTGCCGGCGGCGTTCTCGCGCCGGCTCCCGCCCTCCACCTCGATGGTCTCGAGCGCGACCTCGGCGGCGTCCTGCGCCACCGATGGCGCGGCGGCCCCGCCGCAGCCGAGGATCAACCCCGTCATCATCGCCGAGGTGAGCCGCCCCCTCTCCGTGCGGGGGCGTTGGGCGGGGCGTCGTGAAACGGTGGGGTGCATCAAGCGACTCACTGCGAACCTGGCCTGTCGCCAGGCTTTGCGCCGGACGGCCGTGTTTCTGAACGGTGAATGGCAGCATGACGCCTGTTCGCACAAGCCCTTTGTTCTTACATTACGATAGTTAAAATCTGCCCTAGACGTTTCGGTGCCGTCGTGACCAGTCGGCAACAGATGAAATATCTTTCGTCATCTAAGTTCGTCTTTCATGCGGATCGCGCCGGCCGTGCGCGTCGGCCCGCGGGCCGAAGGGCGCGCCCGCCCGCGGGCCGAAGGGCGCGCCGCGGCGCCCCGGCGCGTCGTCCCGGCGGTCGCGGGCGGGAGCGCCCTCCGGCCTCGAGGGGGCGAGGTCGCGGGCGATGCTTCGGGGGCTCCGGCGGGGTCAGGGACGCGGTGGGGCCGGTGGGCCGCCGACGGGGGATCGGACGGCGCGCGAGGGCCGCCTTCGCGTGCCGACCGGAACCGGCGCGGCCCTACCGGTAGACCCGCACGCCGAACGCCGTGGCGAGCTCGGCCAGGAAAGGCGGCAGGTCGGGTTGCGCGTGGCGGTCGATCCGGCCGCGCGGGCCGCAGGGATACCCGCCGCAGGAGCGCGCTTGCGCGACCGCGCGCGGGCGCGCCTTCCTGGGCTTCGGGGCGGCGTCGCCGCGCCCGGTCGCGGGGGCGGGATCGAGCCGGGGCTCCTCGGCCGCCAGGTTCAGGGTCGGCACCGGCCGCGCCGCCTCCGCCGTCTGGACGGGCTTGGCGGGCCTGGCCGCCGCCTCGGCCGGCACGGGATGGCGCACCGGGTTCTCGACGCCGGCCTGGTAGGGGACGTCGCTGCGGATGACGCGCACCGGGGCGGTGGCGGCGCTGGTGCAGGCCCCGCCACCCTGCGACCACGCTGCCTGGGTGCAGGGCGGAGCCTCCGCGGCCGCGGGGCCCGGGGGGAGCAGGGCTCCGGGGGATTCGAGGGCGGGCGCCCGGCCGGCTGGCGCCGTGCCGTGCGACGGGGTCAACGCGGTGATGCCGGCGGTCGCGACGAGACCGGCCGAGACGGCGCCGAGCACCAACCACTTTCCGGGGATCCGCATCGCACCCACCCTGTCGCGTCGTTCCCCGAATCAATGCCGCAGCGCGGTGCCGGCGGCTGTGTGGAACAGCACCCCCGCGCCGGGTGCAGCGGCGAGGCGCCGGCGCGCAGGCCGGAGCGCTGCCGGGCGACGTCGACGCCGGTTCGGCGCGAGGGCGCGGGTCACGAACCCCGAGAGCGGCACCCGACGGCGATGCGATCGGGTGCCGCTCCGGCGCGCGCGGCGGCGGACCGGCCGCGGCGGCGGACCGGCCGCGACGTGCGCGCCGCGGGGGCGCGGCGGGGCGTGGGCCGGCCCCGGCGGCTTCCCGGGGCGAACCCCAGGGAGCCGCCGCGGACCGGGCGCGCCGTCAGCCGGCGATGTTCTTGT
>NZ_QOWC01000037.1 GCF_003574465.1 Methylobacterium crusticola
GTCAGCCCCCGGCCGGCCGGCGCTCCGCCCCGGCGGCGACGCGCCGGCGCCGCAGCGTCCAGGCGTAGCGCGCGTCGCCGTCGAGCAGGTGCAGGTGGTCCTGGAGGCGGTTGCGCTCGAGCCAGGCGAGGGCCGCCTCGAGCTCCGCCGCCGTCATGGCGGCGCGGCCCTTGTTGCCGAAGAGGCGCTTGAGCACGGCGTTGTAGCGGTGGGGCAGGGGGCTGCCCCGGGGCATGCGCAGCTCGGCCTCGTCCTCGACCGCCTGGGCGGTCACCATGGCGGCGACGCGGGCCCGCAGCTGGCGCTCGGCGAGGGAGGGCGGCACCGCGTCGGGTTCCAGGCGCTCCGGGCGCGCCAGCGCCACGGCGGGGCCCGGCCGCAGCAGGGCGTAGCGCAGGCCGAGCGCGTTGCTCTCGAGCGGCACGATGCCGTCGTCGTCCTCGCGCCAGGGGCGCGGCTCGGGCGTGGCGGCCGAGACCGGGCGCGGGCGGCGGCGGGGCGCCGTCGCCTGCTCGGTCTCGATCCGCGCGCGGAAGCGGGCGAAGAGCGGGTCGTCGGGGTGGAACACCAGGGCGTGCTGGTCGGCGTAGGGGCCCGCGTGCGGGTCGACCCGGGTCGCCCGGGCGACCATCTGCTCGAGCCAGGGCCGGCTGCGGATGTGGGTGAGGGCCGCCACCACGGCCACCTCCGGCGCGTCCAGCCCCTCGTAGGCCATCGCCACCGTGACCAGCACGGCGGGCTCGGGCGTGAGCCGGAAGGCGGCCAGGACCGCGTGGGCGTCGGGCTCGGCCGAGGTGGCGATGCGCACGTCGCGCGCGCCCTGCGCGGCCGGCATCCAGCCCTGCAGCATGGCGTGGTAGCCCTGGGCGCTCGCCTGGTCGGGCGCCACCACCAGGAGCTTGCCGAGGCCGCGGGCCGGCGCCTCGGGGCTGAGGCCCCGGGTGAGACGCCGCGCCGCCCGCAGGCGCCGGGTGGCGAAGAACGCCTCGCGCAGGAGGTCGCGGGCAAAGCCCGTGCGCAGGGCCGTGAACAGGGCCGGCCGCGTGGTGGCGCTCGGCGCCGGCCCCGAGAGGCGGTGGGGCCCGACCCGCGCCTGCCCGGCCGTCCGCCCGCCCTCGAGCCAGCTCGCCTCGCCGTCGAGGGCCCCGAAATTCACCGGCAGCACCGCCTTCTCGGCGAGCGCCTGGGCGCGCGAGTAGCCGATCACGGCCCAGCCCGGCGCCTCGATGTCCGGCAGCGCCTCGCGGCCGGCGGGCGCCTCGCGGTAGGGCAGCCCCAGGATGGGCCGGCCGTCGGCCCGCTCCAGGGTGCCGGAGAGCAGGAGGCGCAGGGCGGCCTGCCGGAAGAGCGGCAGCAGGGCCCGGCTCCAGGCCGCCGCCTCGCTGCCCGGCTCCTCGTCGGCCAGGGCCGGCAGGTGGTGCACCTCGTCCACGACGAGCAGGGTGCGGTGGCGGCGCATCTCGGCGAGGTGCAGGGCGGGCGCCGCCGCGACCGCCTGGTAGGTGGTGACGTAGCCGGCGAGGCCCCGCGCCGGGTCGGGCGCGTTGTCGGCGGCGCGCACCGACAGGCCGTGCCCGAGGGCCGCGCGCCAGGCCGGATCCGCGAAGGCCTCCTCGGCCTGGAGGCGCAGCGAGTCCCGGGGCACCACCCAGACCACCCGCGCCACGACGCCCGCCTCGATCAGGCGCGCCGCCGCGATCACCGGCAGCAGCGACTTGCCGCCCCCGGGCGTCACCGCGGCCAGGATGTCGGCGATGCCGGCCGCCTCGCCCCGGGCGATGGCGCCGACGAGCGCGGCGAGGCTGCGCTGGTGGCTGCGCAGGGGGCGGGGCGGGGTGCTCAAGCGGCGGGACGGACCGGAACCATGGCGGCGACCATGCCGGAGCGCCGCGCGGTTGGGAATCCCGGCGAGGGCTCAGGCCGGCGGATTTGCGCCGCGGCGCGCCTCCACGGCGGCGCGCCAGCCGCCGAAGCGGGTCACCTCCTCGGCACCCGCCACGGCGTGGGCCTCGCACAGGAAGCCCGGCAGCGCCCGCCCGTCGTCGAGGGCGATGCGGCCGATGCCGAGCGGCGCCGGGATCGCCGCCACGAAGCGCCCGAAGGCCGCCGGGTCGAGGGACCAGACCTCCACGGCGAGGCCCGGCCCGGCGAAGCCGGGCTCGCGCACGAGGCCGGGCTTCGGCGGCGCGGTGCCGGGCAGGGCGTAGAGCCGGTACTCGCCCGTCGTGCGGGCGGCGCCCTCCGGCCGCGCGTCGAGGGCGAGGAGCTCCCGGTTGAGCGGCAGCCCCGACAGGTGCGCGCCCACCACCACCAGGGAGAGGCGCTCCGGTGCCGGCGCGGGCGCCGGTGCCGGCGCGGGCGCGGCCACCCGGCTCCCGGCCGGGAGCGCCGCCGCGCGGTCGCGCCCGAGGCCGGGCGCGGCGGCGCGGTGGAGCGCGTCGGCGAGCGGCGCCAGCGCCTCGTCCGAGAAGGCCCGCCCCACCAGCGTGACCCCGGCCGGCAGGCCGTCCTCCCGGAAGCCGGCCGGCACCGCGACGGCCGCGCAGTCCAGCAGGTTGACGAAGTTGGTGTAGCGGCCGAGGTGGCCGTTGAGCCGGATCGGGTCGGCCCGCATGGCCTCGACCGTGTAGGTGGTGGGCGCGCTCGGCAGCAGCAGCAGGTCGACGGCGGCCCAGGTCGCCTCGGTGCGCCGGCGCAGGGCCGCGAGGGCGTACTGGCCCCGGAAGGCGTCGGCCGCCGTCGGCGCGCGGCCCGATTCCACGATGCGGCGCACCGCCGGGTCGAGGGCCTCCGGGTGCGCCGTCGCGAAGGCCTCGATGGCGGCGAGGCGCTCGGCCACCCAGGGCCCTTCGTAGAGCAGGGCGGCGGCCTCGCGGAACGGCGCGTAGTCGAACGGCACCAGGGCGCAGCCGAGCGCGCCCGCCCGCGCCACCGCCGCGTCGTAGAGGCGGGCGGTCTCGGCGTCGCCGTGGAACTCGCGCTCCTGCGGCGTGAGGATTCCGACGCGGGGCGCGCCCGGGATCGCGGCCGGGACGGCGCGCCGGGAGTAGGGGTCGGCGGGGTCGAACCCTTCCGCGACGCGCCGGACCGCCAGGCCGTCCGCCACCGTGAGGGCGAAGACCGAGATGCAGTCGAGGCTGCGGCAGGCCGGCACCAGCCCGGTGGTGCTGAGGAGGCCGGGCGTCGGCTTGATCCCCACGATGTTGTTGAAGGCCGCCGGGACCCGGCCCGAGCCCGCCGTGTCGGTGCCGAGCGCGAAGGCCGCGACGCCCGCCGCCACCGCGACGGCCGAGCCCGAGCTGGAGCCGCCCGAGATGTAGGCCGGATCGAACACGCTGCGGGGGGCGCCGTAGGGCGAGCGCGTGCCGTTGAGCCCCGTGGCGAACTGGTCGAGGTTGGTCTTGCCGACCACGAGGGCGCCCGCCGCCCGCAGCCGCGCCACCACGGCGGCGTCGGCCTCCGGGGTGTAGGCGAAGGCCGGGCAGGCCGCCGTGGTGGGCAGGCCCGCCACGTCGATGTTGTCCTTGACCGCGAAGGGCACGCCCCAGAGCGGCAGCGAGTTCGGCTCCGGGGCCCGCGCCGCCAGCGCCTCGGCCGCCGCCCGCAGGGCCTCCGGCGCGACCTTCGTGATGAAGGCCGCCGGATCCGCCGCCGCGAGGCGCGCGGCGACCTCCGCCGCGAGGGCCACCGGGGTGAGCCGGCCGGAGGCGTAGAGCGCCCTCAGGCCGGCGAGATCGAGGACGGCTGGCAGCATGGGACGGCGTGGGCTCCTGGCGCCTTGCGGGGACCGGTATGGCGGCGGCGCGGCCCGACAGGCAAGTCCCGGGCCCTCGCGGGCCGCCCGCGGCCGCCCGCTCGCGGCCGCCCGCCCGAGGCCGCTCGCCCGCCGCCGGCCGCGGGACCGGGCGGCCGAGGCCGGCCCTCACCCCCGCGGCCCGAGCACGATCACGGCCGCCCCGGCGAGGCACAGGACCGCGCCGGCCGTGTCCCAGCGGTCGGGCCGCTGCCCCTCGGCCCACCACAGCCAGAGCAGCGCGGTGCCGATATAGACGCCCCCGTAGGCCGCGAAGGCGCGCCCGGCCGCCCCGCTCTCGGCGAGGGTCAGCAGGAGGGCGAACAGCGCGAGGGCGAGGGCGCCCGGCACGAGCCACCAGGGCGAGTGGCCGAGGCGCGCGACCGCCCAGACCGCGAAGCAGCCCGCGATCTCGGCGAGGGCGGCGGCGGCGTAGATCACGACGGTGAGCATCCGGGCTTGTCCCATGCCGGGCGCGGCCCGTGAAGCGGCCCGGCGGCGCCCGGCGCAGGAGCGCCGCCGGGCTTCCCCGTGCTAAGCGGGGGAGGGCGCGCTCCGGCCGGGCGCCCGGGCCGCGCCCGGGCCTCGGCCGGACGGCCGCGCGATGCGATCCGGCGGCCCGGGGGTGCGGATGAACCACGACAGCGACGAGCATTTCATGGCGATGGCGCTCGCCGAGGCCGAGGCGGGGGCGGCCGAGGGGCAGACGCCGTTCGGGGCCGTGGTGGTGAACGGGGCCGGGGAGGTCGTCGGCTCCGGCCACAACCGGGTCCGCGCCGACCGGGATCCCACGGCGCACGGGGAGATGGTGGCGCTCCGCGACGCCTGGCGCCGCCTCGGCACCCGCGAGCGCCTCGCGGAGTGCACGGTCTACACCAGCTGCGAGCCCTGCCTGATGTGCTCGTACGTCCTCACGCAGTTCCGCCTGCGGCGGGTCGTCTACGCGGCGCGCGGCACGGACGTGCCGGCCTACCGGCCGCTCCTCGATGCCGACCTCTCCGCCGTGGCGGGCTGGGTCGGCCGGCAGAGCGACTGGTCGCCGATCGAGGTCCGCGGCGACCTCCTGCGCGAGCGCGCGGTGGCGGTCCTCCGGGCGTTCGACTGGGGCTGACCGGCGCCGCCCCGCGCCCGCCGCCGTGGCGGCGGCGGCGGGCCCCGTCCCCTCACCGGCCCATCGCCCGCGGCATCCGGAACGGCAGCATCAGGCGCACCAGCGGGTGGCTGAAGCGGTCGAGGTCGAGGGCCTCGTGCACCGGCCGGACGTCCTCGCCGCAGAGGCGGGCCGAGAGGAGGGACCGGGAGTAGAACGGCGCGTCCTCGAAGCGGCGCAGCACCCGGGCGGCGCCGTCGTCGCTGCGGGTGGCGCGGGGGAGGCGCCAGAGGGTCGGCGGCAGGGCGGCGGGGACTGGCGGGTCGATGGCGCGCGGCCGGCCGGCGGCGTCGAAGCGCAGCGACAGGTCCTGCCGGCTGCCGTCGCGGCGCACCACGTCGTACAGGATCGCCGCGCCGTCGCTCAGGGGCGCGCGGGCCCAGGTCCAGCGCGTGAAGGAGCGCTCCAGCGCCACGTCGCCGTCGTTGGTGTCGAAGTAGGCGTGGCCCTGCCAGGCGAGGGCCGGGCGCGTGAACGCCACCTCGATCCGCGACGAGGGCGCGAGGGGCCACCAGCGATGCTGCCCCTCGGCGTCGAGCACGAAGGGCCCGGGGGTCAGGCCCTCGGGCCGCACCCGCACGGTGCCCGAGAGGCGCGAGGGCAGGGGAGCCGTGACCTCGTCGATGCGGATCGTCAGCGCGCTGCCGTCCCAGGACAGGCCGCTCGGGCCGATCGTCAGGGTGCGGGCGTCCCGCGCCAGGGCGCCGCGGCCGCGCTCGGTCATCGCCCAGCGCTGGGGGCGGCCGTACAGCACGACGTTGACGGCGCAGTGGTTGAGCGGGTCGCCGTCGCGGCTGCGGGCGTAGTAGGGCGAGAAGACGCTGCCCAGGAACGCGATCACCGTGATGCCGTGGGCGCCGTCGTCGCTCACCCCGTCGACGTACCACCAGGCGTAGCCGCCCGGGGGGACGGGCGCATCGAAGCGCGGTCCTGCAGGAGGCTCGCGGCGGCGATCCGTCCCGACAGGGCCGCCATCGGCACCCCCGGGCCCGGGTGCACGCTGCCCCCCGCGAGGTAGAGCCCCGGCAGGCGCGTGCGCGCCCCCGGCCGCCGGAACGAGGCCATCCAGCCGTGCGAGGCCCGGCCGTACAGCGCCCCCCCGGTCGCCGGGAACAGCCGGGCGAAATCCTGCGGAATCGTGGTGGTGCGGGCCGCCTCCCTGAGGGTCAGGCCGCTCGCGGCGAGGCGCCGGGTCAGGGTGGCGTGGCATCGCGCGGTCTCCTCCGGGTCGGCCGGGGCGTCGGTGGCGGGGGCGTTGACGAGGCAGAGCAGGGGCTCGGGGCCGCCGGGGCCGGTCCCGGCGTCGTCCCGGCCCTGCGCGCAGACGTAGACCGTGGGGTCGGCCGGGATGCGCCGGTGCCGGTCGAGGTCGGCGAACTCGCGCGCGCTGTCGGCCGAGAAGAACACGTTGTGGCGCACGAGCGGGAAGCCGTCCGGCTCGGCCGCCAGCGCCACCGTCACGGCCGAGAGCGAGCGCTCGGCCGCCGGCACGGGGTCGATCGCCCGGGCGGCGGGCGCGCCGAACAGGCCGCCCGCGAGGGCGGCCGCGTCGGCGTTGAGCACGACGTGGTCGGCCGGCAGGCGCTCGCCCCCGGCGAGGTCGAGCCCCGCGACCCGGCCGTGCGCCACCGCGAGCCCGGTCGCCTCGGTCCCGTACCGGAACGTCGCGCCGCGCTCGGCCGCGAGGTCGGCCATCGCCCGCGCCAGGCCCGACAGGCCGCCCGCGAGGGTCCAGACCCCCTCCTGCTCGACGTGGGCGACGAGCATCAGGGTGGCGGGCGCCCGGAACGGCGACGAGCCGCAATAGGTGGCGTAGCGGGCGAAGAGCTGGCGCAGGCGGGGGTCGTGGAAGTACGCCCCGAGCGCCCCCCACAGGGTCTCGAAGGGCTGGATGCGCCAGAGGTCGCCGAGGCCCGACAGGCCGACCCGCCGGGCGAGCCCGACCGGGCTCGGCCGCGTGCCGCGGATGAACGGCCCCTCCAGGGTGCGGTAGATCTCCGCCGCCCGGGCGCGGAAGCGCCGGAACCCGTCCGCCTCGCCCGGGCCCGCGAAGGCCGCGATCGCCGCCTCCGAGCGCGCCGGATCGGCGAAGAGGTCGAGGCGCTCGCCCGCCCCCCAGGCATGGCGGGCCAGGATCGCGGCCCGCCGCAGGGGAACCCGCGCGGCGAGGTCCGCCCCGGCCTCGCGGAACAGCTCCTCGAACACCCACCGCATGGTGAAGACCGTCGGCCCCGCATCGACCGCGAGGCCGCCGACCGGCAGCGCCCGCATCTTGCCGCCGGGCGCGGCCGCGCGCTCCACCACCGTCACGGCGAGCCCCGCCTGCGCCAGGCTCAGCGCCGCCGCGAGCCCGCCGATGCCGGCGCCGATCACCACCACCCGCTCGAGCCCCACGCGCCCCGCTCCTTCGCCGTTGATCTCCGGCACCATCGGTGTCAAGTATCATAGACAGTCGGGGTGACCAATCAAACTGACAGTTTCGTGGGAGGCAGACCATGGACGACGGCAGACGGATCGAGCGTGCGCTCGACAACGCGGTGGCCTACGCCGAGGCGCCGGGGGCGCCCCCGCGCCTCGCCGAGGCGATCCGCTACGCGGTCTTCCCGGGCGGCCACCGCATCCGCCCGCGCCTCTGCCTCGCGGTCGCCCGCGCCTGCGGCGACGACGACCCGCGCGCCTCCGACGCGGCCGCGGCCGCCATCGAGCTGCTGCACTGCGCCTCGCTCGTCCACGACGACCTGCCCTGCTTCGACGACGCGGCGGTGCGGCGCCAGAAGCCCTCCGTCCACGTCGCCTACGGCGAGCCGGTGGCGCTCCTCACCGGCGACGCCCTGATCGTGCTCGCCTTCGAGACCCTGGCGCGGGGCGCGGCGCGCTCCTCGGGCCGCCTCGCCGCCCTCGTCGGGCTCGTCGCCCGGGCGGTGGGGTCGCCCGCCGGCATCGCCGCCGGCCAGGCCTGGGAATCGGAGCCGTGCGTCGGGCTCTCCCAGTACCAGCAGGCCAAGACCGGGGCGCTGTTCGCCGCCGCCACCGTGGCGGGGGCCGCCGCCGCCGGGGTCGAGCCGCTGCCGTGGCGCCTGCTCGGCGAGTGCCTGGGCGAGGCCTACCAGGTCGCCGACGACCTGCGGGACGTCGCCTGCCGGCAGGAGGAGGTCGGCAAGCCCGTCGGGCGCGACGCCACCCTCGGGCGCCCCAACGCCGCGGCGCTCCTCGGCATGGAGGGCGCCCTGCGGCGGCTCGAGCACCTCGCCCACGAGGCCATCGAGGTGATCCCGCCCTGCCCCGGGGCCGAGACGCTCAAGGCCGAGGTCCTGGCCCAGACGAGGCTGTTCCTGCCCGCCCGCCTGACGGCCGGGCTCGCCGCCTGAGCGTCCGGTCCCGCGACGTGCCGGGGCGTGCACGGGACGCCGGGGCGGGACCGGGGGCGGGCGCCCTCGGCCCGGCCGAACCCGCCCGCGCGGCCGGCCCCGGGGACGGCGCGGCGCCGTCCTGGCGCGAGCGCTGGCTGGCGCTCCGCCACCGGCTGGTCGCGAGTCCCGCCTTCCAGCGCTGGGCCGCCTCGTTCCCGCCGACCCGCGGCATCGCCCGGCGCAACACCCGGGCCCTGTTCGACCTCTGCGCCGGCTTCGTCTACGCGCAGGTGCTGCTCGCCTGCGTGCAGCTCGACCTGTTCGGCCTCCTGCGCGGGGGGCCGATGGGCCTCGGCGCCCTGGCGCAGCGCCTCGCCCTGCCGCCCGAGCGGGCGGAGCGCCTGCTGCGCGCCGCCGCCGCGCTCCGCCTCGTCGCGGCCCTGCCCGACGGGCGCTACGCCCTCGCCGACCTCGGCGCCGCGCTCCTCGGCAACCCCTCGGTGAGCGCGATGATCGCCCACCACGCCATGCTGTACGACGACCTGCGCGACCCCGTGGCGCTGCTGCGCGGCGAGGCGGGGCCGACGCGGCTCGCGGGCTACTGGGGCTACGCCGGGGCCGGCGACCCGCGGGACCTGCGCGACGGCGAGGTCGCGCCCTACGGCGGCCTGATGGCGGCCTCGCAGGCCCTGGTGGCCGAGGACATCCTCGACGCCTGCCCGCTCGCCCGCCACGCCCGCCTCCTCGACATCGGCGGCGGCGAGGGGGCGTTCGCGGTGGCGGCCCTGCGGCGCCATCCCGCCCTGCGCCTGACCCTCTTCGACCTCCCGGCCGTCGCCGCCCGGGCCTCGGCCCGCTTCGCCGCCGAGGGACTCGGCGCGCGGGCGCAGGCCCTCGGCGGCAGCTTCCACGACGGCCTGCCGGGGGGCGCGGACGCCGCCTGCCTGGTCCGGGTCGTGCACGACCACGACGACGGCCCGGCTCTCGCCCTGATGCGCGCCGCGCACGCGGCGCTCGCCCCCGGCGGGAGGCTGCTCCTCGCCGAGCCGATGGCCGGCACGCCCGGGGCCGAGCCGGTCGGCGACGCCTATTTCGGCTTCTACCTCCTCGCCATGGGCAGCGGCCGGCCGCGCACGGCCCGGGTCCTGGCCGGCATGCTGGCCGAGGCCGGCTTCCGGGACGTGCGCGAGGTGGCGACCCGCCGCCCGCTCCTCGTCCGGCTGCTGACGGCCCGGCGATCCTGCTAAAAGTGTAAAGTAGACTTGACGCACAACCCTGCCCATCTAGGATGACATCACCGCCGCACCAGACGACGGCCCCGCACCGGTTGGAGGGACAGCAAGGCCATGCACGCGCTCGCCGTCGTCCTCGACCGACCGGAGCAGCTGGGGCTCGACCGCCTGGCCCTCGACGCCCCCGGCGCCGGCGACGCCGTCGTGGAGGTGGCCTGGAGCGGCATCAGCACCGGGACCGAGCGGTTGCTCTGGTCGGGCCGGATGCCGGACTTTCCCGGGATGGGCTACCCGCTGGTCCCGGGCTACGAATCGGTCGGCCGGGTGGTCGAGGCGGGCGCCGCCTCGGGCCGCCGGGTCGGCGAGACCGTGTTCGTGCCGGGCGCCCGCTGCTTCGGCCCCGTCCGCGGCCTGTTCGGCGGCGCCGCCTCGCACCTCGTGGTCGACGGGGCCCGGCTGGTGCCGGTCGCGCCGCGGCTCGGCGCGGAGGCGGTCCTGCTGGCCCTCGCGGCGACCGCCCACCACGCCCTCGGCGCCCTCGACGCCGGGCCGAGCCTCATCGTCGGCCACGGCGTCCTCGGCCGCCTCCTCGCCCGCCTGACCCGCCTCGCCGGGGGCGAGCCGGTGGTGTGGGAGCGCGAGGCCGCCCGGATCGCCGGCGACCACGGCTACCCGGTGATCGACCCGGATTCCGACCCGCAGCGCCGCTACGCCCGCATCACCGATGCGAGCGGCGATGCCGGCCTCCTCGACGGGCTGATCGCCCGCCTGGCGCCGGGCGGCGAGGTCGTGCTCGCGGGCTTCTACGAGGCGCCCCTGTCCTTCGCGTTCCCGCCCGCCTTCCTGCGCGAGGCGCGCATCCGCGTCGCCGCCCAGTGGCGGCCCGAGGACCTCGCCGCCGTGGCGGCGCTGGCGCAGAGCGGGCGCCTCGCCCTCGACGGCCTGATCACCCACCGCGCCCCCGCCGGGACCGCGCCGGAGGCCTACCGCACGGCCTTCCGCGATCCGGCCTGCCTCAAGATGATCCTCGATTGGAGTGCCCGCCCATGACGCTCGCGCTGAACGGAGCCGCCCTCCGCCAACCCGGACCCCAGGCCGCCCTCCTGCGGGCGGAGGCGGCCATCGGGCCCGACCCCGTCGCGACGCAGGCCCGGCGCGAGACGCAGATCATCGCCATCTACGGCAAGGGCGGCATCGGCAAGAGCTTCACCCTCGCCAACCTGTCCTACATGCTGGCCCAGCAGGGCCGGAAGGTGCTGCTGATCGGCTGCGACCCGAAGAGCGACACCACCTCGCTCCTGTTCGGGGGGCGCGCCTGCCCGACCATCATCGAGACCTCGACCCGCAAGAAGCTCGCGGGCGAGCAGGTCGCCATCGGCGACGTCTGCTTCAAGCGCGACGGCGTGTTCGCCATGGAGCTCGGAGGGCCGGAGGTCGGGCGCGGCTGCGGCGGGCGCGGCATCATCCACGGCTTCGAGCTGCTCGAGAAGCTCGGCTTCCACGAGTGGGGCTTCGACTACGTCCTGCTCGACTTCCTCGGCGACGTGGTCTGCGGCGGCTTCGGCCTGCCGATCGCCCGGGACATGTGCCAGAAGGTGATCGTGGTCGGGTCGAACGACCTGCAGTCGCTCTACGTCGCCAACAACGTCTGCTCGGCGGTGGAGTACTTCCGCAAGCTCGGCGGCAACGTCGGGGTCGGCGGCCTCGTGATCAACAAGGACGACGGCACCGGCGAGGCGCAGGCCTTCGCGCAGGCCGTGGGCATCCCGGTCCTCGCCTCGATCCCGGCCGACGAGGACATCCGCCGCAAGAGCGCGAACTACGAGATCATCGGCCGCCCCGACGGGCGCTGGGGCTCGCTCTTCGCCATGCTGGGCGAGAACGTCGCGACGGCGGCCCCGCACCAGCCCCGGCCGCTCAGCCAGGACGGGCTGCTCGGGCTGTTCAAGGGCGAGGCGGTGGGGCGCGGCGTGGTGCTCGAGCCGGCCACGCACGCGGACATGTGCGGCGCCGCGATCGTCGACAGGCCGTCCCTCGAAGTCGTCTACGACGCGGCCTGATCCCGATGGGCGTCTCCCTCGACATCGGCGCGCTGCGCGCCCGGAAGTCCGCCCCGGCGGCCGGGATCCCGCTCCCGGCGGCCGGATCTCCGCCGGCGGCCGCAACTCCGCCCCCGGCGGCCGGGTCTCCGCCCCCGGCGGCCGTATCGCCGCCCCCGGCGGCCGTATCGCCGCCCCCGGCGGCCGGGATCCCGGCCCCGGAGGCCGTGAACCTCGCGGCCGCGCAGGCCGACGGCCTCGGCTGCCACGCCGGCGCCGACACCATGCGCGCCGCCGCCCGCGCGGCGGGCCTGAGCGAGACCCTGGAGACCTACGCCCGGGACTACCCGGCCGGGCCCCACGACCAGCCCCAGAGCATGTGCCCGGCCTTCGGCTCGCTCCGGGTCGGCCTGCGCATGCGGCGCACCGCCACGATCCTCTCGGGGAGCGCCTGCTGCGTCTACGGCCTCACCTTCACGTCGCACTTCTACGGCGCGCGCCGCACGGTCGGCTACGTGCCGTTCAACTCCGAGACGCTGGTCACCGGCAAGCTGTTCGAGGACATCCGCGAGGCGGTCCGCACGACCGCCGACCCGGCCCTCTACGACGCGGTCGTGATCATCAACCTGTGCGTGCCGACCGCCTCCGGCGTCCCCCTGCGGCTGCTGCCGC
This sequence comes from Methylobacterium crusticola, assembly GCF_003574465.1. GTDB lineage: Bacteria > Pseudomonadota > Alphaproteobacteria > Rhizobiales > Beijerinckiaceae > Methylobacterium > Methylobacterium crusticola. Next base: position 12,237 of record NZ_QOWC01000037.1, read on the forward strand.
GGGAGATCGACGGGGTCCGCATCATCGGCATCGACGTGCCGGGCTTCGGGGTGCCGACCCACGCCGAGGCCAAGGACGTGCTCGCCGGCGCGATGCTCCGGGTCGCCCGCCAGGAGGCCGAGCGGGGCCCGGTCCAGGCGCCTCGCGGGGGCCGCGACGGGCGCCCGAGCCTGACGCTCCTCGGCGAGATGTTCCCGGCCGATCCGGTCCAGATCGGCGCGATGCTGGAGCCGCTCGGCCTCGCCGCCGGCCCCGTCGTGCCGACCCGCGAGTGGCGCGAGCTCTACGCCGCCCTCGACGGCGCGGCCGTCGCCGCCGTGCACCCGTTCTACACCGCGGCGATCCGCGAGTTCGAGGCGGCGGGCCGGCCGGTGATCGGCTCGGCGCCCGTCGGCCACGACGGCACCGCGGCCTGGCTCGACGCGGTCGGCGACGCCTGCGGCGTGCCCCGGGCCACCGTCGAGGCGGCCAAGAACCGGCTGCTGCCCCCGATCCGCGCCGCGCTCGCCGAGAGGCCGATCCGGGGCCGGATCACGCTCTCGGGCTACGAGGGCTCCGAGCTCCTGGTGGCGCGCCTGCTGATCGAGAGCGGGGCCGAGGTTCCCTACGTCGGCACCGCCTGCCCGCGCACGCGCTGGTCGGATCCCGACCGGGAATGGCTCGAGGCCCGCGGCGTCACGGTGCGCTTCCGCGCCTCCCTGGAGCACGATCTGGCGGCGCTGCAGGCCATCCGGCCGGACCTCGCCATCGGCACGACGCCGGTGGTGCAGAAGGCCAAGGAGATGGCGATCCCGGCCCTCTACTTCACCAACCTGATCTCGGCCCGCCCGCTGATGGGCGTCGCCGGGGCCGGCTCGCTCGCCCAGGTGGTGAACGCCGCGCTCGGCAACCAGGCCCGCTTCGAGGCGATGCGGGGCTTCTTCGAGGGCGTCGGCACCGGCCACGCCGCCGGGATCTGGGAGGACGTGCCGGTCAGGCGCGCGCCCGTCCCCCGCAAGGCCGCCCAGAAGCCGATCGGGGAGATGGCCTGATGCTCGTCCTCGATCACGACCGCGCCGGCGGCTACTGGGGCGCCGTCTACGTCTTCACGGCGATCAAGGGCCTCCAGGTCGTCATCGACGGCCCGGTCGGCTGCGAGAACCTGCCGGTCACCTCGGTGCTGCACTACACCGACGCGCTGCCGCCCCACGAGCTGCCGATCGTGGTGACGGGGCTCGCCGAGGAGGAACTCGGCCGCCACGGCACCGAGGGCGCGATGAAGCGCGCCCACGCCACCCTCGACCCGGCCGAGCCGAGCGTCGTCGTCACCGGCTCGATCGCCGAGATGATCGGCGGCGGCGTGACGCCGGAGGGGACCGGCCTCCAGCGCTTCCTGCCGCGCACCATCGACGAGGACCAGTGGCAGGCCGCCGACCGGGCCATGACCTGGCTCTGGAACGAGCACGGGCTGAAGAAGGCCGCCCGCAAGGGCGTGATCCCGAAGCCGCCCGAGCGCAAGGCCGGCGAGAAGCCCCGGGTCAACCTCATCGGCCCGGCCTACGGCACCTTCAACATGCCCTCCGACCTCGCCGAGATCCGGCGCCTCGTCGAGGGCATCGGGGCCGAGGTCAACCTCGTGTTCCCGCTCGGCTCCCACCTCGCCGACGTGCCCCGCCTCGTCGAGGCCGAGGCCAACATCTGCCTCTACCGCGAGTTCGGGCGGCTCCTCTGCGAGTCCCTCGACCGGCCCTACCTGCAGGCGCCGATCGGCATCCACAGCACCACCCGGTTCCTGCGGGCGCTCGGCGGGATCCTCGGCCTCGATCCCGAGCCGTTCATCGCGCGCGAGAAGCACACGACCCTCAAGCCCCTCTGGGACCTGTGGCGCTCGGTGACGCAGGACTTCTTCGGCTCGGCGAGCTTCGGCATCGTGGCGACCGAGACCTACGCCCGGGGCGTGCGCCACTTCCTCGAGGACGAGATGGGGCTGCCCTGCCGGTTCAGCTTCGCCCGCACGGCGGGGCAGAAGCCCGACAACGCCGCGGTGCGCCGGGCGATCCGCGAGACGCCGCCGCTCGTGCTGTTCGGCTCCTACAACGAGCGCATGTACCTCGCGGAGGCCGGCGGGCGGGCGGTCTACGTCCCGGCCTCGTTCCCGGGCGCGGTGATCCGGCGCCACACCGGCACGCCCTTCATGGGCTACGCGGGCGCGACCTACCTGGTCCAGGAGGTCTGCAACGCGCTCTTCGACGCGCTGTTCCACATCCTGCCGCTCGCCCGCGACATGGACGCCGTCGAGGCCACGCCCGCCCGGACCCACCGGGAGCTGCCCTGGGAGGAGGCCGCCCGCGCGCGGCTCGACGCCCGGGTCGAGGAGAGCCCGGTCCTGGTGCGGATCTCCCTGGCCAAGCGGCTGCGCGACGCCGCCGAGCGCGAGGCCCGGCGCGCCGGGGCCGAGACCGTCACCGAAGCCTTCGTCGAGCGCGCCCACGGCACGCTCATGGCGGCCGCGTGAGCGCCGCCCTCGCCCACCCGGAGGGCGCCGCCGGCGCCCTCCGCCCGACTGTCCAGCCGCGTCCGGCCGCCGGCGCGAGGAGGAGTTCCGACGCCATGCACCGTTCCTTCGTCACGGGGTCGCGCTCCCAGCAGGAGCAGGTCCAGTTCCGGGTCATCCTGGCGGCAACCTATCCGGTCTTCCTGATCGCGGCCGTGCTGCAACGCGTGCTGCCCGCGCGCGAGCACGGCACCGCGCCGCGGCGCTCCGTGTTCGGCGAGGCGCGGGCCATGGCCCTCTCGGCCATCCCGTTCGCCTTCATGGGCTGAGGCACGGCACCTTTCCGCCGCCGCGAGGCGTCGGAGAACCCACCCTGCCGCACCCCGTGGCCTCGGGAGGCGGCAGGGCGACACCCGCCGCGGGGCTCAACCCGCCCGCGGCCAAGCACGCGGAGGTTCTCGTCATGGCCAACGGTATCGACAAACCCAGCACCCTCTCGGGGCTCACCGAGGCGGAGGCCAAGGAATTCCACGGCATCTTCGTCACGAGCTTCATCATCTTCACGGCCGTCGCGGTGGTCGCGCACTTCCTGGTCTGGCTGTGGCGGCCCTGGCTGCCGGGGCCCAACGGCTACTCGGCGCTCGAGGAGAGCGTGAAGGTCGCGGCCCACGGCATCCTGCCGTTCATCTCCTGAGGAAGGATCGCCCGTCATGCACAAGGTCTGGCTACTCTTCGATCCCCGTCGCACCCTGGTGGCGCTGTTCACCTTCCTGTTCGTCCTGGCCCTGCTGATCCACTTCATCCTGCTCAGCACCAGCCGCTTCAACTGGCTCGAGGGCCCGGCGAAGCGGGCGGAGGCGCCAGCGCTGTCGCTGGTGCTGCCGACCTAGGGCAGGCTCCGACGAAGCGCCCGCGGCCCTCGACCGAGCGCCCGCGGCTCGCCATCCGGCGCCCGCGGCCCCTCGACGATCCCGGCAGGCGACGCGTCGCCTGCCGGGATCGTCAGGGTCCGCCGGACGGCGCGCGCCCGTCCCTCCGCGGGCGGTCCCGGCGGGGACCGCCCGCGGCGCGGCCCCGGCCGCCACCTGCCCCGAGACCTGCCCGGAGACCTCGCGCCATGGCAATGCTCAATTTCGAGAAGAAGTACCGGGTTCGCGGCGGCACCCTGCTCGGCGGCGACCTGTTCGACTTCTGGGTCGGCCCGTTCTTCGTCGGGTTCTTCGGCGTCACGGGCCTGTTCTTCACCCTGCTCGGCACCGGCCTCGTGGTCTGGGGCGCGGCCCTCGGGCCGACCTGGAACATCTGGCAGATCAACATCGCGCCCCCGGACCTGAAGTACGGCCTGGCCCTCGCGCCCCTGAAGGAGGGCGGGCTGTGGCAGCTCATCACCTTCTGCGCCATCGGGTCGTTCGCGTCCTGGGCCCTGCGCGAGGTCGAGATCTGCCGCAAGCTCGGCATCGGCTACCACGTGCCCTTCGCCTTCTCGGTCGCGATCCTGGCCTACGTCACCCTGGTGGTGGTCCGGCCCCTGCTGCTCGGCGCCTGGGGGCACGGCTTCCCGTACGGCATCCTGAGCCACCTCGACTGGGTCTCGAACGTCGGCTACCAGTACCTGCACTTCCACTACAATCCGGCCCACATGCTGGCGGTGACGTTCTTCTTCACCACCACGCTGGCGCTCGCGATGCACGGCTCGCTGATCCTGTCGTCCACCAACCCGCCGAAGGGCGAGGTGGTGAAGACGCCCGAGCACGAGGACACCTACTTCCGCGATACGATCGGCTACTCGATCGGCACGCTGGGCATCCATCGCCTCGGCCTGTTCCTGGCCCTCTCGGCCGGGTTCTGGAGCGCCGTCTGCATCGTGATCAGCGGCCCGTTCTGGACCCGCGGCTGGCCCGAATGGTGGGGCTGGTGGCTGAACCTGCCGGTCTGGCGCTGAGAGCGCCGGGCCCCGGCGGCAGCGCGGCGGCGCCGTGACGGCGCCGCCCTCCGATTCCCGAACCCGACGCGCCACCCACCAGAAGGCCTCGCCGCCATGGCGTACTACCAGAACATCTTCACGCAGGTTCAGGTCCACCCCCGGGTGCCCGAGCACGGGGTCACCATCGCGGAGGACAAGCGGGTCGGCACGCCCGGCTTCAGCTACCTCGCGGGGCTCGTCGGCAACGCGCAGGTCGGGCCGATCTACCTCGGCACCCTCGGCACGCTGTCCCTGGTGAGCGGGCTCATCGCCTTCGAGATCATCGGGCTCAACATGTGGGCCTCGGTGAACTGGGACCCGATCCAGTTCCTGCGCCAGCTGCCCTGGCTCGCGCTCGAGCCGCCCCGACCGGAATACGGGCTGATGATCCTGCCGCCCCTGGCGGAGGGCGGCTGGTGGCTCCTCGCCGGCTTCTTCCTCACCGCCTCGATCCTGCTGTGGTGGCTGCGCCTCTACCGGCGGGCCCGGGCGCTGGGCATGGGCACCCACGTGCCGTGGGCCTTCGCCTCGGCGATCTGGCTCTACCTCGTCCTCGGCTTCATCCGGCCGATCCTGATGGGGAGCTGGAGCGAGGCGGTGCCGTTCGGGATCTTCCCGCACCTCGACTGGACCGCGGCGTTCTCGCTGCGCTACGGCAACCTCTTCTACAACCCCTTCCACATGCTCTCGATCGTCTTCCTGTACGGGTCGACGCTGCTGTTCGCCATGCACGGCGGCACCATCCTGGCGGTGAGCCGCTACGGCGGCGAGCGCGAGATCGAGCAGATCGTCGACCGCGGCACCGCGACGGAGCGCGCCGCCCTGTTCTGGCGCTGGACCATGGGCTTCAACGCCACGATGGAATCGGTCCACCGCTGGGCCTGGTGGTTCGCGGTCCTGACCACGCTCACCGGGGGCATCGGCATCCTGCTCACCGGCACCGTGGTCGACAACTGGTACCTCTGGGCCGTCAAGCACGGCGTGGCGCCGTCCTACCCGCAGGTCTTCGGGCCGGTGGTCGATCCCCTGAGCATCCCGGGAGGCGCACGATGAGACTCGCGCTCCAGATCATCGGCGTCATCGCGGCGGTGCTGCTCACGGGCGCCATGCTCGGCACCGCCGGATGGACCCACCCGCCGGTCGACACCCAGCAGGTCGGCTTCCGCGGCACCGGCATGGAGACGGTGCGCAACCCGCGCACCCAGGCCGCCCTCCTCGCCGCCAACGTGGCCCCGGACCCGCAGGACCCGGCCCCGCCCGGCGGCGATCCCGCCACCGCGACCTACCAGAACGTCCAGGTGCTCAAGGACCTCAGCACCGACCAGTTCAACCGCCTCATGGCCTCGATCACCGAGTGGGTCTCGCCCGAGCAGGGCTGCGCCTACTGCCACAACGTCGAGAACATGGCGGACGACAGCGTCTACGCGAAGAACGTCGCCCGCAAGATGATCCAGATGGTGCGCCACATCAACGGCGGCTGGAAGAACCACGTCGGCGAGACCGGCGTGACCTGCTACACCTGCCACCGCGGCCAGCCCGTGCCGGCGAACGTCTGGCACATCAACCCGGGCCCGCCCCACGCCGTCGGCTTCGCGGCCCGGGACAACGGCCAGAACCACCCGAGCAAGGTCGCGGGGCTGTCCTCGCTGCCCTACGATCCCTTCGCGTCGCTCCTCGGCGACAAGGAGGTCGACAACAACGCGATCCGGGTCGCGGCCACCACCGCGCTGCCGACCAGCAAGGGCAAGCCGATCCAGGAGGCCGAGCGGACCTACAGCCTCATGATCCACATGTCGGAGGCCCTCGGCGTCAACTGCACCTACTGCCACAACACCCGCGCCGTGTCGCAATGGTCGCAGAGCACGCCGCAGCGCACCACCGCCTGGCACGGCATCCGCCTGGTGCGCGACGTCAACGGCAACTACATCGACCCGATCACCTCGATCCTGCCCGAGGCGAGGCTCGGGCCGGAGGGCGATGCGCCCAAGGTCGACTGCACCACCTGCCACCAGGGCCTCACCAAGCCGCTGAACGGCGCCAAGATGCTGACGACCTATCCGGAGCTCGCCGGGGATCCGGCGCCCGCCCCGGCCGCGAAGCCCTGAAACCTCCCGCCGGCCCGGTCCGCGCTCCGGGCCGGACCGGCGACGCGGGCCCGGACGGGACCGAAGGCGGGGGGCGCGGCGACGCCGCGCCCCCCGCCTCGCCGCGTCGGGACCGGGCGCCCGCGCGTCCCGGCAGGTTCTCCTCGGGCTCCGGCATGTCCGCCCGAGCCGCGGCATGGTAGGGGTGCGGCACCCGCTGCCGCGCCCCCGGGCGCCGGCGCGGTGGCCCGCTCGAGGGGCCGCCCTTCGCGTTCAGGCTCAGCGCCCGTGACCCTCCCCCGCCCGCGCGGCGCGTCCCGCGTCCTCCTCGGCCTCGCCCTCCTGGCCCTCCCGGCCGGCGCGGCCTGGCTCGCGGCGCCCTGGCGGCCCGCCGGCCCGGCCGCGCCGGTGCGGCTCGCCCCGACCCGCGCGGCCGTGGAGGAGGGCCGCACGGTGGTGCGGCTGACCCCGGCCGAGCGCCGGCGGATCGGCATCGAGACCGCGACGCTGCGGGCCGGCGCCCACCGCGAGGAGCGCCAGGCCTACGGGGCGATCCTGGACCTCGCCCGGGTCACCGAGCTCACCAACGCCTACGCGGCCGCGAAGGCGCAGCTCCAGACCGCGCAGGCCCGGATCGAGGTGTCGCGCAGCGCCTTCCAGCGCGCCAAGGCGCTCGGGCCCTACGCCACCGCCGTGCAGGTGGAGACGAGCGAGGGCGCCTACCGCACCGACGAGGCCTCCCTGGCCAGCGCGGAATCGCAGCTTCGCACGCTCGCCGCCACCGCCCAGCAGGAATGGGGCCCGGTGATCGGGCGCGCGATCGTCGGGCGCTCCGACCTCGTCACCCGGCTGATCGAGCGCGAGCGCTTCCTCGTGCAGGTCACGCTGCCCCCCGGCGAGGCCCCGGCGGCGGCGCCCGCCGTGGCCTACGCCGAGGTGCCGCCGCAGAGCGCCCGGGTGCCCCTCGCCTACGTCTCGCCCGCGACCCGCACCGACCAGCGCATCCAGGGACTGAGCTACTTCTACACCGTGGCGGGCACGAGCGGCTTCCTGCCCGGCATGAGCACCCTGGCGTTCCTGCCCGCCGACCGGGCGGTCGAGGGCGTGGCCGTCCCGGAGGAGGCGGTGGTGCACTGGCAGGGCGGCGCCTGGTTCTACCGCGGCGTCGGGCCGGATGCCTTCGCGCGCCACCCCCTCGGCCCGGACGCGCCGATGTCGGCGGACGCCTTCGTGGTCGCGGGGCTGCCGGGGGAGACCGAGATCGTGCTCAAGGGCGCCCAGGCGCTGCTGTCGGAGGAGATGAAGAGCCAGCTCCAGGTCTCCGGCGGCGCCGACGACGATTGACGCGGATGGCGCGCGCTCCCCGAGGCCCGCAGGCGGCGCTCGTCGCCTTCGCGGTGCGCCTGCCCGGCACGGTGCTGGCCCTGGCGCTGGCCCTGGCGGCCTGCGGGCTGATCGCGCTCGGCGAGGCGCGCTACGACGTCTTTCCCGAATTCGCGCCGCCCTCCGTGGTGGTCCAGACCGAGGCGCCGGGCCTGAGCCCCGAGCAGGTCGAGCTCCTGGTGACCCAGCCCGTGGAGCTGGCGGTCAACGGCCTGCCGGGGGTCGAGCGGCTGCGCTCCGCCTCGATCCAGGGCCTCTCGGTGATCACCGTGGTGTTCCGGGCCGGCAGCGACGTGTTCCGCAACCGCCAGCTCGTCACCGAGCGCCTCGCGGCCGCGGCCGGGCGCCTGCCCCAGGGCGTGCAGCCGCCCGCCATGACGCCCCTGACCTCCTCGACCAGCACGGTCCTGCTCGTCGGGCTCACCTCCGCGGCGCGCTCGCCGATGGAGCTGCGCACGCTGGCCGACTGGACGGTGCGGCTGCGGCTGCTGGCGGTGCCCGGCATCGCCCAGGTCTCCCTCTACGGCGGCGAGGTGCGGGCGCTCCAGGTGCAGGTCCGGCCCAGGGACCTCGTCCGGTTCGGCATCGGCCTGCCGGAGGTGCTGGCCGCGGCCCGCCGCGCCACCGGGGTGCGCGGCGCGGGCTTCGTCGACACGGCGAACCAGCGCGTCACCCTCCAGACCGAGGGCCAGTCCCTCACGCCCGAGCAGGTCGCCCGGGCGGTGCTGGTCAACGAGGGCGGCGCGAGCGTCGTGCTCGGCGACGTCGCCACCGTGGCGGCGGCGCCCGAGCCCCCGATCGGCGCGGCCCTGGTCGACGGCGAGCCCGGCATCCTCATGATGATCGGGGCGCAGTACGGCGCCAACACCCGCGAGGCCACGCGCCGCGTCGAGGCGGTGCTCGCCGCGTTGCGGCCCGGGCTCGAGCGGGACGGCGTGCGGCTGCACCCGGATCTCTTCCGCCCGGCGGACTTCATCGCGGTCGCCAACGCCAACGTGCTCCAGGCCCTCGCCCTCGGCGGCGCCCTGGTGGTGGTCGTGCTGTTCGGCTTCCTGTTCGACTGGCGCACGGCCTTCATCAGCTGCACGGCGATCCCCCTCTCGCTCCTCGCCGCCGTGCTGGTGCTCCAGGCGCTCGGCGAGACGCTCAACACCATGACGCTCGGCGGGCTCGCCATCGCGATCGGCGAGGTGGTCGACGACGCGGTGATCGGCGTCGAGAACGTGGTGCGGCGCCTGCGCGAGAACCGCCGGCGCGGCGGCAAGCGGCCCGGGGCCGCGGTGGTGCGCGACGCCGTCCTCGAGGTGCGGGTCTCCGTCGCCTACGCCACCGTCGCGGTCCTGCTGGTGTTCCTGCCGGTCCTGGCCCTGTCGGGGGTCGCCGGGCGCCTGTTCGGCCCCCTGGCGCTGGCCTACATCCTGGCGGTGCTGGCCTCGCTCGCCGTGGCGCTCCTCGTCACGCCGGCGCTGGCCGTGCTGCTCCTCGCCGGGCGCGAGGGCGGATCCCGGACGGGCCCGCCCACGTCCCTCGAGGACCCGCCGCTGATGCGCTGGTCGCGGGCGGCCTACGAGCGGGGCCTGCGCGGCATCGACCGGGCGCCGCGCCTCGTCGCCGCGGCGGCCCTCGCGCTCAGCCTCGCCGGCGCGGCCGCGCTGCCGTTCTTCGGCAGCACCTTCCTGCCGGACCTGAAGGAGGGCCACCTGATCCTCCACATGGCGGCGGCGCCCGGCACCTCGCTGCGAGAATCCCTGCGCCTCGGGCGCCACCTGAGCGAGGGCCTGCGGGCGATCCCGGGCGTGCGGGCGGTGGCCCAGCAGGTCGGGCGCGCCGAGGCCGGGCAGGACACCGCCGGCACCCACTACAGCGAGGTCCACATCGCCCTCGCGCCCGGCCTCGACGGGGCCGGCCAGAAGGCCGTCGAGGCCCGGATCCGCGCCCTGACGGCGGAGTTCCCGGGCGCGGCCTTCGCGCTCAAGACCTTCCTGACCGAGCGGATCGAGGAGACGGTCTCGGGCTTCACCGCCCCGGTGGTGATCCACCTCTTCGGCAACGACCTGACGCGGCTCGAGGCGGCGGCGCGCGTCCTCGCCCGGGAGCTCGGCGAGGTCAGGGGCGCGGCGGACGTCCAGCTCCAGTCGCCGCCGGGCCTGCCGCAGGTCACCCTCTCGCTGCGCCCCGCCGACCTGCGCCACTGGGGCCTCGACGCCGTGGACGTGCTCGAGCTCGTGCGCACCGCCTACCAGGGCGACGTCGTCGGCCAGGCCTACGAGGGCAACGCGGTCGTCAACGTCATGGTGATCCTCGACGCGGCCCTGCGCGGGCGCCTCGCGGCCCTCGGCGAGCTGCCGCTGCGCACCCGGGGCGGCGCCTACGTGCTGCTGCGGCAGATCGCCGACATCTACGAGACGCCGGGCCGCTACCAGGTGCTGCACGAGGGCGCGCAGCGGGTGCAGACCGTGACCGCCGGCGTGGTCGGGCGCGACGTCGCCTCCTTCGTGGCCGAGGCCCGCCGCAAGATCGCCCGCGAGGTCGAGCTGCCGCCGGGCGCCTCCCTGGCGATCACGGGCAGCGCCGAGGAGCAGGCGCGCGCGCGGCGCGACCTCCTGCTCTGGTCGGGCCTCGCGGGCCTCGGCATCGTGCTCCTGCTCGCCCGGGTGGCGGGCCACTGGCGCAACCTGGCGCTGGTGCTGGCGAACCTCCCCTTCGGCGTGGCGGGGGGCGTGGCCGCGGTCGCGGCGACCGGGGGCGTGCTCTCCCTCGGCTCGATGGTGGGCTTCGTGACCCTGTTCGGCATCTCGCTGCGCAACACCATCATGATGGTCGCGCATTACCGCCACCTCGTCGCCGTCGAGGGCCGGCCCTGGTGCGCCGCCACCGCCGTCGCGGGGGCGGGGGACCGCCTGGTGCCGATCCTGATGACCTCGCTCGTCACCGGGCTCGGCCTCCTGCCCCTCGCCCTCGGGGCCGGCGAGCCCGGCCGCGAGATCGAGGGGCCGATGGCGACCGTGATCCTGGGCGGCCTCGTCACCTCGACGCTCCTGAGCCTCCTCGTCCTGCCGACGCTCTCCCTGCGGTTCGGACGGTTCGCGGGCGGGCGGGCCCCGGCCGGCGCGCCGGCGCCGTGAGCGGAAGGGGGTCAGGTCAGGAGGGGCGCCATGTCCGGGTCGCCGGCCCGCATCGCCCGGCGGTAGGCGTCCCGGGCCCCGATGCGCTGCAGGTAGGCCTGGATCGCCGGATAGGGCGCGAGGTCCACGGGCTGGAACAGCCGCATGGTCGTGAGCGAGAACACCGAGACGATGTCGGCCGCCGTGAGGGCGTCGCCGGCGAGGTACTCCGCCTGCCCGAGCCGCGCCTCGACCTGGGCGAAGGCGCGCGCGAGGCGACCCTGGATCGCCCGCAGGACCGGGTTGTCCGGGGCGAGGTCGAGCCGGCCGAGGATCATGGCGCGCCCCATGGCGGGCTGGAGCGTGCCGTTCGCGTAGTGGAGCCAGTACAGGTAGGCGGCGAAGTCCGGGTGGTCCGGGCCGGGCGCGAGGCGGCCCCCGCCGTGCCTGGCGAGGATGTAGGCCACGATGGCGCCGGACTCGGCCAGCACCAGCGCGCCCTCGGTGATCACCGGGGCGGTCCCGGACGGGTGGAGCGCCCTGAGGGCGGGCGGCGCCAGGATCGTCACGGGATCGCGCGCGTAGCGCTCGAGCCGGTAGGGGACGCCGAGCTCCTCGCAGAGCCAGATGATGCGCTCGGACTGGGAGCGCCCGAGGTGATGGATCGTCAGCATGGCCCGCGGCCCTCCCGTGTCGCCGTCGCCCTGCCGGGCGCTACTTCGAGGCCCGGTCGGGGTTCTTGATCTGGCCGTAGACGAGGCTCGCGAAGTTGCCGAGCGCCACCGGCCAGGTCGGGCCCGCGGCGTCCCGGTTCGCCACTTGGCAGAACCTGGCGGTCAGGCCGTTGACGAGGTCGGCCTGGCTCGCCTGCGGGGCCGCGGCCTTCACCTTCGGCAGCACGGCGTTGATGCGCGGCAGCATGTCCTCGGCCTTGACGTCCCGCAGCTGGGCGGCGGCGTCGGGCTCGTCGAGGGCCCTGGCGACGTCCGCGTTGGCGACCGGCTCGCAAGACCCGTTGCCGGCCAGCATCGAGGCGGTGTCGGCCCGCAGGGTGCCGACCTGGCCGGGCTTGGCGGTGGCCGGGGCCTGGTTGCCGAAGCTCTGGCGGACGTAGTTCGTGACCTGCGCGACCTCCTCGTCCGTCATGCCGGCGCCCACCGCCGGCATCGCCGCGTACTCGCCCCGGGCGCTGAGCCCGCCGAGGATCACCCGGATGACCGTCTCGGGCCCCTGGGCCAGCACCGCGCCGTTGCCGGCGAGGGCCGGGAAGGCGCCCGGGACGCCCTTGCCGTCCTGGCGGTGGCAGGAGACGCAGTGGCTGAGGTAGGCCTGCGACCCGGGCGGGGCGCTCTGGTCGAAGGCCGAGGGCGTCCTCTCCTCGTAGGTGGACTTCGCCGGCAGGGTCTTGAGGTAGACCGCGATGGCCCGCACGTCGTCGTCGGGCAGCTTGCTCAGGCTCTCGTCGATCACCTGCCGCATCGGGCCGGCGGCGACGCCGGCCCGGCCCGAGGCGGCGCCGGTCTTGAGGTAGGTGAAGAGCTGGTCCTCCGTCCAGGCGCCGAGCCCCTCCTTGTCGTCGCCCGACAGGTTCGGGGCGAACCACTGGTCGGTGGTGCCGCCCTCGAGGTAGCCGGCCCATTGCGAGGTGCCGACGAGCTTGCTGCCGTTGTGGCAGGCGCCGCAATGGCCGAGGCCCTGCACCAGGTAGGCGCCGCGGTTGATCTGCGGGCTCCGGGCCGGATCGGGCTCGAAGCGCTTGTTCGTGAAGAAGGCGAGGCGCCAGCCGAGCAGCCCCTCGCGGCTGATGTCGAGGTTGAGCGGGAAGACGAGGTCGTTCGGCTTGCGCGGCGCGCTCACCGGCGCGAGGGAGAACAGGTAGGCCTTGATCGCCCGGATGTCCTCGGTCGAGACCCGGGTGTACCAGGGGAACGGCATCGCCGGGTAGATGTAGCTGCCGCTCCTGGTGATCCCGTCCTGCATCAGGCGGCGGAAATCCTCGTCGCTCCAGTCGCCGATGCCGGTCTCCTTGTCGGGCGTGATGTTGGGCGTCGCGACCTTGCCGAGCCCGAGCGGGAAGGTGAGGTAGTACCCGCCGGCGAGCAGCTTGCCGCCCGGCGCGGTGTGGCAGGCGACGCAGTCGCCGGCGGTGGCGAGGAGCTCGCCGCGCTTCACCAGGTCCGGGTCGGCGCCCTGTGCCCGGGCGCCGCCGAGGGCGAGCACGGCGAGCGACACGGACCCGAGCGCGTGGGCGATGATGCGACGCATGGCGGCGTGGTCTCCGGGTGCCCCTCGGGACGGGGCCGGCTTCAGGGAAGGGGGCGGCTCGGACGCGAGGGCGGCCCGGCCGCGGGCGTGGGCGGCGCGGCCCCGAGGCGCAGCCCGAGGTCGGCGAGGTGGGCGATCAGGGAGCCGACGAGCGCCAGGGCCAGCCAGCGCCAGTCCGCCCCCGTCAGGGCGGCGCGCAGGGCCAGCATCAGGCAGGCGCCCGAGGCGAGGTTGGCGACGAGGGACGCCGGCGCCGGCCCGTGCCCGGCGCGGCGGCGCCAGGCGAGCAGCAGGACGGCCTCGACGGCCACGAGGGCGAGCACGAGGTCGATGAGGCGACCGCTCGCGAACCATTCGGCCACGTGTCGATCCTCCCGGCAGCCGCGGCGGGGCAGGGTTTCGTGTCGGGATGACGCAGCGTACCGCCCGGGCCGCCGCGGCAATGCGGAAACGAGGGCGGGCGCGGGCCGGTTCGCCGGAAATCGTTCCGGGACCGATTTGTCGCACGTCCCTGCGGCGACCTGCCCGGGTCGTCTCCGGCCCGCGCCCTCAGAACGGCCCGTTCATCCGCACGATCGACCAGTTGAGGCAGCCCGCCACGCCGACCCAGGCGAGGTAGGGCACGAGCAGCCAGGCGCCGAGCCCGGAATGCCGCCCCACGACCGCGACCAGCACCGCGACCGAGAGCCAGAGGGCCACCACCTCGACGAGGGCCCAGTCCGGCCGCCGGAGCCGGAAGAACAGGCCGCTCCAGGCGACGTTGAGCACGCCGTTCACCGCGAAGGCGAGGAGCAGCCAGCTGCGCTCGGGGCCCGGCGGCGCGGCGTTCCAGGCCAGCACGCCGGACACCGCCGTGAGCGTGAAGATCACCGTCCAGACCGGCCCGAAGGCCCAGTCGGGCGGCTTCCAGGACGGCACCCTGAGGCCGGCGTACCAGGGCCCGAGGGTGGTCATCGCCGCGCCCAGGACCGCCACCACGATGGCGGCGAGTGCCGCCACGACGATCGGTCCCCAGCGTCCCTCCGCGAGTGCGCTCAAGGCGAGACCCAGCGGAAGAGGTGGGCGAGGTCCTTGAAGAAGATGCGGGCGTGCGCGGCGGGCCGGGCCCGCACCAGCTCCTTGTTCATGTAGGCCTCCCAGGTGAGGCTCTGCACGTCGGGGTCGCGGCAGATGCTGACGAAGCGCTCGCGCAGGGCGTCGTTGCGGTACCAGACCGCCTGCATCAGCCGCAGGATCCAGAACACCCGGCCGTGGGCCCTGAGGAAGCGCCGCCGCGCCCCCGCGAGCGCCCGCGCGTCCCCGGTGCGCAGGAAGGCGTCCGCCGCCTCGGCCGCGAGGCGCCCCCCGAGCATGGCGTAGTAGATGCCCTCGCCGGAGGCCGGCGCGACGAGGCCGGCGGCGTCGCCCGTGAGGAGGACGTCGCGGCCGTTGTCGAAGCGGCGCAGGGGCTTGAGCGGGATCGGGGCGCCCTCGCGCCGCACCGTCTCGCCGGCGTCGAGGCCGGTGGCGCGGCGCAGGGACCCGACCGCCCCGCGCAGGGAGAAGCCCTTGCGGGCGCTGCCGGTGCCGATGCTGATCGTGTCGCCGTGCGGGAAGATCCAGGCGTAGAAGTCGGGCGAGAGCGCGCCCTGGTAGTAGACGTCGCAGCGCGCCGGGTGGAAGGCCCCCTCCGGCGGGGTGCGGACGATCTCGTGGTAGGCGAAGACCTGCCGCATCCGGGCGTGGCCCGGGATCTCCTGGCGCCCGACCGTCGAGGCGGCGCCGTCGGCCCCGATCACCAGGCGGGTGCGCACGCTCTCCTCGCTCCCGTCGCGGCGCCGGTAATGGACGCGGGCGAGCCCGTCCCCGGGGCGAGTCAGGCGCAGGAAGGTGGCGGTGCGCCGCGCGGCCCCGGCCCCGGCGGCGCGGTCGCGCAGCCAGGGGTCGAAGGCCTCGCGGTCGACCATGCCGACGAAGCCCTCGCCGACCGGCATGTCGACCTGCCGGTCGCGGGGCGAGACCATGCGGGCGCAGCGGATGCGCGCCACGATGAGCGCGTCCGGGACCGCGAAGTCGCGGATCAGGCGCGGCGGGACGGCGCCGCCGCAGGGCTTGATCCGGCCCTCCTTGTCGAGGAGGAGCACCCGGCGGCCCGCCTGCGCGAGGTCGGTGGCCGCCGTCGCCCCGGAGGGCCCGCCGCCGACCACCACGACGTCGTAGGTCTCCTCGTCCATGGCCGTGCCTCCCGGAAGATGCCTTGATGCGGGTTGCCGCCCGGGCCGTCAGCCGGGCGAGAGGGCCAGGGCCGCGGGCCCCGGCGGCGCCGGGGCGGGCGCCCCGATCCGCAGCGCCATCGCGGCGGCGGCGCAGAACAGCAGGGCCTCGCCGGCGAAGACCGAGGCGTAGGCCGGCAGGGTGTCGCCGAGGAGGAGGCGGGCGAGGTCCACCGCCACGGCGCCGAGGAGGCCGCCGAGCCCGAAGGCCACCCCCTGCGCCGCGCCCCAGACGCCCATCCGGGTGCCGTGGCGGCCCTCTCCGGTCCCGTCCCGGCACTCCGCCCGCCCGCCGGTGCCGGCGAGCCCCATCATCGCGCCGATCGCCGCCACCGCAAAGATGCCGTTGAACAGCCCGAGCCCGAACACCAGCGCCCGCAGGGGCGCCTCCGGCCCCGAGAAGCCCGCGGCCGCGATCGCCCCGAGGGCGACGGCGGAGCCGGCGCAGCCGGTCACCGTCCAGACGCGAAGGGAGCCGAGGACCGGCCCGCCGACGCGGGTGGTGATGCCGGCGACCCACAGCATCCCGGCGAGGACGCCGCCGTTCTGCAGGCCGGCGAGCTGGGTGGTGGCGCCCGGCGTCATCGCGAAGACGACGCCCGCGAAGGGCTCGAGGATGAGCTCCTGCGCGCTGTAGGCGAGCATGGCCACGAAGACGAACACCGTGAAGCGCCGCGAGGCCGGCTCGGCCCAGACCTCGGCCAGGGCCCGGCGGAACGGCACCCGGGCGGGCGCGCCCGCCGGGGCGGCCGGGCGCGGGCGCTCGACGCCCCGCACCGCCGCGAGGGCGAGCAGGAAGGCGAGGCCCGACACCGTGCCGGAGACCGCGACGAGGCGCGTGCCCGAGAAGGGATCGAGGAAGTGGCCGGCGAGGGGCGCCGTGACGACGAAGCCCGCGATCATCATCACCCAGACGACCGTGGCGGCGGCGCCCCGGCGCCCCGGCGCGACGCCGGTGGAGAGCAGGACGAGGAGGGAGGTGCCGGCGGCCCCGACCCCGACGCCGACGGCGAGGAAGGACAGGATCGCGAGGGCGAAGCCGGCGGCGGCGTGGGTGCGCAGGAGGGCCGTCGCGACGGCGGCCCCGAGGCCGCCGAGGGCGAGCAGCGCCATGCCGCCGACGATCCAGGGCGTGCGGCGGCCGCCCACGTCGGAGCCGTAGCCCCAGCGCGGCCGCAGCACCTGCACGGCGTAGTGGAGGGCGACGAGGCCCCCCGGCACCGCGGCCGGCAGGGCGAGCTCCACCACCATCACGCGGTTGAGGGTCGAGGTCATCAGCACCACGATCGCGCCGAGGGCCGTCTGCACCAGGCCGAGCCGCGCGATGGTGCCCCACCCGAAGGCCGCCGGGGCGCTCACGCGAGGCCTCCCGCCAGGGGGCGCAGCGCGAAGGCCGCCGCCAGCATGCCGAGCACGTAGAGCAGGGTGCCGGTGGCGTTGTACCAGGCGGCCCGGCCCCGCGGGTCGCGCAGGAAGCGCCGCATCAGGACGCCCTGGCCGGCGAGCAGCAGCGCCACGGCGCCGGCGTGCCAGGGCCGCTCCCAGGCGAGCAGCGCCGCGACGACGGCGACCTGCGGCAGCCCCATCACCAGGCAGGCGAGGCGCGCCGCGCCCGCGCTGCCGAGCTGGACCGGCAGGGAGCGGATGCCGGTGGCCCGGTCCCCCTCCATCGACTTGAAGTCGTTGAGGGTCATGATGCCGTGGGCGCCGATGCTGTAGAGGAGCGCCACCAGGAGGATGCGCCGGTCCGGCAGCGCGGCCGCCATCACGGCGGCGCCCGTGAACCAGGGCAGGCCCTCGTAGCAGAGCCCGACCGCGGAATTGCCCCACCAGCCGTTGCGCTTCAGCCGCAGGGGCGGCGCGCTGTAGATCCAGGCGAGCACCAGCCCGAACAGCGCGGCGCCGAGGATCCAGGGCCCGAGGGCGGCGGCCACGAGGAGCGACAGCAGCGTCCAGCCCGCCGCGACGTAGAGGCCCCAGCGGCCCGGCATCCGGCCCGAGGGGATCGGGCGGTCCGGCTCGTTGATGGCGTCGACGTGCCGGTCGAACCAGTCGTTGACCGCCTGGCTGGTGGCGCAGACGAGGGGGCCGGCGAGCACGATCCCGGCCGCCGCCACGGGCCAGCGGCCCTGGAGGGCGGCGCCCGAGGACACCACCCCGCAGCCGAAGGCCCACATCGGGGCGAACCACGTGATGGGCTTGAGAAGCTCGATCAGTGCGCTCGGAGCCGGTGTCGCCATACCCCGGAGGCTAGGATCGCGGCCACCGGAGTGTCAAGCGGAGTTTACAGTCGGGCCGATTTTCCCGCCCTTCTGCCGGGCGGCTTCCGCAGCGACAGCCATCCCGGCCCCGAGGGGCCGGGGGCTCAGTGCTCGGTCTCGTCGGGCTCGTCGATGCCGTCGAGGTCGCCCAGGCCGTAGCGGCGCAGCTTGGCGTAGAAGCCCTGGCGGCTGAGCCCCAGCATCTCCGCCGCCGAGGCGCGGTTGTCGTTGGTGATCTTGAGGGCGGCCTCGATGCAGAGGCGCTCGATCAGGTCGGTGGTCTCGCGCACGAGGTTCTTCATCGAGACGCGGCCGACGAGCTCGGTCATCTGCTCGACGGAGCGGGGGAACTCGCGCCCGCCCGGGACGGCCGCGGGGACGATCCGGCGCGGCACGGAGCGGACCGTGAAGCCGAGGCAGGGCTGCTCCCCGCCCGGCACCGAGACGGCGGCGACCTCGACCTCCTCGAGGCCCCCGAACTCGCCGCGCACGACCGTCGCGAAGTGCCGCACCGAGCCGTGCTCGACCAGGGTGGCGAACAGGGCGCTGAACTCGGTGCCCTCGCGGCCGAGCCAGCGGTCGAGCGATTCGCCCTTGGCCTGCTGCTCGCTCGCGAGCTGGGCGAGGTCCAGGAACGCCGCGTTGGCGGCGAGCACGTGCCGGTTGCGGTCCGTGAGCACGAAGCCCTCCGGCAGCGCGTCGATGACGTTGAGCACGCCCGAGCGCGCCGGGCCCGGGCCGGGCGCCGCGGCGAGGGAGGGCGAGAGCCGCACCAGGATGTGGGTCGTGCTGTCCTGCCGGAACAGGGCGGCCGCGACGCGCGCCTCCCCGCGCCGGTTGGCGAGGCGGGCCGCGACGTCCTCGGCCTGGCCCGTGAGGCGCAGGCCCACGAGGAGCGCCTGCACGGCCTTGCCGCTCTCGGGCTCGAACAGGTCGACGAGGTCCTGGCCCACGATCCGCTTGGCCGCCCGGCCGAGCAGGCGCGCGGTCGCCGGGTTGACCTCCGCCACCCGGCGCGTCGCCGCGTCGACGATCATCACCGCCTCGCCGGCGAGCTGGAACAGCATCCGGTAGCGGGTCTCGGCCCCGCGCAGGCGCAGGTAGTCGCGCTCGAGGGCCTGCTGCGACTCGGCGAGCCGGCGCTGCAGGGCCGCGAGCGCCCTGAGATCGCGGCCGATGGCGATGATCGGCCCGTTCCCGGGCAGCCGCAGGGCGGAGTAGCGGATCGGCACGTCGATGCCGCTCGCCGAGGGGTGGTTGACCTGGCGCCAGCGCGTCACCGCGCCGGGCGCGGCGTCCTGGAGCAGGTCCGCGATCTTCGGCCGGCTCTCGACCGTGACGGTGTCGATCCAGCGCCGCCCGAGCCAGCGGCCGACGCCCTCGTCCGCGAGGTCGTCGCTGCCGAAGGTCGCGTCGCGGATCACGCCGTCGTGGTCGACGACGAGCGAGAGGTCCGTCGCGGCCGCGACCAGGACCCCCGTCGTCTCCGCATCCAGGTGGGCGACGGCATCTCGAAGCACCGCGAAAGCATCCTTCGCAGTTAGGCTCACTGAACTGTTCACGGGCTACCGCAACTCGCCGACCACCATGAACACGTGTTTCAGCAGGCTCTTACGCGCAGATCAAGCAGGTTTTCGGCGATTCCGGGCGCGGCCCGGGCATCCGTCACCGCCGCGTCGGCCCCGACGAGGCGGAGCCGGTCCGGCCGCTCGTGGAAGGCGGGGCCCCCCACGAGCAGCCGCAGGGCCTGGTTGCAGGAGGCGCGCCGCATCTCCGGAATGGTCTCGCCGAGGGTGCCGAGGCGGCCCTCGTCGGAGAGGGAGAACCCGGCGACGTCGAACCACTCGTCCCTGACGCGCCGCAGGGGATCGAAATCCTCCTGCCCGAGGCTCGACACCACCTCCCAGCCGGCCTCGCGGAAGAAGCGGTCCACGATCGTCAACCCGAACGTGTGCGCCTCGCCGGGGGCGGGCATCAGCAGGATGCGGCGGCTCGACGGGCAGGCCTCGGCCGGCTCGCCGCACAGGCTCTCGAGCCCGTGCACCATGCGCCGCAGCCGCCCCATCGCCACCGTGACCTGGACGAAGTCGCAGATGTCCTGCTCCCAGAGCAGGCCGAGGTGGCGCGCCGTCGGGGCCATCAGGTCGAGGAGCAGACTCTCCAGGCTCAGGCCCTCCTCCAGCATCGCCCGCACCTCGGCCGCCGGGTCGGTCTCCTGGTCGGCCAGGATCAGGGAGCTGAACCGCACCACGTCCTCGGGCTCGGGCCTGTGGCGGGTCGGGCGGCGCTGCGGCGCCCCGCCGCCGTGGGCGAGCATCAGCCGAGGGATGATCTCCGCCTCGACGACCCGCGCGAGGTCGTCGCGCCAGCGCGGGTCGCCCGCCTGGGCGGCCGGCGCATGGTCCACGCCGCCGGGCCGCGGCCTCTCGCGGGAAACAGACGCGACTCCAGACGCTTGGCTGAAATGCCTCAGCTCACCCACTGGCGCCTCCCCCCGCGCATATTGCCCGGTCTGCGCTTGCCGCTAGGACATTTTTCTTTGGTTCTTGGCCGGTCGCGGCGGAGCGCGGCCGGTATCGGCAAGTCGAGGTTGTAACCTTTGCGGAAGATACGCCTCTCACTCCATCGCGCAAGACCCAATCTCGCCGACGGCAGGGAAATGTCAGCCCGCCGGACTGTCAACTTGTGTTGACACTCTCGTCGGCCTGGCCCTAGGCTGCCCTCCGTCCGGAACCACCGCCAACGGGGGCCGGGCGGGGCGGTAACGAGGCAGGGCAGGCGGCGATGACGTATCCCGGAGACCGGCCGGTCCTGTACACGGCGGCGCAGCGCCGGCGGCGCGACGCCACCCCCTGGACGGTGGTGCAGGGCGTCCTTGCGCCGGTCCAGTTCGCGGTCTTCCTCGTCAGCGCGGTGCTGGTGCTGCGCACCCTGGCGACCGGCGAGGGCGAGGCGGCGGCCAACGCCTCCGTGGTCGCCAAGACGCTCGCCCTCTACGCCATCATGGTCACCGGGTCGCTCTGGGAGAAGGCGGTGTTCGGGCGCTACCTGTTCGCCCCCGCCTTCTACTGGGAGGACGTCGTCAGCATGCTGGTGCTGGCGCTCCACACCGCCTACCTGGTGGCGCTGGCCTCGGGCGGCGTCGGCACCCGGGCGCTGATGCTCCTCGCCCTCGCGGCCTACGCGACCTACCTCGTCAACGCCGGCCAGTTCCTCCTCAAGCTCCGGGCGGCGCGGGCCGGGGCGCCCGCCCGCCCGGCGGGTGCCCGCCTGGCGGAGGCGGCCCGGTGAACGCGCACGCCCCGCTCCCCGGCGCCGCGGGCGGCCCGGTCCTGCGCCAGGAGCGCGGGCAGCGGGCGGTGTTCTGCGGGCTCACCGGCATCGTCTGGCTGCACCGCAAGATCCAGGACGCGTTCTTCCTCGTCGTCGGCTCGCGCACCTGCGCGCACCTGATCCAGTCCGCCGCCGGCGTGATGATCTTCTCCGAGCCGCGCTTCGCCACCGCGATCATCGACGAGCGCGACCTCGCCGGCCTCGCCGACGCGAACGAGGAGCTCGACCGGGTGGTGCGCCGCCTCCTGGAGCGCCGGCCCGACATCCGGCTCCTGTTCCTCGTCGGCTCCTGCCCGTCCGAGGTGATCAAGCTCGACCTCGGCCGGGCGGCCGAGCGCCTCTCGCACCGCGTCGCCCCCGGCGTGCGGGTGCTGAGCTACTCGGGCAGCGGCATCGAGACCACCTTCACGCAGGGCGAGGACGCCTGCCTGGCGGCCCTCGTGCCGGGGCTGCCGCCGGAGGCGGCGGGCGCCCCCGCGCCGCTCCTCGTCGCGGGCGCCCTCGCGGACGTGGTCGAGGACCAGTTCGCCCGCCTCTTCGCCGCCCTCGGCATCCCGGTGCGCTTCCTGCCGGGGCGCCGCGCCGCCGAGCAGCCCCCGGTCGGGCCGGGCACCCGCTTCCTCCTGGCCCAGCCCTTCCTGGCCGACACCGCCCGGGCCCTCGAGGCGCGCGGCGCGGTGCGGCTCGCGGCCCCGTTCCCCCTCGGCGAGGAGGGCACGACCCTGTGGCTGCGGGCCGCCGCCGAGGCGTTCGGCGTGGCCCCGGAGCGCTTCGAGGCCGTGACCGCGCCCGGGCGCGCCCGGGCGCGCGCGAGCCTCGCGCGCCAGCGGGCGCTCATCGCCGGCCGCCGCGTGTTCTTCTTCCCCGATTCCCAGCTCGAGGTCCCGCTCGCCCGCTTCCTGGCGCGCGAGCTCGGGGCCGCGCTCCTCGAGGTCGGCACGCCCTACCTGCACCGCCAGCACCTCGCCGAGGAGCTGCGGCTCCTGCCCGACGGGACGGTCGTCAGCGAGGGCCAGAGCCTCGACGACCAGCTCGACCGCTGCCGGGCGGTCAGGCCCGACATCGCGGTCTGCGGCCTCGGCCTCGCCAACCCGCTCGAGGCGGAGGGCGTGACGACCAAGTGGTCGATCGAGCTCCTGTTCACCCCGATCCAGGGCTACGACCAGGCCGGGGACCTCGCCGAGCTGTTCGCCCGCCCGCTCAATCGCCGCACCCGGCTGGAGGTCTGAGCGCGATGCAGCTCACGGTCTGGACCTACGAGGGACCGCCCCATATCGGGGCGATGCGGGTCGCCACGGCGATGCGCGGCCTCCACTACGTCCTGCACGCCCCCCAGGGCGACACCTACGCCGACCTGCTCTTCACGATGATCGAGCGGCGCGACGCCCGCCCGCCCGTCACCTACACGACCTTCCAGGCCCAGGACCTCGGCCGCGACACCGCCGAGATCTTCAAGAACGCGGTGCGGGAGGCCTACGCGCGCTTCCGGCCCGAGGCGATGATCGTCGGCGCCTCCTGCACGGCCGAGCTGATCCAGGACGACCCGGGCGGGCTCGCGCGGGCCCTCGACCTGCCGATCCCGGTGGTGCCGCTGGAACTGCCGGCCTACCAGAAGAAGGAGAACTGGGGCGCCTCCGAGACCTTCTACCGGCTCGTGCGCGCCCTCGCCCGCCCGCCGGCCGGCCGCGCACCCGGGGCGCGCCCGGACCGCGCGCCCGGGGCGCGCCCGACCTGCAACATCCTCGGCCCGACGGCGCTCGGCTTCCGCCACCGCGACGACCTGCGCGAGGTGCAGGACCTCGTCGGGCGCCTCGGCATCGGGGTGAACGTGGTGGCGCCCCTCGGCGCCTCGCCCTCCGACCTCGGGCGGCTCGGGGAGGCGGACTTCAACGTCGTGCTCTACCCGGAGGTGGCGCGCAGCGCCGCGCAGTGGCTGGAGCGCACGTTCGGCCAGCCCCTCGTGGACGTGGTGCCGATCGGCGTGAAGGCGACCGTGGCCTTCGTCGAGGCGGTGGCGGCGGCGGCCGGCGTCGATCCGGGCCCGGTCCTCGCCGGCGCGCCGTCGCGCCTGCCCTGGTACACGCGCTCGGTCGACTCGACCTACCTCACGGGCAAGCGCGTCTTCGTCTTCGGCGACGCCACCCACGCCCTGGCGGCCGCCCGGGTGGCCCGCTCCGAGCTCGGCTTCACGGTGGTGGGCCTCGGCACCTACGGCCGCGAATTCGCCCGCGAGGTGCGGGCGGAGGCGCAGAGCCACGGGATCGAGGCGCTGATCACCGACGACTACCTCGACGTCGAGGCCGCCATCGCGGCCTGCCAGCCGGAGCTCGTCCTCGGCACCCAGATGGAGCGCCACGTCGCCAAGCGCCTCGGCATCCCGTGCGCGGTGATCTCGGCGCCGATGCACGTGCAGGATTTCCCGGCCCGCCACTCGCCGCAGATGGGGTTCGAGGGCGCCAACGTCCTGTTCGACGCCTTCGTGCACCCCCTGATGATGGGCCTGGAGGAGCACCTCCTGGCGATGTTCCGGGACGACCCGGAATTCCACGACGGCGTCGCGCCCTCGCATCTCGGCGGGCAGCCGAGGCCGGAGCCCGCCGCCGCGCCCGCGCCCGCGCCCGCCGCGATCACGGTGGCGTGGGCGGCCGACGCCGAGAAGGAGCTGAGGAAGATCCCGTTCTTCGTGCGGGGCAAGGCCCGTCACAACACCGAGCGCTTCGCCCGCGAGCGCTCGCTCCCGCTCATCACCCTCGAGACCCTGTACGATGCAAAAGCGCATTTCAGCCGCTGACGCCGGCAGGGCCCTGCCGCCGCTGCGCGTCGTCATCGTCACGCTCGACAACCACCTCGCGGGGGCGGTGGAGCGCGCCCGCGCGGTCCTCGCCCGCGAGGCCCCGGGCCTGACCCTCGGCTTCCACGCCGCGGCCGAGTGGGACACCGACCCGGACGCCCTCGAGGCCTGCCGGGCCGACATCGCCCGGGCCGACATCGTGCTCTCGGCGATGCTGTTCATGGACGAGCACGTCCGCGCGGTGCTGCCGGCCCTCCTGGCGCGCCAGCCCGGTTGCGACGCGATGGTCGGCTGCCTCTCGGCCGGCGAGGTGGTGCGCACCACCCGCCTCAACCGCTTCGCCATGGACGGCTCGCAGCGCGGGGCGCTCGACTTCCTGAAGCGCCTGCGCGGCAAGCCGGGCACGAAGCCCGGCCAGAGCAGCGGCGCCCGGCAGATGGCGCTCCTGCGCCAGATCCCCCGCATCCTGCGCTTCATCCCGGGCTCGGCCCAGGACGTGCGGGCCTACTTCCTGACGCTGCAATACTGGCTCTCCGGCTCGGACCGGAACGTCGTCAACCTGGTGCGCTTTCTCGCCGGGCGCTACGCCGCCGGGCCCCGCGCCGGCTGGCGCGAGGCCCTGAAGGCCGAGGCCCCGGTCGCCTACCCGGAGACCGGCCTCTATCACCCGCGGCTGCCGGGCCGCGTCGGCGAGCGGGCCGACCGGCTGCCGCTGCCGCAGGGCCCGGTCCGCGGCCGGGTCGGCCTCCTGCTGATGCGCTCCTACGTGCTCGCCGGGAACACCGCCCATTACGACGGGGTGATCGCGGCCCTGGAGGGCCGGGGTCTCGCGGTGGTGCCGGCCTTCGCCAGCGGCCTCGACAACCGCCCGGCGGTCGCGCGCTTCTTCCTCCGGGACGGGCGGCCGGCCATCGACGCCCTGGTGTCGCTCACCGGCTTCTCCCTCGTCGGCGGGCCGGCCTACAACGACGCCCCGGCGGCGGCCGCCATGCTGGAGGGGCTCGACGTCCCCTACCTCGCCGCCCAGGCGGTGGAGTTCCAGACCCTCGAGCAGTGGGAGGCCTCCGAGCGCGGCCTGTCGCCGGTCGAGGCCACCATGATGGTGGCGATCCCCGAGATCGACGGCGCCACCTCCCCGATGGTGTTCGGCGGCCGCTCCAGCCGCTCGGGCACCGGGAACGCCCGCGACATGAGCGTGCACCCGGAGCGCGCCGCGATGCTGGCCGCCCGGGTCGGTCGCCTCGTCGCCCTGCGCCGGCGCCCGAAGGCCGAGCGCCGGGTCGCCGCGGTGCTGTTCAACTTCCCGCCCAACGCCGGCGCCACCGGCACCGCGGCCTTCCTGTCGGTGTGGCACTCCCTCCACAACACCCTGAAGGGCCTCGCCGCCGACGGCTACACGGTCGAGGTGCCGGCGAGCCCCGAGGCCCTGCGCGAGCGCGTGCTCGTCGGCAACGCCCTCCGGTACGGCGCCCCCGCCAACGTCGCCCACCGCGTCCCGGCCGACGAGCACGTGCGCCGCGAGCGCTGGCTCGCCGAGATCGAGGCGCAGTGGGGCCCCGCGCCCGGCCGGCACCAGAGCGACGGGTCCTCGCTGCTCGTGCTCGGCGCGCAGTTCGGCAACGTCTTCGTCGGGGTGCAGCCCGCCTTCGGCTACGAGGGCGACCCGATGCGGCTCCTGTTCGAGAAGGGGTTCGCCCCCACCCACGCCTTCTCGGCCTTCTACCGCTACCTGCGCGAGGATTTCCGCGCCGACGCGGTGCTCCACTTCGGCACCCACGGCGCGCTCGAGTTCATGCCCGGCAAGCAGGCCGGGCTCGCGGCCGGCTGCTGGCCCGACCGCCTCATCGGCGACCTGCCGAACATCTACCTCTACGCCGCCAACAACCCCTCGGAGGGCACGCTGGCCAAGCGCCGCTCGGCCGCGACGCTCGTGAGCTACCTGACGCCGAGCCTCGCCCAGGCCGGCCTCTACCGCGGGCTCGTCGAGCTGAAGGGCTCGGTCGAGCGCTGGCGCGCCCTGCCGCCCGAGGACGCGGCCGAGCGGCGCAGCCTCGCGGGCCTGATCCAGGTCCAGGCCGCCGCCCTCGACCTCGCCGAGGCCGAGCCCCGCTTCCCGGACCCGGAGGCCCGCATCGCGGCCCTCACCGGGGCGCTGATCGAGCTGGAGCACACGCTGATCCCGCACGGCCTGCACGTCGTGGGCGAGGGGACGCCGGCGCCCGAGCGCGTCGACCTGCTGCACGCGCTCGCCGAATCGGCCCACGGCCTGAGCGTGGCGCGGGCCGGGATCGAGGCGCTGGTGGCGGGGGCGGGCCCCGACGACGCCCTCGCGGCGGCGGGCCTCAGCCCCGGCGACGCGACCCGCGCGGCCTTCCGGAGCCTCGCCGAGACCGACCGCCTCCTCGCCCGGGACCACGAGATCCCGGCCCTGCTGCGGGCCCTCGACGGGCGCTTCATCGCCCCGGTGGCCGGCGGCGACATCCTGCGGGCGCCCGCGATCCTGCCGACCGGCCGCAACCTGCACGGCTTCGATCCCTACCGCATCCCGAGCGCCTTCGCGCTCGCCGACGGCCGCGCCCAGGCGGCGCGCCTGCTCGCCCGCCACGAGGCCGACGGCGCGCGCTACCCCGAGAGCGTCGCCCTGGTCCTGTGGGGCAGCGACAACCTCAAGAGCGAGGGCGCGCCCATCGCGCAGGCCCTGGCGCTGATGGGCGCCGCCCCCCGCTTCGACGGCTACGGCCGGCTCTGCGGCGCCAGCCTGATCCCCCTCGAGGCGCTCGGGCGCCCGCGCATCGACGTGGTGGCGACCCTGTCGGGCATCTTTCGCGATCTGCTGCCGCTCCAGACCCGGCTCATCGCCGAGGCCGCCTACCTCGCCGCCACCGCGGACGAGCCCGTGGAGCAGAACTTCGTGCGCAAGCACGCCCTCGCCCACCAGGCGGCGCACGGCATCGACATCGAGACGGCGGCCCTGCGGGTGTTCAGCAACGCCGAGGGCGCCTACGGGGCCAACGTCAACCACCTCGTCGACAGCGGGCGCTGGAGCGACGGGGAGGAGCTCTGCGAGACCTTCTCGCGGCGCAAGGGCTTCGCGTACGGGCGCTCCGGCAAGGCAGAGCCGCAGCGGGCGCTGATGCGGACGGTGCTCTCGGGCGTCGACCTCGCCTACCAGAACCTCGACTCGGTCGAGGTCGGCGTGACCTCGGTCGACCACTACTTCGACGGGCTCGGCGGCATGGCGCGGGCCGTGGCCGAGGCCCGCGGCGCCAAGGTGCCGGTCTACATCAGCGACCAGACCCGGGGCGAGGGCCGGGTGCGCTCCCTCGCCGAGCAGGTGGCGCTCGAGACCCGCACCCGGATGCTCAACCCGAAATGGGTCGAGGGCATGCTCGGCCACGGCTACGAGGGCGTCCGCCAGATCGACGCCCACCTCACCAACACGGTCGGCTGGTCCGCGACCACGGACCAGGTCGCGCCCTGGATCTACCAGCGCATCACCGAGACCTACGTGCTCGACGCGGCGATGCGCGAGCGCATGGCGGCCCTCAACCCGGCCGCCTCCGCCAAGGTCGCCCACCGGCTGATCGAGGCGCATCGCCGCGGCTTCTGGACCCCCGACGCGGCGACGCGCGACGCGCTCGACCGCGCCGAGGAGGAGCTGGAGGACCGCCTCGAAGGCATCACCGCGGAGGCTGCCGCATGAACATCGCGATCCGAAACCCCGTTGCGGCCCGGCCCTCCGGCGATCGCCGCGCCGAGGGAAGCCTCCAGGTCGAGCTCGACCCCGACATCCGCATCGAGACCGCGAAGGTCTTCGCCGTCTACGGCAAGGGCGGCATCGGCAAGAGCACCACCTCGTCGAACCTCTCGGTCGCGTTCTCGAAGATCGGCAAGCGGGTGCTGCAGATCGGCTGCGACCCCAAGCACGACTCGACCTTCACGCTGACGAAGCGCCTCGCCCCCACGGTGATCGATGCGCTCGAGGCGGTGCAGTTCCACTCGGAGGAGCTGCGCGTCGAGGACTTCGTCGCCGAGGGCTACAACGGCGTCATGTGCGTCGAGGCGGGGGGACCGCCCGCCGGCACCGGCTGCGGCGGCTACGTCGTCGGCCAGACCGTGAAGCTCCTCAAGGAGCACCACCTGCTCGAGGACACCGACGTGGTGATCTTCGACGTGCTCGGCGACGTCGTCTGCGGGGGCTTCGCCTCGCCGCTCCAGCACGCCGACCGGGCGCTCGTCGTCACGGCCAACGACTTCGACTCGATCTTCGCCATGAACCGGATCGTGGCGGCGATCCACGCCAAGGCGAAGAACTACCCCGTGCGCCTGGGGGGCGTCATCGCCAACCGCTCGGCCGACACCGACGAGATCGACCGCTTCAACGACGCGGTGGGCCTGCGCCGCCTCGCCCATTTCCGCGACCTCGACGTGGTGCGCCGCTCGCGCCTCAAGAAGGCGACGCTGTTCGAGATGGACCCCTCGCCCGAGCTCGTCGCGGTGCAGAACGAGTACCTGCGGCTCGCCGAGGAGCTCTGGGCCGGCGTCCCGCCCCTCGAGGCCACGCCGATGAAGGACCGCGACCTGTTCGAGTTCCTGGGCTTCGACTGACCGCGTCCTTCGGGGAGACTTCGTGACCGACGGCATCCTGGGGCTTCGACCGATGACCAGCACCACCTACGCGGCGCGCCGCTCGCAGCTCGAGACCTACTTCGACCGCACCGCCGTCGAGGCCTGGGCCCGGCTCACCTCCGACGCGCCGGTGAGCCGCATCCGTGCCACCGTCCGGGCCGGGCGCGACGCCATGCGGGCCGAGCTCCTCTCCTGGCTGCCCGCCGACCTCACGGGCCGGCGCCTGCTGGATGCGGGCTGCGGCACGGGGGCGCTCGCCGTCGAGGCGGCCCGGCGCGGGGCCGCGGTCGTGGCGATCGACGTCTCGCCGACCCTCGTCGGCCTCGCCCGCGAGCGCACCGCCGGGCTCGGCCTCGCCGGCCGCCTCGACTTCCGGGTCGGCGACATGCTCGATCCCGGCACCGGGACCTTCGACCACGTCGTGGCGATGGATTCCCTGATCCACTACCGCTGCCCCGACATCGTTCGGGCCCTGGCCGCGCTCGCCGAACGCACCGGGGAATCGCTGCTGTTCACGGTGGCGCCCCGCACCGCGCTCCTCACGGCGATGCACGCGGCCGGCCGCCTGTTCCCGCGCGGCGACCGGGCCCCCGCCATCGAGCCGGTGGGCGAGGGCGCCCTGCGCCGCCGCCTCGCCGGCGAGCCGCGCCTCCGGGAATTCCGCGTCGCCCGGACGCGGCGGGTCAACAGCGGCTTCTACCTCTCCAACGCCCTGGAGCTGCGCCGCCCCCGGGCCGGGCGGCCATGAGCGCCGCCGGCAGCCTCGCCCGGGCGCTCGGCCGGCTCGGGCCGCGCTTCCTGCCCTTCGCGGACGCCGCGACGGCGGAGCTGCCGCTCGGGCGCCTCCTGCGGCTGTCGCTGTTCCAGGTCACGGTCGGCATGGCGGCGGTGCTGCTGATCGGCACCCTCAACCGGGTGATGATCGTCGAGCTCGACGTACCGGCCTGGATCGTCGCCGTGATGCTGTCCCTGCCGCTCCTGTTCGCGCCGTTCCGGGCGCTCGTGGGCTTCCGGTCCGACACCCACCGCTCGGTGCTGGGCTGGCGCCGGGTGCCCTACATCTGGTTCGGCACGCTGCTGCAGTTCGGCGGGCTCGCCATCATGCCGTTCGCCCTCCTGATCCTGTCGGGCGACACTACGGGCCCGGCCTGGATCGGGCAGGTCGCCGCCGCGCTCGCCTTCGTGCTGGTGGGGGCGGGGCTCCACACCACCCAGACCGTCGGCCTCGCCCTCGCGACCGACCTCGCGCCGGCCCACGCGCGGCCCAGGGTGGTGGCGCTCCTCTGCGCGATGCTGCTCGCCGGCATGATGGCGAGCGCCCTGATCTTCGGCCTCGCCCTCGCGAACTTCTCCCCGATCCGGCTGATCCAGGTCATCCAGGGCGCGGCGCTCGCCACGATGCTGCTCAACGGCATCGCCCTGTGGAAGCAGGAGGCCCGCGACCCCGGCCGCTCCGTGCGCGGGCCGCGCCAGGATTTCCGCTCGGCCTGGGGGATCTACGCCGGGCCCGGCCCGGCCCGGCGCCGCCTCGTCGCCACCGGCCTCGGCACCGCGGCCTTCAGCATGCAGGACATCCTGCTCGAGCCCTACGGCGGCCAGATCCTGCACCTGACGGTCGGCGCCACGACGGCGCTGACCGCGATGCTCGCCATCGGCGGCGGCGTCGGCCTCGCGGCGGCGGCGCGCTGGCTCAACCGCGGCGGCGACCCGTTCCGGGTCGCGGCGGCCGGCGCGGTCGTGGGCATCGCGGCGTTCTCGGCGGTGGTCTTCGCGGCCCCCCTGGCCTCCGGCGCCCTGTTCACCTCGGGCGTGACGCTGATCGGCCTCGGCGGCGGCCTCTTCGCGCACGGCACGCTCACGGCCTCGATGGCCGGCGCGCCGGCCGACGAGACCGGGCTCGCGCTCGGCGCCTGGGGCGCCGTGCAGGCGAGCGCGGCGGGGCTCGCCATCGCGGCGAGCGGCATCATCCGGGACGTCGGCTCCGCCCTCGCGGTCCAGGGCCGCCTCGGGGAGGCCCTGAGCGACGCCTCGATCGGCTACCTCGTCGTCTATCACATCGAGATCGCGCTCCTGTTCGCCACCCTGGTGGCGATCGGGCCGCTGGTCCGGCGGGCCCCCCCGCCGGAGGTCCGGCGCGAGAGGGCGACCGACACAGCTCCCGTCCTCGTCAACCTGCCGGGCTAGTGGAGAGGAGATCCGCCATGCCGAAGGGCGCCATCACCAGCTACATCGACGTCGCACAACTCGTGCTCTACGCCTTCTGGTTGTTCTTCGCCGGGCTGGTATTCTACCTGCGCCGGGAGGACCGGCGCGAGGGCTATCCCGTCGAATCCGAGGTCACGGGCGGTCTCAAGAGCTGGGACTTCCTGCTCATGCCCGATCCCAAGGA
The DNA here is from genome assembly GCF_003574465.1 of Methylobacterium crusticola. Lineage (GTDB taxonomy): Bacteria > Pseudomonadota > Alphaproteobacteria > Rhizobiales > Beijerinckiaceae > Methylobacterium > Methylobacterium crusticola. Next base: position 43,164 of record NZ_QOWC01000037.1, read on the forward strand.
GTTCCGCATGGCCGACGGCAAGACCGTGCTGGTCCCGCGGCCCGACGAGGGCCCGGTCGGTGCCCTCGCGGCGGTCAAGCGCGAGGTCTGGCCCGGCGCTCCGATCGAGCCCACCAACGCCGCGCCCGAGCGCCTGCGCGACGGCGTCGGCCCCGGCGCCTACGCGCACCGCACCGACACGCCCGACCAGACCTGGGAGAAGCACGACCGCATCGTGCCGCTGCGGGTCGCGACCGAGTTCGTGGTCAATGCCCGGAGCACCGACCCGCGCGGCATGCGCGTCGTCGGCGCCGACCGGACGACGGTCGGCACGGTCGCGGACGTCTGGGTGGACCGCGGCGAGTCCCTGCCGCGCTACTACGAGGTCGCGCTGTCCGGGACGGAGCCGGCCCGCAGCGTGCTGCTGCCGGTGGTGTTCGCCAACGTCTCGACCGGGCGTGACGCCGTGGTCTGCGACGCGCTGCTCGGGGAGCAGTTCGCCGACGTCCCGGCGACGCGCAGCCCCGACAGCGTGACCATCCTGGAGGAGGAGCGCATCGCGGCGTTCTTCGGCGCCGGCACGCTCTACGCCACGCCCGGACGGATGGAGGCGCTGCTGTGAGGCAGGAGCCGCTTCCCCGCGGGCTGCCCGCCCCCCTGCCGGAGGGCGAGCGCCTCCTCTGGCAGGGCCGCCCGACCGTGATGGGCCTCGCCCGCCGAGCCTTCCACGTCGACCTCGTGGCGGCCTACTTCGCGCTCCTCGCGCTGTGGGGCACCGCGGCCGGGACGGGCCCGGCGGGGGCGCGCCTGGCGGGCGTCGCCGCCACCCTCGAGATCGGCGCGGCGGCGCTGGCGATCCTCGTCGGCCTCGCCTGGCTCTCGGCCCGCACCACGACCTACACGCTGACCGACCGGCGGGTGCTGCTGCAGATCGGCATCGCCCTCTCGCTCACGGTCAACCTGCCGCTCAGGGAGATCGAGGGGGCCGCCCTGCGGCGCTTCGGCGACGGCACCGGCGACGTGCCCCTGCGGCTGCGCGCGGGCACGCGCCTCGCCTACCTGCATCTGTGGCCGCACGCCCGGCCCTGGCGCCTGAGCCGGCCCGAGCCGCTGCTGCGCTCGCTGCCCGACGCCGCCGTGCTGGCGACCCGCCTCGCGGCGGCCCTGGCGGCGGCCCACGGCCAGGCCCCGCAGGCCGTCGCGGCGGCGGACGCGGCCCCGGACCTCCCGGGCCGCCTCGCCGCGGCCCATCCCGTCTGACGATCGAGGAGCACGCGATGCCCGAGCACACCACGCCGGTGCCGCGCACCCAGGTCCTGCGGGCCGGCGGCCTCCTCGTCTTCGCCCTCGCGGCCGTCGCCGTCGGCCGGGTCGGCGACGTCGGGGTCACCCGCCTGCCCGAGGCGCGGGCCGTCGAGAGCCTCGACATGACCGTCGCGGACCGGGCCGACGGCGCCATCGCCATCAGCGACGCCCGCGACGGGCGCCTCGTCGCCACCGTGGCGCCGGGCACGGACGGGTTCGTGCGGGCGACCCTGCGGGTGCTGGCCCAGGGCCGCCTGCGCGAGGGCTTCTCGCGCGAGCCGCCGTTCCGGCTCACCCGCTGGGACAACGGCACGCTCTCGCTCGACGACACGGCGTCGGGCCGGCGCATCAGCCTCGAGGCCTTCGGGCCCACGAACGCGGGGGCCTTCGCGCGCCTCCTGGAGCAGGGGAGGGGGGCATCGTGATCGGATTCTTCGGGAGACGCCGCGTCGAGGTGCCCTGCACGGTCGAGATCGAGCAGACGCCCGAGAGCCTGCACGCCCACGTCACCCTCGACGGCGGGCTCCAGCCCGGGCCCGGGGACGAGGTCACGGTGCACGACGCCCCCACCTCGGTGCCCTACGGCGAGCGGCTGGTGGTCCGGCGCACCGCGACCCTGGTGCGGGCCGGCTGGGCCGAGCGGCTCTGGACCCGCCTCGCCGGCCACTTCGAACTCACCGAGCTCTACGAGGTCAGCTTCTCGGAAAGGACACGGCTATGACCGCCACCGCGCAGCGCACCCTGAACGAGAGCACGCGCAACGCCCAGGAGACGACCTTCCTGAGCCCGCGCTTCTACACCACCGACTTCGCCGAGCTCGACCGCACGAACGTCGAGCCGGTGCGGGCCGAGTGGGACGTCCTCATCGCCGAGATGAAGGCCGACCCGAACAAGCGCCACTTCGTGCGCAACAGCGATTTCGACCTCGACCTCTCGGGGCTGGAGCCCGAGCTGCGCAAGGAGTTCCTGGACTTCCTCGTCTCCTCGATCACCGCCGAGTTCTCGGGCTGCGTGCTCTACGCCGAGATGCGCAAGCGCGCCCAGAACAAGGACATCCGCGAGCTGTTCGGCCTGATGAGCCGCGACGAGGCCCGCCACGCCGGCTTCATCAACGACACGCTCAAGGATTTCGGCGTCGGCGTCGACCTCGGCTTCCTGACCAAGGCCAAGAAGTACACCTACTTCCGGCCCAAGTTCATCTTCTACGCGACCTACCTGTCCGAGAAGATCGGCTACGCCCGCTACATCACGATCTACCGTGAGCTGGAGCGCCGGCCGGAGAACCGCTTCCACCCGATCTTCAAGTGGTTCGAGAAGTGGTGCAACGACGAGTTCCGCCACGGCGAGGCCTTCGCGCTGCTGATGCGCGCCAACCCCAAGCTGCTCTCGGGCATCAACTACTACTGGATCAAGTTCTTCCTGCTGGCCGTGTTCTGCACCATGTTCGTGCGCGACCATTGCCGGCCGGCCTTCCACAAGGCGCTCGGGATCGATCCGACCGAGTACGACTACCAGGTCTTCGCCATCACCTCGGAGATCTCGCGCCAGGTTTTTCCGCTCACCCTCGACCTCGACAGCCCGGCCTTCCGGGCGGGCCTCGAGCGCCTGCTCGCCTGCTCGCGGGCGATCGCCGACGCCCGGGCGCAGGGCGGCCTGGCGGGGCGGCTCAGGCACGCCGCGCAGGTCGGCCTCGCGGGGCTCACCTTCGCCCGCCTGATGCTGCTCCCGGCCCGCAAGAACCCGATGCCGGCGCAGATCCGCCTGAGCCCGGCCTGGTAGCCGCATGTCAGCCTACGCCCCGCCGATCCTCTACGCGGTCCTGATCTGGTGGCTCTCGACCGGGGTGATCCTCTGGTTGAACCACCGGCCCCGGCGCACCCACGCGTGGAGCTTCGGGGCCCTGAGCCTCGGGCTCGCCGGGGCGCTCGCGGCGATCGCCCGCACCGCCGACGACGCCACCGAGGCGGGCGCCTACGCGGCGTTCACGGCGGCGCTGGTGATCTGGGGCTGGCAGGAGATGGCCTTCTACATGGGCTACATCACCGGCCCGCGCCGCCGCGCCGCCGACCCGGCGGCGCGGGGACCGGCGCGCTTCGTCCAGGCCGCCGCCACGAACCTCTGGCACGAGGCGGCGATCGTCACCGGGGCGCTCGCCATCCTGTGGCTGACCCGCGGGCAGCCCAACCGCATCGCCCTCTGGACCTACCTCGTCCTGTGGGGGATGAACCTGAGCGCCCGCCTCAACCTCTTCCTCGGCGTGCGCAACCTCAACGCCGAGTTCCTGCCCGAGCACCTGAGCTACCTCGGCGGCTACTTCGCCCGGGCGCCGATGAACCGGCTCTTCCCGGTCTCCCTCGGCCTCGGCACCGCCGCCCTGCTGTGGCTGCTGCACCCGGCGGTCGTCGGGGAGGTGCCGGCCCACCGGCTGGCCGGACACACCATGGTGGCGGCCCTGATGGGGCTCGCCATCGTCGAGCACGGCTTCCTGATGCTGCCGCTTCCCTCCGCGGCCCTCTGGGGCTGGGGGCTGCCGGCCGCCGCCGGGGTGCCGGCCGCCGC